>JABXID010000211.1 GCA_013373245.1 Gammaproteobacteria bacterium
CGTGCCATGGACTTTTTGTTAGCCAAAGTAGATGTGTTAAACCCACAAGAAGATGTAAACATTTTGTGTGTATCTCATATGCCTTTAGTCAGTTACTTGATTGGTGAGTTAACAACCTATACACCGATTATGGCAACAGCTGGCGTAGCTCAAATAAAAGTAGACTTGGACAAGTGGTCTGGTCAACTTAAAGCGCTGCTTGCGCCAGAGCAAATGTTGTAAATTATAGCGCTAAGGTTTGAGGCTCTTTATCGTACTTTTAGCGTAATAATTTGTGTTCGAGCTCTTCTCCTAAGTCCACTAATATCAATATCGCACCTTGCCCGCCCCATTCGAGAGGTGCTTGATGAAACGCTGCTACGTCGGGGTGTTGCATCAAATAGTGGGGTATCTTCTTTTTTAATATTCCTCCACCAACACCATGTACCACACAGGCACAAGCGATATGTTGCGCTTTGCAATCAGCGATTAACTCGGCAAGATCAAATTTTGCTTGCTCTTTGGTGTACCCATGTAAATCGAGGATCACTTCAGGTCGAATGTCGCCGCGGCGCAGTAATTTGGTGTAGTAGGTCTGGGTACCTTCTTTAGTGAAGCTGAGCGTTGAATGTTCGTCAATAAGTGGTTCATATTGATCGGAAAAGTGAAAGCGAGCAGGGCGATTCAATAACGGTTTATTATCTGCTGTTCTATCTTCTACGTTTTTGATTGAAGCGCGGGCATTGTTTTGCTTGTTGTTCAGTTTGGCAAAGTGTATTTTGTCTTGCGTTAAGGGTTTAATATCTCGCATAGCGTCAGCAAAAGAAACATCTTCATTTTCAAGTGTGTTTTCTTGATTGAGTAAGTCTTTAAAACTCGACATAAATCCTCGGATTGTTATTTGATTGCGCAGATTGCCAATACTGGCTTGGTTACCTTTGTCGCATAGTTTATCATAGCGCCTAATTTGTAGCTAAAAATACTCCTTGGATTGTAGGTGAATAATGAACCCAGAAAGGCCACTTGACGTAAAGGCAACAGAAGCGGTTGACGAGCTTCAAACCGTAAATGATTTATTGCGCTGGGGCGTTACTCAGTTTAATGGCGCCGACGTTTATTTTGGTCATGGCACTGATAACCCTTGGGATGAGTGTCTATCGCTTATTTGTTATGTTTTACATCTTTCGGTGCAAGTGACGCCTGACATTTTGTCTTCACGTACAACACGAAGTGAGCGAGCTGACATTGTCGATTTAATTTGTCAGCGAATTGAAACAAAAAAGCCGGCGGCGTATTTAATCAATCAAGCGTATTTTGTGGGTCTTCCTTTTTACGTAAATGAAGACGTATTGGTTCCTCGTTCACCCATCGGTGAGCTGATCAAAAATCGTTTTGAAGGTCTTGTTGGCAAAGAGCCTCAAAGGATCATGGATTTGTGCACGGGATCGGGCTGCATTGCCGTTGCCTGTGCTTATGCGTTTGAAGAGTCTGAAGTTGACGCGCTTGATATTAGTCCAGAAGCGCTTGCTGTGGCCGATGAAAACATTCATCGATTGGGTGTGGCCGATAGAGTCATTCCAATTCATTCTGATGTATTTTCAGGGGTGGCGGGTCAAACGTATGACTTGATTGTCTCAAATCCACCTTATGTGGATGCCGAAGACATAGCTGATATGCCTGAAGAATTCCATCATGAGCCGGAAATAGGCTTAGGCAGTGGTGAAGATGGATTGGATATAACCCGTGTAATTTTGCGTGAAGCCGCACAACACTTAAATGACAAAGGGATACTAATTGTTGAAGTTGGTAATTCCATGGTGCATTTGCAGCAGGAGTTTCCGCAAGTGCCGTTTAATTGGATTGAGTTTGAACATGGTGGTTTGGGTGTGTTTAGTTTGACTAAAGAACAGCTAGTAGAACACCAAGAGTTATTTAACTAAGCACTCATTGTGGTTGGTGAGCAAAAAATATAAAAAGAATCAAAAACTGCGGTTAACTGCAGGGAACAAACATTGTAGAGGACATAATGTCAGGTAACAGTATTGGCGAGTTGTTTAAAGTCACCACCTTTGGTGAAAGTCACGGTTTGGCGCTGGGTTGCATTATAGACGGATGCCCACCGGGACTAGAAATTGATGAGTCTGTGATCCAACAAGATCTTGATCGTCGCAAGCCTGGTACATCACGTTTTACTACGCAGCGTCGTGAAGCGGATGAAGTGAAGATTTTATCGGGGGTGTTTGAAGGAAAAACCACGGGAACGTCGATTGGTTTGTTAATCGAAAATACCGATCAACGCTCAAAAGACTACTCAGATATTAAAGATAAATTCCGTCCCGGTCACGCCGATTATACCTATCACCATAAATATGGAATTCGTGACTATCGAGGTGGCGGTCGTTCGTCAGCCCGTGAAACAGCAATGCGCGTGGCAGCTGGAGCAGTAGCAAAAGCATGGTTGAAGCAAAACATTGGCTTGGAAATATACGCCTATATGAGTCAGTTGGGCCCACTAAAAATTGACTCCTTTGATAAGTCTTTGATTGAGACCAATCCGTTTTTCTGCCCTGACCAAGCGGCAATTGAAAAATGGGACGAATACATGCGCGCCCTTAAAAAAGAAGGTGACTCTGTAGGTGCCAAAATTACTGTTGTGGCTACCGGAGTTCCTGTAGGGCTTGGAGAACCAGTTTTTGATAGACTTGATGCAGATATAGCAAAATCTTTGATGGCAATTAACGCGGTTAAAGGTGTTGAAATTGGTGATGGTTTTGATGTTGTTGCTCAGAAAGGTTCTGAACATAGAGACGAGCTAACCCCTGAAGGTTTTGGCTCAAACCACTCAGGTGGTGTATTAGGTGGTATCTCAAGTGGTCAAGACATTATTGCGCACATAGCGTTAAAACCAACTTCGAGTATCAGTGTTGAAGGTCAAACGATCGATGTCGACGGTAATAGTCAGCCAGTTATCACTAAAGGACGTCATGATCCATGTGTGGGTATTCGAGCAGTACCAATTGCTGAAGCCATGTTAGCAATAACTTTAATGGACCATTTTTTACGTAACCGTGGACAAAACGCGGACGTCGTGGTTTCAACACCAGTTATTCCTGCAAAGAAGTAACATAAAGTGGGTAAGTATATTTCGCTGTGGCCATACGCTGCAGCGAATTTTTTGTTTTATGCCTTTATTGGCGGTTTCATTTCCTACCTAGCGATTTTGCTAACTGAACGCGGCTTTAATTCTATTGAGATTGGCCAAGTGTTCGCAATCTATACCATCATAAGAGTATTCACTGGCCAGTTATGGGCTCACCTGTCGGACAAATTTCACAATCCGTTATTGTTTTTTCAGCTTGGTATTGTCTTTACATTTTTGCTGCTGTTACCAGAGTTTTTTGTCGAAAGTAAAAACCTGACTTTTTTATTTGTAGTCGCGAGTTTGACGTGTTTTATGTCAGTGGTGTCGCAGTTAGAAGTTCTTTCTTTGTTAGCGTCGAACGATAACCCGAAAGTTTATAATAGAGTCAGGTTGTTCGGCAGTGTCGGCTTTATTGTTGCTGCGGTTATCGTTGGTGCGTTGATTGATTTACTCGGTGGCATATTTATATTGTATTTTGCCTGTGTCTGTATTTTGATTCTGTTGTTATTGAGCGTAAAAATACAAAATCAATACGCTGAAACAACGACGGAAGTATTGGGTACAGATGATTTTTGGCCTAGGTGCAGGACCTTTGGTTTTGTTTCGTTTTTTATCGCATCGATATTGCTGCAAATGAGTTTCGCGCCTTACGTTGGTTTTTTTACAAAGTATTTGGCGGAGCAACAATACCAAGGCGTTGCGATAGGAGCGTTATTTGCGCTAGGTACGTTTTCTGAAGTGTTCATGTTTATGTTTGCCGGCGCTATTTTGGCCCGTTTTAATGTGAAATTTTTGCTGTCGGTTTGTTTGTTTTTAACCGCGGTGCGCTGGTTAACCCAAGGTTACTTAGCGGATATTTGGTATGTGATGGTAATAACGCAGTGCATTCATGCGTTCAGTTTTGGATTAATTCACAGCACCAGTATTTACTTTATTCGCCAACACTTTAGTAAAAAGCAGCAAAACCGTGGACAGTTTATGTATTTAGGTGTCACGTTTGGTGTCGGTGGCGCGATAGGTGCGTGGCTGACAGGCATTACTTGGCAAGAAGGTGCTGGCAGCACACAAACGTTTTTATGGGCTGCGACCTGTTCGTTTATTGCGGCATTAATAATAGTTATCACTCCTAGAAATAATTTTCAGTATTCGCCGCGGTCAGAAACATTATAATTAATAGGCTCTACTACTTTTGTTAAACAAACTAAAGGTTAACCGGATTCACAGTGCCTACTAAACACACTATTACAGACTTAATGACAATATTTGATTCGTGCTTCTACCCCAGTTTTAACACGCGTCTAGTCAAAGGTAATGATGAGCCTATATTCCTTCCAGCTCAGCAGTCGGATATTGGCATTGTTGCGCAAGATTATGCGCAGGTTGTGTTTGCGCACGGTTATTACGCCAGTGCATTACATGAAATTGCGCATTGGTGCTTGGCGGGTGAAAAAAGACGTCAGCAAGTTGATTTTGGTTATTGGTATTGCCCAGACGGGCGCACAGCGGAACAACAACAAAAATTTCAGCAAGTTGAAATTAAACCGCAAGCCATTGAGTGGGCATTTTGCGTTGCTGCAGGTTTTAGATTTAACGTAAGTTGTGACAATTTATCAGGCGATGAATATGGCAATCAGCCAGATCATATTGCTTTCCAACAAGCAGTGTTGCAACAGGTTGAGTCTTATTTAAAGACCGGCTTTCCCGCGCGGGCGACCAGCTTTATAAATGCTTTGGCTGATTTTTATAAGAGCGATGCACCTAAAAAGCGAGAGCAGTTTTTAACAATAAGTAGACAGCCTTTGGAGTCAATTACGCAAATTTCTAGGAGCTCTGCAGCATGAGTATTAGCCGAGGTGGTAAATTTAAATTAGGCTTGATTATTAACCCAGTGGCAGGACTTGGCGGTTCTGTCGCGCTTAAAGGGTCAGACGGTGAAGCGACTGCGGAAAAAGCGCTGGCGTTAGGAGCGAGTGCGAAGTCGAATGACCGTGCTCTGGTTGCTTTAGAAATGTTGAGTGATAGAAAAGACAAGGTTGAAATATTCACGGTCGCTGGTGATATGGGTCAGTCACTATGCCAGCGGTTGGGTTTTGAACATCAAATTATTCACACACCTCAACTCGACAACAATACAACTAAACCGGAAGATACCGAGGTCGCTGCCAAACTAATGAGTGAGATGGCTCTTGATCTAATTTTATTTGTTGGCGGCGATGGCACAGCCCGAAATATATGCGCTGTGATAGAAGAAGGCTCTACTGTATTAGGTGTGCCCGCGGGCTGTAAGATTCACTCTGGTGTCTACGCCATAACACCTAAAGCGGCCGGTCGTGTGTTACAAATGCTGGTGGATGGTGAATTGGTGTCGGTTGGTGATGCTGATGTTATGGATATTGACGAAGAGCAATTTCGTCAGGGAGTGGTCAGAGCTAAGCGTTTTGGTGAGTTAACCATTCCGTCAGAATTACGGTATGTGCAAGCGGTGAAAATGGGCGGTAAAGAAAGTGACGAATTAGTGTTACAGGATATCGCTGCACACGTTATCGATGAAATGGAACCTGAGTACAAATATATTATGGGGTCTGGCAGCACAGTAGAGTTTGTCATGGAAGAACTCGGGTTGCCCAATACTTTATTGGGAGTGGATGTTATTCAAGATCATGAACTGTTAGCGTCGGATGTTACCGCCTCTCAGTTGTTAGAGTTGATTTCTGAGCAACCGGTCAAACTCGTGATCACTTTGATTGGCGGTCAAGGCCACATTTTTGGCCGCGGCAATCAGCAGTTAAGTCCAGACGTAATAAAAACGATAGGTAAAGACAACATCATAGTAGTGGCCACCAAAACCAAATTACAAGCCCTTAGCGGCAGACCGCTGGTGGCAGATACCGGCGACGCAGAGCTCGACAAAAGTTTGTCTGGTTTTATTAAAGTAACTACAGGGTACCGAGATCAAGTACTTTATCCCGTTGGATACGAAGAATTATAGATAATAGAAGTGAATTGAATGTTAGATTTAGAACAGCTCAGTGACCAAGCTCAGGCTTATTTTGACCAGTTTGTTGTGTCAGGAACCGACGAAGAATTGTTTGCCAGTGGTTACTTGCGAGGGCACGTTGATTTAATTATCGGCACAGCCATAGTCAATGGTGAACCTTTGACTTTGCCTGTGGTAATAGAACAAGTAACAAACAGCATTAATAATGCGATTAAACAAGGTGAGCTTGAGCAACAAGATGTAGATAGCGTTAATGCGGTTTTAAACAAGTTGATCTTAGAACTGCAAAGTTAAAAGTGACAGCAATACACGTTATTTTCCAATAAACGTTATTTTACCTAACTCCAACTGCTGCAAATTTACGTTATGAGCTTTGGAGCGGGAGCCTTCACCAATCGCCTTAGGCGGCGAGAATATGGCTTTTTTGGAAAGGTCATTCGGAAATATTTCATCTATCGCCGCTCTAATTTCACTCAGCGTTTTTTCCACGTTATTACTGAAATTTGGACGTTTTCTGATAGTGTGACCTAAGTCCATCAATCGAGAAAAATACTTATTGGCCAAAGCTAAAAATTCAGGCGGTAACTCTTTATTGGGATTTAAAAATGTCTCTGGATTGTCGATGCAGAAATCGACTAACGCACAATAAAAACAAAGTGGTTTATTCGCGACATACACTTCAGTGCCGCTAATAACGTTTCGAATTTTCTTTTCCTTCAAGTCAATTTGCAACCAAACATCAGGAACGTCGACAGTTACTTCTGGCTCAGGTGGTTGTTGTTTAAAATTGGTTTTTGGCGTGAATGCATTTAATAACCAAGTCATTACCAATGATGCCAAAAGAGGCCAAATACCAAGGTAGTTTGAAAGTGTGGGCGTGTCTTGTTGTAAATGAACGTAACCAAGCGTTTGATCTTTTAGCTGAATGGGTAAAGCTGAATTGTTGATCACTTGCGGTGAAATCGAACTAATTTTTAACTTTGCTTGCTGTTGCGACAACTCTTGATTTAACTGATTTATATAGTCATTCAGAAAGGAAAATTCTGCGTATTCAGTTCCTTGCAATAAAACGTAAGAAAGAACATGCGCGTCTTGTTGTATTTTATTTTTAATAGCCGCGGCAACTTGTTGATTGTTGTATTGCGTACTTTTATTAATTCCTAATATATAAGCAGCCTGAAGTGTGATGAACAACGATAAAAATATCAGCCAATTATTGTGTTTTAGCAAAGTAAAAAGCTTATTCATTGTCACATTCTTCTGCATTTAAAATATTGATATTTTTATAATAACTAGATGTTTGCTGGTTTGAGAACTGCTTCAACAGGCGCTGCGTTTGGCATTTTAACACCGTGTTGTTTTTATCGAGCTTTAAAAACCAACGTGTGGAGTCAACCTCACTGTGAAGCGGGGTTTTATAATCTTCTGACAAGTCACTATTATCCTCTTTCGACCAATAAGACGCGATTAAATCAACCTCACCCGCTATTAATTGTTGCCTTGAGTGCTGATGCGATTGTGTATAGATAATATCTAATTTATCAAGAGACAGACCAAGCTCGGTAAATAACAACTTAGGTAAAATGTGGCCAGAACGACTGGTTGGGTAATTTACCAGCGCTATGGTTTTGTCTAGCAAATACTGTTTACTGAGTTCTGGTTTTTCGTTAAACCCAATCAAAAAAGCTTGATAATCTTGATAGGATGCTATTGCTTGGTAACCATGGGTTTCTGTTGCACTGAGTGCGTTTACTATCGATGCCTTAGTCAATAACAGATCAACTTCACCTTTACCTACGGCTTGAATCGTCGCGGTATCATTTTGGCCCCAGCGAATTGTCACTAGTCCGTATTGTTTAGCGATGATCCGATCTTGACAAAACATAGGTAAAAGCTTTTTAGCAGCACTTTCGCTGTGCATAAAAATCTTAAATTGACTTTGATTACTATTATTTATTGTACAACTGGCTTGTTGTTGTAACTCAGTGCGTAATTGAATTGGCGAAATTAGCGACTGTTGAAAGCCTAAAAAATAGTGGGTAACGACTAATAATATTAAACAAAGTAATACAAGTAACTTGTTAGCAGACACATAACGCATTTGAGGGAAATTCCAATCGACCTCGCTAAGGAAAGCAAATTATTACTGCTAAGATTCTTTGTTGCAATAAATAATTTTACTTGTTGATTGTAACTTTTTGAATTTATTTGTTTATTAAATAGTAATTATGAATGGCGATAGGTGCTTTTTAAACTAAAATTTATGTTCATAATGGTTTGCAACTAGACACACGTTAACGTTGATTGGGATAACAAACTCATGTTTAACCGCTTTTTCATTATGGCAACGATGGCGCTTTCGCTATTGTTTACTTTTACCTTCTCTCAAAGTGCAATCGCTTGGGGGAAAAATGGTCACCGAATTGTTGGCAAAATTGCTGAAAATCATTTGACCCCGACCACACTTAAAGAAGTCTATAAGCTGCTAGACGATGATAAATTAGCTGAGGTGGGGACATGGGCTGATGAGATGCGATCAAATCCCTCTGAGTTCTGGCAAAAAAAATCTCCCCGCTGGCACTATATAAGTATCTCATCGCTCGACCATTTCCATCCAGAACAATACGACCACTCTTCCGAAATCTCTAATATCTACATTGCCATTCGCCGCGCCATCGACGTATTAAAGTCTCCTTCTACTTCTGTAGCTGATAAAAAACATTATTTAAGATTTTTAGTTCATTTAGTGGCGGATGTTCATCAACCTTTGCATGTTGGGCGTTCAGAAGATCGTGGCGGCAATCGAATTGACGTTAGATTTTTCAATAGAGAGGTTAACTTACACACATTGTGGGACACAACGTTGGTGGAGAATGAACAGTTATCTTACAGCGAATTTGTTGACTTCATCGATACAAAAAATCCACAACTCGTTCAAGAGTATTTAGCTACACGTCCGGCTGACTGGGTAAAAGAATCGTTTCATTTAGTACAAGGCATTTATGAGGTTGGCGATAAAGATTACCGCTATAACTATGTTTATAAATATATGCCATTAGTGAAAGAACGACTGTTACAGGCAGGCATCAGACTGGCAGGTACCTTAAATGAAATTTTTGATCCAAATTCAGTGGCAGGGATAAGTTCACTTAAACAACCATAATAATTATTACATATACAACAACTTAAAATAGGAAACTACAAATGAAAACAACAAAACGTACGCTGCTCGGTGTTGCGGTCGCTATGGCGCTTGGCAGCTCCTACGCGTCAGCTAACACTACTTCATCTTCCGTTAAGGGGCTTGTAGTGGGGCCAAACGGCACCCCTGCTGCTGGTACAACGGTAACAGTATTACATGAGCCATCAGGCACAACAAAAGTAGTCACAGTTAACGAGTCAGGTGGATTTTCTGCATTAGGCCTACGTGTTGGTGGTCCTTATAAAATTGTTATTGACTCTAACAGCTATCAAGACCGAATCATTGAAGATGTTTACGTTAAGTTAGGCGAACCATTGTCTTTGGATATCCGTCTACAAGAAATGATGGAATCTATTAAAGTAACGGGTAGCCCGCTTCTAGCTGCTGAAATGGGTTCTACAAGTCCTGCTACAAACTTCAACTTAGAAGATATTGATATGGCTGCCTCAGCAGACCGTGATATCAAAGACGTTGTTAGAATTGATCCTCGTATCAATATTGAAGAAGCTAACGGTGCTGAAGCAATCTTATGTGGTGGTAGTAACCCTAGATACTCTAGCTTAACCGTAGATGGCGTGCGCATGAACGACAGCTTCGGTTTAAATAACAATGGCTACCCAACCGTTCGTATGCCATTCTCTTTCAGTACTCTTAGCCAAATTAACGTAGAACTGGCGCCTTTCGATGTGCAATACGGTGGCTTTACTGGTTGTAATATCAATGGTGTAACAAAATCAGGTACCAACGAAATTAAAGGTAGTGCTTTTTATGACTACTCAAGTGATAGCTTGATGGGCGATAGCCTTGATGGTGAAGATGTTGATGTTGGTGATTTCACTGAAAAACGTTACGGCTTCGACATCGGTTTACCGATTTTAAAAGATAAAGTGTTTTTATTTGCAGCCTATGAAAAGTTAGAAGGTGCACAAATATTCTCTTACGATGGTCTGGGCACCACGGATGAGAAAATTACTCAAGCAGATGTTGACCGCGCTGTGCAAATTTCTAAAGAGGTTTACGGTTACGATCCAGGTGGTATGCCGGCTTCAATGCCAGTTGAAGATGAAAAGCTATTAGTGAAATTAGACTGGAACATTAACGACCAACACCGTGCATCACTTGTTTATAACTACAACGATGGATTCCGCTTGGACCAATCGGATGAGCGTAACAACTCATTAACGTTATCAAATCACTTTTATGAAGTTGGCGCTGAATTAAACTCTTTAGTTGGTTCATTGTGGTCAGACTGGACAGATAACTTCTCAACTGAAATTCGTATTGGTAAAATTGAACTGGATAACACTCAGCGCTCTCTAGACGCAGACAGTGGTTTCGGTGAGATTCAAATTGAGCGTATTGGTGATGGTCATACTTTATATATTGGTCCTGACGATTCACGTCAGTCAAATGACCTAAATTGGGATAGCCAAACGATTAAACTTACGGGTACGTATTTCATGGATAACCACACCATTTCAGGTGGTTATGAAATGGAAAAGCTAAACGTATTTAACTTGTTCATGCAGCACACTATTGGTGAATATCGCTTTAACGGTTTAGACGACTTTGAAGCAGGTATGGCAGACGACATTTATTACAATAACTCTGCTGGTACAAACAACCCAGATGATGCGGCTGCAAACTTTAGTTTTGAAACGCACGCAGCGTACATTCAAGATGAAATGATCATCGACGATTTAGATTTAACCGTTGTTTATGGTCTGCGTTACGATTGGTATACATCAAGCGACAAACCAAGATATAACGAGTTGTTTGATGAGCGCTATGGTTACAGAAACGACTATACATTTGATGGTAAATCATTGGTTCAACCGCGTTTTGGCTTTAACTGGGGTGTGCAGGATAACCTTGAGATCCGAGGTGGTGTTGGCTTGTACTCTGGTGGTAATCCAAACGTTTGGTTGTCAAACTCATACTCTAACGATGGTGTAACTAACATCGATACATATCGTTCAGACACCGCGTTATTAAACCCTGATGGAACACCTATTGCCGGTTTAATCAGTGGTGCAGGTCGACCAATCTTTGATCCATTACAATCGCAAGTAGATGAAGTTGCTGAAAATGATCCTTCTTTAGGTAACGAACCATCAGTTAATGCGATTGACCCTGATTTCGAAATTCCGTCAGAATGGAAATATAACTTAGGATTTACGTACATTACCGAGTCTGACTATGTATTCCAAGCGGACTTCTTACATTCTCAAAAACAAGACTCTTCGATCATTCAAGCGGTTCATTGGGATGATGAAGGTAGAACAGAGTTGTTTGATGGCCGAGCGGTCTACGATTATGTTGTTGTTGGTCAAAACGACTGGGGTGATGTAAGCCGTAACTTCCGAAAGAGTGACTTCTTATTAACAAATGCTAAAGATAACGGTAAATCAACCACGATTTCTTTTGCGTTGAAAAAAGAGTTTGATTTCGGTTTAGATATGAACGTGGGTTATGCCTATAACCGTTCGGAAGATGTATCGCCAATGACAAGTGCAGTGTCGTTCTCTAACTTTACAGGTTTTGCAACGATTGATGCGCAAAATCCTCAGTTAGCGACGTCAAACTACGAGACACCGCATCGCTTTACGTTTAACTTCCGTTACACGACTGAGCTATTAGCAAATCTTAAAACAAACTTCACGCTGTTTGGTTCATACACAGAAGGTCGTCCAATGTCTTATACATTTGACCGTTTAAGTGTTGGTGATACCGAATACCAAAGCCGTCGCCACTTATTATACGTTCCGCTAGAAAACGATCCTAACGTTACGTATGAAGACGACTTCGATTTAGCCGCTTTCAACCAGTGGATCGAAGACGAAGGTTTAACTCGTGGTCAAGTTGTCGAGCGTAACTCACACAACGCTGACTGGCATGCACGTATCGACCTAAGAATTGATCAAGAATTGCCAGCATTTGTTGAAGGACATAAAGCCAGCGCCTATTTTGTTGTTAAAAACTTAGGCAACATGTTGAATGACGAATGGGGCATCAAGAAGATTGGTAACTATGTTGGCCAAAACGTAGTTGAAGCCGAAATAAATGACGGTACTTATAACTTTGAAGCGTTTTATCCAGTGAATGCTGAACAAACAACATTTGTTCCGCAGTCTCTATGGCAAATACGTATGGGCGTTAAATATCGTTTTTAACTCCATAAGTTAGTTGAAAAACTAAACGTCAAAAAACCCAGACTTGCTCTGGGTTTTTTATTGTCCGTATCAAAGGTTTTGTGCACCATATTCTTCAAGCTGTTCGTAACAACTTAACAGAGTCGTTAAACACTGGTAGCATTACCGCGATTTTTGATTTTATAACCAGAGTTATTTCTCCATGTCGCAAGAGCAGTCGAAGCCGAAACAAAATAATGTGTTTCTCGAATTAATTTTTAATATTGCTATCCCTTCTTTGATTTTAATGAAACTGTCTGGCGATGAGTATTTGGGCACAGTAAATGGCCTAATTGTCGCGCTAATGTTTCCTCTGGGGTACGGTATTTACGATTTTGCAAAAAGCAAATCCCTTAACTTCTTTTCTTTGTTAGGTTTTTTAAGCACGTTATTAACCGGTGGCATTGGTCTTTTTGAACTTGACGTAGAGTGGTTAGCCATCAAAGAAGCAGCGATTCCCGGCGTGATAGGTTTTGTGGTATTAATTTCTGGATTTTGGGGTAAACCGCTCATCGCAAAAATTTTGTTAAACCCTACTTTGTTTAAATTAGATCTGATTTATCAAACCTTAGCAGAACGAAACTCGACAGATTTGTTTAGACGCAAAGTTAATCGAGCAAATCATTTGTTGGCGGCTTCATTCGCTTTTTCTTCAGTTATGAATTACGTATTGGCAAAGTGGATTGTGACTAGCCCTGCGGGAACCGTAGAATTTAATGAGCAACTTGGAGAGATGACTGCACTAAGTTACCCAGTGATAGCGATACCATCTACGATTATGTTGATTGCGATTATGTTTTATGTGGTGAAGTCTATTACTAAAACCACGGGGTTGAAGTTTGAACAGATCATGCACGCTGAACAATAGTTTCTGTTAACTAGAGCGTGTTGATCTTTGCTGTATGATTTTGCAGCAGTTTGTATGGTTTTAGTACAAGGCGGAGCCAGTGTAGTTTGGTTGTTCCAAATAAATCTGGC
>JABXID010000230.1 GCA_013373245.1 Gammaproteobacteria bacterium
ACAGAAATCTTTGGCAATAGCCGAGGTCTACGTATTGATTTTCCGAATATTCGAACGCAAGTATTGCAAGGTGAAGTGCACGACGAAAAAGCGTTTTATTCATTAGGTGGCATCGCTGGACATGCCGGATTATTTTCAACCACGGGTGATTTAGCGGTGTTAGCGCAATTGCTCTTAAACCGCGGTGGTTATGACGACTGGTCAATGATTGATTCTAGTGTGATTGATCAGTTTGTTAAGCCATCCGACACCAACGGTACATATGGCCTTGGTTGGCGCAGAGCCAACAATGGCAAGAGAAAATTTCACTTCGGCCCCTATGCAAGTCCTTTAGCATACGGACATACAGGCTGGACGGGTACCGTAACTGTCATCGATCCAGAGTACGACATGGCCATCATTTTACTGACCAATGCCCGTCATAGTCCTATTGAAGGCGACGACGAACGCTACCGCTTTACTGGCACCGAATTTGAAACTGGGCGTTATGGCAGTGTTATTTCTCTCGTCTATGAAGCAGTGCTTAACAATCGTAACTAGCGCCTGCTGACTTTACGGTAAATAGGTTTGAGAATTTATCAAGAAATCAGCTGCTGTTAAGAGCTAAATGAAAAGCTGGCGGCTAGATGCGCCGCCAGTTACGAGTTTTATGAGGTTTTAACCGGAGATATAAAACCTCTTGGTTTAACGGTTAATAACGAGCAATCCAGTTGTTGAATTATATTTTCCGCGGTATTGCCGATAAACACGCCCGCAACACCTGATCGCGCAATTGTGCCCATAACTAAGATATCGACGCAATGTTCGCTCACATACTTAGGAATCGTTTGATCAGTCGTGCCTTGCAGTTGAACAATTTCTAGCTCTCCCGCTATGCCCGACTCTGCAACCAGTGCGTTTAATTTATCGAGATGTCGACTTTTAACCTCGGTGCTTTGTTGGTCTAATTTATCCTGCGGTAACTTCAAAAATACATTGTGCTGAAACTCAGACTGCATCAAAGTATTAATATTAGAAATCACCCGCAATTTTCCATCACACTCGTTGGCTTGAGCTCTAGCCATTTTTAACAACTTAACACTCAACTCAGTGCCAGACTCTGTGGCATCAAAAGCATCTATCGCCACCGCAACTTTTATTTGTTCTCGGTGCGCGGCAATCGGTTTACATAACCAAACTGGGCAAGGGCATTTACGTAACAGTTCCATGTCTAAGGCTTTAAACCCTGCTCTTTGATTGCTTTGCTGGCTAGTTTTTATCAACAGGTCGTGTTCATTTTTGATAACCGATTGCACAATAGCAACCATAGGTTTTACATGAGCCTGTTGTTTAACTTGCAAATCAATTTCGGATGTATCGACACCAAGCTCTTTGGTCACTTCAGCAACTTGAGTGTCTAATTGCTGCTTCGTTGCGCCTTCAATTATCTGCGCATATTCAGAGAATTCATCATCCAAAACCGGTGAAACCAGTAATATTGTCAAAGACGACTTATGATTTCTTGCAATACTAACCGCTTGTTTTAATGCATCTTTGTCGTTTTCCGTGCCTAAGGTAGCGAATAAAATATTTTTGTAAGTTAACACGTTTCCTCCAAAACAATTCAACAACGAATTTCTACTACACCAGCTTAGCAGTAAAAAATTATTTTTTATTATTTTGAATCAATTATTCGGACACACTCACGCTATAACCCAAACTTCCAAAAGCAATCTAAAGGTTATTGTTAAGTGTTTATTTTAAGTTTGGACTTTTCACCATTGGTGGTTAAATAATAAAACTTGGGAAATCTTTAATAATAATCAGTAATGTGTGTCATCAAGAATTGCGTTAAAGACTGAAAATCCGTTTTATTTTTGATACAAGGTAATGACGATATGAATTGGAACAGACCACTTTCACTTAATTTTGTTGCTGTCTTGTTCTTGATTCTGATTAGTTTTAGCCAGGCAGTAATAGCAGGACAACTTACAGTCGGTTTCGCCGAAGTAGATATTACGCCTAGAGCCTCTGTCGATGTTGTGCCTACTATAGCTGCTGGCGACAAACTTGTAAGTCAAGTCAGTGACAAGCTAAAAATTAAAGCGTTAGTGTTAAGTGATGAAAAACATCGTATTGCAATAATCTCCGCTGACCTCATTTGGATTCAACCTAAACTTCAGCAATCAATAATTCAAGCAAGCAAAGAACAATGGGGGTTTGATCACGTGCTGTTGTCCGTTACTCACACTCACTCTGGTGTGTATCATTTGTCTAAAAGTAAGAGTCTCAAACGTAATTTTTTAGAGGCTTTACAACATGCGCAAACGCAATTGGTGCCGGTTAAAATTGGTTCATCTAGCGTACAAATAAACGAATCGTATAATCGTATCCAGAATAAAAATGGCAAGGCGGAAATGTTATGGCGCAATAAATCTAGAACGGCAAGTTTACCTAGCGAGCAATCTTTAGAAGTTATTCATTTTAAGAAACTAAACGATAATCCTTATTTAACCTTGGTAAGTTACAATGCTCACCCGGTGATAACTATGGACTTGAATAATGTTGTGGTTTCTGCCGACTACCCAGGGGAGATTTCAAAATATCTACAGTCACATAACTTGGGTGACTCGATGTTTTTACTTGGCGCAGCGGGCGATGTGAATCCATACGATGCCGATAGCAAACCTCTTTCTCGCGCACTTGAGAACTCCCGCAAACTCGGCACTATTTTAGGCAATAAAGTTCGAGAGGTAATCAAAACTATAAATGACTTTAAAAGCGCGTCTGAATTCCATTTTTCAACGGTAAGTTTTTCAAACCCCAGTGCTGAAATTGGTGTATTAAAATTCACAAACGAGATTGCCTTGGCTCACTTTCCGGGCGAATATTTCAGTGATTTTGCATTTAGACTAAAACAAGCGTCCGCTTATAGAACAACACTTTTTGTTTCCATGACCAATGGTTACCTTGGGTATGTGCCAACCAATCAAGCTTTGAAAATTGGCGGCTACGGAACCAGAGCAAAAGAAGGAGTAGCAAAACCCAACATTGGTAAAGAGCACGTAAATTTTGCCATAAAGCAACTTTCTGAAAAATAATGAAACCAATTCGGTAAGTCTTTTAAATCCTTTTAAGCAACGTCAGCTGTAATTATTTCAACATCTCCAACCTGATTATAAGTGCTTGGTTTATCAATCGGGTAAGCTTTTAATGACTGCGGTAAATGAGGGTGTAATAAATACTCAAACTCTCGCACGTTGTTAAATGTAGGATCTAACCACCTTTCAATAGCATTGCCATACTGCGGTAATATTAATGGCATAGCTTTACTATGTATGTGTTCTAGCTTTTTATGTGGCGGTAGAGTTATCACTGAACAAGACAATTTTATTTCACCAGTAACTGGGTGAAACCACTCGCGATATAGACCTCCAAAAGCAAGTGCTTCGCCGTCTAGTGCTTCCATATCGTAATAATGAATTGGCTTTTTATTTCTAAACTCAGTCTCACCAAAACCTTTCGCTGGAATAATGCACCGGGAGTCTCTAAATGGTTTATAACCAGCGGCACGCGGTACGTTCAGTTTGTCATAGCGTGTATTGAAACTGGTGTACTTTGATGGTTTAAACGAAGAGTCCGTTCGCTCAAGTAACAACCACCAAGTTGCTGGCTCGCAAAATCTCTGCACTCCTTTTTGCAGAACGATTGGAATTTCACTCGCTGCTCTCGCAAATCGTTGAGGTAATATGGGCTCGGGCCATAGAGGAAGACCTAACGAAGTGAACAAGTCTTGAACCGCTGGATCATCAGTGACGTTTAATCGACCGCACATAAATACTTAATCATTGCTCAAATAGTGGTAAATTTTAATTAAAGCATCTAATTAATGACGATGGTAATTTTCTTTTTCTACAAAAAAACGCTAATAAAAAAATGCCAATCAGATTAACTGACTGGCATTTGATGTTTAGGCTTAAATAGCTGTCATCTATTAACTAAGTCGGAAAGTGAGGGCTAATCACTTTCCTTTAAAAATCAGTGTGTCTTTTTGGAGTGCATTCAAACAATGTTGGAAAGTGAGTTTACTCTGTCGAATTTGAGCGCATTTTACAGTTATCAAATTTGTATTGAGTACGTAACCAGAAATCGAATGGCATACCTGTGACGAGTTCCAGCCTCCTAGCAAAGGTGTTAACACGCTTATATGAATAAGTCTTAACTTGATTTGTCTGATTCGACTAGCAGAAGTTAATCAAATCTGACAGTCTCTCTTGTGCCAAAAGCAGAAGTTAGTAATTGAGCTTTGACGGACTTAAAAGCATCCAAAGCGGTCATAATATTAATAGTCACCAGATACAAAAAAACATCAATCTCGACAATTGATGTTTTCTATAACCTGATACTAAAAACAGCTGGGTGCGCATGGTTTTCAACACTCACCAACCAACAATTTTTCGCGAGAAAACATCAGTTCAAATCGAGAATTGTTCTAGACAAAGGTCTTATGCTCTGACATAAAATCAAAAGTACGGTTTCTCTTGTTACCTCTTCAAACTAACTGTCAGAGCGACTCAACTTCGCTATACTTAACTCACACAAAAGCCGCTCTCTACCGCTTGACTTACTTTTTGTTAAACATGTAGATGTCAGCCACACCACTTTGCTCAAGTCCCAGCGTATTTGCGTCTGGGTCAAATATAAAGTTCGCACCTGTCTCTTCATTTATGAATTTATGATCGCCAAGATACAGTAATGGATCAATGAAACTGTCGTTCAATTGTGCATACAGAACATCATCGCGTTGCGTGATCGTAAATTTCCCTGGTCCCTCGCCTTCATAAACTCCTACGTATTTTGCAAGTTCGGCAGAGGTTAACTTTACAGCACTAAAACTTAGTAGCTCGAATGGTTCGTCAAAGTACAATTTTAAAATATGAGTTAAAAGATTGTTTATGTTGTAGTCAATAGCATTTGACATGATCGACACAGCGAGTTGTTCGTGTGGAAAATATATTGAAATTGAATGAAAGCCATCAATTGTCCCACCATGTCCAAACCCGTGAGTATTTTTATGTGAATAAGGAAAAATTCCAAAGCCCACATTATCTCTAATCATAGTCATGTTTTTGAGAGAATCAGCTGATATTAACTGCTTATTGAAAAGCGCTGTTGTAAAAGTATTCAAATCCTGTGGTGTAGTTACAATATCTCCGCTACCAAGCGCTATAGATAAATCAGTTTCCTGAAAAATTTTCCAACAATCTTCAAACACGTATGAATAGGCTTCATTGTTCTGGTTTGAAATACTTTGTCCTGTGTATGTTTTTTGTAGAGCTAAAGGCTCTAAAATCTCTTTTTGTAACAGGTCGGCATAAGTCTGCTGAAAGACACTTTCTAAGATTTGCGAAAGTAAAAAGTAATTAGAGTTACTGTATTCATGTTGACTATCCGGCTCAAAGTTGCTCGGATATTCTGAAATCAGATTGAGTAACGATGATCTTGTTATGTTTTCAGTTCTAATTTCCCAAAAGAGCGGATCTTTGGTGAAACTCGGAATGCCACTGCGGTGATTTAATAATTGACGAATGGTAATCTTTGATGCATTTACAATTGATGGAAAAAAGCCCTTCAGCGTCGTATCAAGCGATAGCTTCTTGTCTTCAACAGCATTGAATATCAATGCTGAGGTAAACATTTTAGTTATCGAACCCCCTCGATATTTCGTATCTGTGCTTGAGACTTTCTTGCTATTGATATCGCTATACCCAATAGCTTTTGAATAAACATCTTCACCCTTTTTAGAAACCGCAATACTTCCCATGAACTTGTCATTTGCATAAAACTTACCGAGTAGGTGATCCATTTTGCTTGGAAACGATTTTCCTTCAAATTCATTTGAAGGACCTGCTTTTTCGTTATTCTTACCACAGGAAGCTAAAAACATAACTGCGACTAAAAATATACAGACTATTCTCATTTAAATTTTCCTTACTTTATTTTTCATTCGTTTCGGGCACTTTGAGGGGCTGGGCATAAACTGCGCCCGACGAAGGGCCTTTATCGTCCCTCAAGGGAGCGGATATGACTGCGGTCATTTCACTTAAAGCGACATTCCAACCTAATTTATCGTCAATCAATCCTCCATCAGCCATAATCTTTGATGAGTGATGCCAGCTACCTGATTTTTTTCAAATACATAAACCGCGCCAGTGTTGGAGCCATTTTCATCATTGTGCATCGCACTAACCACCGCTTTGTTTTTACCCAATGCGACGCCTCGTTCAAATCTGTCATCTGCATTACCATCTGGCGATATCAGCTTTTGTGTTTGATGCCATTGACCATCAATCCGCTCGAATATGTAAGCAGAGCCTGCATCAATACCGATACCTTCGATATCATCTCTTCTTGCGGAGACTAACGCTGTATCACCAAACAAGGCCACTCGGACACCAAAAATGTCGGTATCTGCTCCGTCTGAAGCCATTAGCTTTGTCTGTTGAGTCCACTGGTTTCCGTCGAACTGATATACGTAAACCGCCCCGGCGTCTTTTGCTTTTTCATCGTGTAAATCAGCACCCACCAGTAGCGTATTGCCATCTAGTGCGAGGCTAATTCCAAATAAATCCCCTTCGGCGCCATCATGTGCAGTAAGTATCCGTTGCAGTTGCCAGTCGACCTCCGCGCGCTTGTAAATATAAACTGCGCCTGAGTCGCGCCCAGTTGAATCACTTCTTGGAGCGCCAATCGCTAAAAATTTATCGGTCAGTGCAATGCTTTGCCCAAATGCGTCCCCCTGCTTGCCATCTGGTGCAGTGAAAATCCGCTTCTGTAACCAGTTGCCGTCCTCACGTTCAAAAGAGACAACCGCACCGGAATCCTGCCCTCTATCATCTCTTCTCATCACACCCAGCATGGCGACGTCGTTTCTTAACGCGACATTGCCGCCCAGCGTATCCTCCGGCACTGCTGGATTCGCACTCAGCTTGGCTTGTTGGCACCAACCGGAATCAGTCAAAACGAACACTTAAGCGGCTCCCGCATTACTAATACCATCGACATCTACCTTATGGGCACCAACAAGCATAGTTGTGCCATCAATAGCCGCGCTGTAACCAAAATGATCTTCCGCTTTCCCGTCATTTGGCAAAATAAGGGTTTGATTGGCTAAACTGTCGTTCGAAATTAAGCCTATGACCACACATAGGTATAGCTTGGTGATGTATCTGAGTTTCATTCTTCTCTTCCTCTTGGCGTCAATTTCATTTTTACAATCTCAATGGATAACAGCTAATGATTCATATCGTTTAATCAATAACTATTCGAGTCTGCCAGCAATATCGTAGTAAAGTATGGTTGTCATTCTCTGCGCTGTGATAAATTCCCAGCTCCATTTTTCTTCGAATTTATTTAAAGGATCCAACGCCTTGATTTCATCTAGCGAAAAGCCTTGCTGGACAAGGTTATCTATCACTTTATAGCTTTCTTCTAACATTTTGATACTAGCGAGTAAGTCTATACGTGAGGCAACAGGACCGTGACCAGCAATGATTTTTGTATCCTCATTCGCAAGATCGATAATCGCTCTAAGCGCTGCAATAAGCCCCTTCACTGATCCACCATTGTCGATATCGATAAAAGGAAACCGCTGCGTCGACACTAAATCACCTGCGTGAATGACATTGGCCTCCTGAAACCGGATAAACAGATCACTGTTTGTATGAGCATTTGACGGATGATAGAGCTCAATGGTTTGTCCATTCATTGCTATTGTCGCATCTGCTTTAAGGTCTATTGTTGGGAAATACTGTGGTGTAAATCGAGGTGCTTCTCGACCGAGCGCTCTCAAGGCCACTGGATTCTCCATGTACTGACGAACATTCGTATGGGCCATGATAATGGCACCTCGTTCCTTAAAATAGGCATTCCCTCTAACATGGTCTCTGTGAAAGTGAGTATTGATGACGAGGTCAACGTCGCGATTATTCGATAGCTTTTTTTGCTCACTATCAATGAGTGAGATCAAATGTTCCATTTTTGTGTCAACCATCAATACACCGTCGTCACCTATCAACACCGCAACGTTGCCGGAGCGATCTGTTCTGAGTTGAAAAATGCCATCACCGAGATCCGCCACCTTGATGTCAAAGCCTTTGTGTCCGTCATGCTCGTGGGCAATCACAGTTTGAAACCAGCTCAGTAGAATCACGCTTATTAGAAGTTTGTACATTTTCAAAATTTCCTCGAATACTGTGGTTTTTAGACGGCCGTTGCGGTTTGATTGATTAAAATGTGTTGAAAAAGTCCTGCTCTAAGCTAAATCTATCCTTCAAATCCTGCGGATTCCCTGATGCTAATCGGGTTCCCATCAGGGTCGATGCAACGAATGATGATTCCCCAATCAGTGTCATGTAATTTGGCTGTTGGATCATACTGTTGCACTAACCCAAGTATCGCGTGAACACTCTGTACATGAAACCGAAGCGTTGAGGGGCTTTCTACCAACGATTTTTCAGATTCAGCGGCGACACCTCCGGTTTCAATCATCAGATACGCATCACCGAATTCCAGACAGGTCAGCCTAAAATCCCCCTCTTGTTTGGAGAATAACGCTTTCAATCCAAATAGAGACTGATAAAACGCCACACATTGATCAAAGTGCTCAACATTCAAAATGATGCCAAATCGTTCTATATTCATTGCTTTTCCTCCTGACATTCAATTACCAATTTTAAGCTCTACTTCTCAGGGAATTCATATCCTGCGTATTTATAAAGTGAAGATATTGGCTCACGACTTAATTCGATTATGCTCTTGTTCGTATTTAACATGGCTTGATATATAAGATGTCTTCCCGCCTTATAGCCGATAAACATTCTCCCATCGGGATGCTCACCAGACACCCAATGCATATAGTTAGCGTTGCTTGGTAGTGTTAGGATTTCTTTTACCCACTCATCCACATTGTCTGAATCAAGGAGCATATCGAAGGATTGCCCACTTAACAGTTCCGCAAACACCGTCGCTAATCCTTCATTTGCCGCAGCGATATGTATGCCAGGACCAAAAAGATTGTCTTCGATGGCCCATCCTGATGCGACATGATGCAGCTCATGCAAAACCGTAGAACGCAGGCCTTTCTCAATAGCATCAGAAAATCCACCTTTGCCATGCTCAGAAAGCATGAGCTTAATTTTTCCCACCGGATCATGATGGGTCGCCATGCCAGTGATCCCTCCGACAATGTCTAAGTTCCAATCCACAGTGTCGATAGTGAAAACGAGCTGTTTTGTCATTTTAGGAAAAAAGGCACGCACATCTCTCTCTGCAAATTTGATGATTGATTCCAACTGAGTTTTTTCGGCCTCCGTTAGTTTTTTATTGTTGTATTCAAATATGATATTTGGATTTTCTCCTGGCAATGATGAAGCATATGCAAATACTGAAACGTAGAAAAAGACCACGGTTAGCAACCCAAACAACGGTAATTTTTTCAAAATCATTTTTAACTCCCGATTGCAATTTGTTCTATTTAACAGTGCGAAGTGTTTCAATAACTTGAGCACTGACCCAATACATGTTGGCATTGCCATGTTCGTTCAAACGATGGAAGAATAAATACTTGCCATCAGGTGTCACGCTGGCTGCGGCATCCCAACCGTTAGTGTTAATATCTTTTCCCATGTTTATAGCTTTTCCCCAGGTACCATCTTCCTGTCTGAAACTGATGTATATATCAGAGCCGCCGAATCCATGCTCTCTTTTACCATCCCAGAGCAGATATGACTCATCTGGTGCGATAAAAGGATGTGCGTTAAATGTTCCAGTATTGATGTGCTTCGGGAAAGCCTTGGGAGGGTGGCGCACACCGTCTATCAATCGAGAGTAGCGGATAACCCCATCGCCATCAGGCCAACCTGCTTCATCAAAAACATAGGTACCTTGCAACGAGCTACTCATTCGCATTATTTGAAAATCTTCAAACGCTTCACCAACACTGATAGCATCAGACCACCCTTCGGGTGTTCGCGTGCGAACTCTCTTCCCTAAATGCATCAAGTTTCCATCAGGAGAGAACATAGGTTGCCCCAACTTGGAGTCAAATAATGATTCCTGCCATTGCCCTTCTTGCTGGTGCATTACAACAAATTCCACTTTGGCATCTTCTGCTGGTTGCCTAAGAAAATAAAAGCTCTGCATATCTGGAGAAAAAGTACCTCCATAGGAATAGAGCTTCTTAGATATTACGCCAGGTCCAAAAACTTCAGCTTCATTGCTCGGTACTTTTTGCCCTAGATAGGCACCAGAAAGCATCTGGCTCGGATTAGCAGAAGCGCTACCCAGTGTTATGAAAGCAAACATCATTGCTAGTGAAAATGAAACAAAACGCATTTAAACCTCGCTCTTCAATTGTTGAATTTTTTGGGGAATGCAAACACCATAAGTCCTCAAGTCAACTTGAGGTCAAGTGTTATTTTTGAATTTGTGAAAAATCACGGTGATACCTGATTTTATCGCTGTGCAACATATACAGTCGACAACACGGTTCGACATTCCCAGAGCAGGAAAATAGCGTGTTTGGCTATCGATTGACGTACAGATAGTTCATATTTCAGAACAGTTCGTTCTTGTGGAATATAATATTTTTAAACTACGATTTTTTGTTTTTATCTAGCAATACAGGTCCAGTACCCGATTCAGCAAGCTTGTCATTTTCATTGTAGATAGGACAGTTTTCCATCGATAAACAGCCGCAACCAATGCAGCCTGTTAGGTTGTTACGTAAGTTTTTTAAATAATTGATGCTATTATCCAACTCCGTTTGCCAATACGTTGCTAGATTTTTCCAGTCGCTCTTACTTGGCGCTTCATTGAGTGGTAAATATGACATGGCCTCTTTAATTGACTCAAGACCGATGCCCATTTTCTGCGCAGCTTTGATTACAGACACCCGGCGCAACACGTCTTGTTTGTACCGGCGATGGTTTGCGGTGTTTCGGTGGCTTGATATCAAGCCAATTGACTCGTAGTAGTGTAATGTGCTTACTCTAATACCAGCTCTTTTGGCAACTTCACCAACCGTTAATGCATTTTTCATTTTCTTTATATAAAGGCCTTTACCTCAAGTATACTTAAGGTTTTAACATTTGTCATTTAAGCGGATATATAATTCAAATGACACTTTTAGAGGTAAATATATGAGACTAAAAATACTAGCGGTAATCAAATTCTTCGGATTAGTTAATTTATGTCATGCAGAAGACCAGACTAATCATTTAATCGCTTCCAAACCTTATCTGGGTCAAGAGCTGCCAGGAAAAACGCCGCAATTGTTTGCTCCTGGGATTATATCAATCGAAGGTCGGTATGAATTTGGTATTGCATTTTCGCCTGATTTAACGGAGATCTACTTTTCTGCAAATAAAAAAGGGGAAATATCTCAAATATTCTTCACTCGTCAGATGGAGAGAACATGGTCCAAAATTCAGAAAATCAGTCTCACAAAAAGGGAAGAACTTGGAGAACTACACCCTTTCATTAGCCATGATGGGCAAAGGCTCTACTTTTCAACTCATGATTTTAATTACGATAATAACAATAACTGGTTTGTGACTCGGGATCATGGTAGCTGGGTCTCTCCAGAAAAACTGAGTGACGCAATAAATAATGATGAAGTGTTCGATGTGAGTGAAGCAGCTAATGGCGATCTTTACTATACCAATGTATCAAAGATGCGCATGTACACCGCGAAAAAGGTTGCAGAAAACTATTCAGAAACAAATGAAATAGGTATTCATTCGGGTATCCACGGATTCATCTCACCATCCCAGGATTTTATAATAGTAGACGATAGGAATCACAGCAGGAAAGATAAAGATCTATATGTCTATTTCAAAAAAGACCATGGTAATTGGGGAGAGCCAATTGCCCTTGGAGATGAAATTAACACGCCATACAATGAGACCGTTCCGAGCATCACCCCAGATGGAAAATATCTATTTTTCAGCAGGTATAACGAAAGCAACGGATTATCTAATTTTTATTGGGTAAGCTCAGAGGTTATAGAAGAGCTTCGCCCAGAACAATAAGTCTGGGTAAACCGCCAAACGAATTAATGTTGGGTAATAGCAGTTAATAATAAAAAGGAAGTTTCAATGGCACTTATATTTCGTTCAGCTACATTAGAAGACTTAGAAAGTCTGGTATCTCTTTTATCAAGTGACCCATTAGGTAGCCAAAGAGAAGATGCGACAGTGCCACTTCATGCCGATTATATTTCGGCGTTTGAAGCAATCACCAAAGACCCAAACAATGAGTTGATTGTTGTTGAGTTTGACGGAGTGTTGGTTGGCATGCTTCAAATCACTTTTATCCCTTATTTGACCCATATTGGCAGTTGGCGCTGTCTCATCGAAGGGGTTCGAATCCACGAAGAGTTCAGGGGAAGAGGCTTTGGTGAGCAGATGTTTGAATATGCTATAGCGCAAGCCAGAAATAAGGGGTGCCGTATGGTACAACTCACCAGCGATAAACAACGCCCAGCCGCCATAAGGTTTTATGAAAAGCTAGGCTTCAAAGCAACACACGAAGGGTTTAAGCTCGTGCTGTAAGCTGAGCGCTAGCAAAGCAAAGCAAAGCAAAGCAAAGCAAAGCAAAGCAAAGCAAAGAATTGTAACGGTCAAATAATTTGGGGCTAGTATATAGAGGCTTTGAAGGTCCGTTGTTCGCTCATAACTGACCGTCAGACCTCATCTGAAATAAATCACTTTTCGCTGTGAACTTTATTCGAATCATCAAATTTGTTTTGAGTACGTTACTTGGAAAAAGTTCGAGAAGGAAAAGTAACGACAAAATCTGGCCGCCCGATACCCGGCAACAACGATATCCCCGGGTATTGCTATGTGCTTTGCGACCTGACTGAGTCCATGCATCGCCGTTGCCGTCGAGCCAATCTGCGAATCACATCTGATGGGATGGGTTATTTGGGATACAACGAGCCATCTCATGCATATATTGAAGTTATAACTTTTGACCAACTCGTTAAAGCTGCAAAAGAGAGAAATATGGCTTTCTTTGACAAACTAGGGCTGCCAACCAACTAACTTGCACATAAAAAAGCAGGCCTTCAATTTGAGGCCTGCTTTTTATTAAGGTCTACTTTCCAACTTTGTTCGTCACTTTCCATCCTTGTTTATAACTTTCCAACTTAATTTAGATGTGACAATAGCGGTTATTCAATATAGTCCTGCTATTCCACCGTTACTGATTTGGCTAAATTACGAGGTTGGTCTACGTCGGTGCCTTTGATAATAGCAACGTAGTAACTTAATAATTGTAACGGTATGGTGTAGATGATTGGTGCGATGACCTCATCAACGTGAGGCACTTCCATCACGCGCATAGTGTCGTCACCTTTAAATTGCGCGTCTTTGTCGGCAAATACATATAAGATGCCACCACGAGCGCGTACTTCTTCAACGTTCGATTTAAGTTTCTCCAATAACTCATTGTTTGGTGCAACCACAACGATTGGAATTTCAGCATCAATCAGTGCCAGTGGTCCATGTTTTAGTTCACCCGCTGCGTAGGCTTCTGCATGAATGTAAGAGATCTCTTTTAACTTCAACGCTCCTTCCATTGCGATTGGGTATTGGTCACCACGACCTAAGAACAAGCTGTGATTCTTTTCCGCGAACTCTTCCGCCAACTTTTCAATGCCGTCGCTCATTAATAACGTTTCTTCAAGTTTCGCAGGTAAGCTGCTAAGCGCTGTAACTATGCTCTTTTGCGTTTCTGCACTCATGCCTTTTTGTTTACCTAGCGCAACCGTCAACATTAATAACGCCACTAGTTGAGTGGTAAAAGCTTTCGTCGAGGCTACGCCAATTTCTGCGCCAGCATTAGTCATTACCGCTAAATCAGACTCACGTACCAAAGACGAACCTGGCACATTACAAATACTCAAACTTGCTTTATAACCAATTTCTTTTGCCAAGCGTAAAGCTGCCAATGTATCTGCTGTTTCACCCGACTGAGAAATTGTCACAACTAGCGCGTTTTTAGGAACGAAGGATTTTCTGTAACGAAACTCTGAAGCGATTTCGATGTTACAGCTAACATTCGCCAACGACTCTAACCAATATCGCGCCACCATTCCTGAGTGATAAGACGTACCGCAAGCAATTATTTGAACATGGTCGATACCTTTTAAGATCTCCGCGGCATTAACACCTAAATACTCTTCAATTACGGTTTCGTTGTTAATACGATCTGCCAAAGTATTGCGCACAGAAATCGGTTGCTCGTGAATTTCTTTTAACATGTAGTGACGGTATTCGCCTTTGTCACCAGCATCGTGCGTTACAGTAGACTCATTTATTTCACGCTCAACAGGGTTACCGTCCGCGTCGAAAATGTTGATTTCATCACGAGTAATTTCTGCCACATCACCTTCTTCTAAGAAAATGAATCGACGTGTTACAGGCAATAACGCTAATTGGTCTGACGCGACAAAGTTTTCACCAATACCGACACCAATGACCAATGGTGAGCCAGAACGTGCCACTACGATGCGGTCTGGGTTTGACGGTTCCATGATCACCGTACCGTAAGCACCGTGTAATTCTTTAACGGTTACTTGCACCGCTTCTAATAAAGTCGCAGCTGATTTACGGTTCTCATTCACTAAATGAGCAATTACTTCGGTATCTGTTGCAGATGTGAAGTTATATCCTTTTTCTTGCAACTGGCTGCGCAATACTTCGTGATTTTCAATAATGCCGTTATGCACTAATGCGATTTCTTGACCCGACATATGCGGGTGCGCGTTTTCTTGAGTCACGCCGCCGTGGGTCGCCCAACGAGTATGAGCGATACCAACCACACCGTTTACATTCGAAGCTTTTACTTCGTCTGCTAACGTCTGTACTTTGCCCACCTCACGTGCACGTTGTAACGAACCGTCGTTTTCTAACAGCGCTACGCCCGCCGAATCATATCCACGGTACTCAAGACGCTTTAGACCTTCCAAAAGAATGTTTACGATGTGACGTTCTGCTACGCCACCTACGATGCCACACATATTTATAATCCTCTATTCGTAATCTGTTTTCGCAATCGTGTATACCGTCACGTTTTGCGATTCAATTTGTTGTTTATGCTGTTCAGAAATACCTTCGTCGGTGATCAATACATCGATGTGCTGCCACGACAATTCCACGTTCGGAATTTTACGGTCTAACTTTTCTGACTCCGCTAAAATGATGACTTGCTGAGAAACCTCCGCCATCACTCTGCTTAAATTGGTTAGCTCATTAAAAGTGGTTGTGCCACGCTCCACGTCCAAGCCGGATGCGCCTAAAAACGCTTGATCGAAGTTGTAACCGCGCAGCATATTTTCGGCTTGCTGACCTTGGAACGAATGAGACTGATTGTCCCAAGTACCACCAGTCATGATCAGCGTTGGCTCATTTTCCATTTCCAAAATATGGTTCGCCACTTCCATCGAGTTGCTCATCACTACTAAACCGCGCACCTGACGGCAATGATAAAGCACCGCAGACGTGGTACTGCCGCTGTCGATAATGATGCGATTGTGATCTTTAACTAAAGTAGCTGCTTTTTTTGCAATTGCTTGCTTTCGTTTCGAAACTTTTGAACTGGTCAGTTCGGAAGATTCAGAAGGTAACGCAACTGCGCCGCCGTACTTACGTAACAACAAGCCATTTTGCTCTAATGCGTTTAAGTCTTTTCGAATGGTAACTTCAGAGGTTTGAAAGCGTTCAGTCAGCTGTTCAACCGTTACTTCTTGTTGCTGATTAACCAACTCAACGATAGAACGCCGACGGGACTGAGTGTTTCTTTTTTGCAATGTTTCGCCAACCTTTCAAATGAGCTTAAATTTCGATTCGAAAGATTATAGTTTCGAATGAAATTTACGCAAGTTTCTTTTGAAAGATCAGCGTAAAAAATTGAAGTAAAACGTTTAATGTAGTTTCGGGTTATTCATTACTTCGGTATTGAGCCTGCAAGCCTTGTAAAAAATTACGTAAGACTTGGTCTTTGCATTCGCGATAATGTTTGTGGCTGGGCTTTCGGAAAAAGGCACTTAACTCGTGTTTGCTTAAGTCGAAATTAGCTTGTTGCAAGGTCGAGAGAATTTTCTCGGAATCTAACTCCAACGCTATTTTCAACTTTCGTAAAATCAAATTGTTAGTCAATTTGGATTCTGGCTCTGGTTGTTCGCCGTCTCTGCGACCGCGAAGTTTGTTAATTAGACCATTCAGAAAAATAGCTAAGTTTTTATCCGACATGCTTTGATAACGTTCATCGTCGTCTTTTTTTAACCAAGCTGTGATCTGCTCTTGTGGCACTTTCGCATCTGCATGCGCAAAAATGCCAACCATTTGCCCATCGTTATAATTAAATGCATAGCGAAGTCGTCGCAATATGTCGTTGTTTGTCATTTTTAATCCTGAAACCTGTTATTTATAGCGAATCGAGTTAATGATGTAGCAATCTTTGCCACTTGGTGTTTGCACCCAAGCTTCATCATCGACGGATTTACCTATCAGCGCTCGTGCCATTGGTGCATCCACACTGATCCACTTTTTATACACGTCGATTTCGTCAGGCCCTACAATACGAATATTCAGTAGCTTGCCGTCATCGTCTTCCAATTCAACCCATGCGCCAAAGTATACCTTACCTTCCTGTTCAGGGCTTGGATATATAACTTTTAAAGCCTCTAACCTTTTAGTTAAAAATCGAACTCGGCGGTCAATTTCTCTAAGTCGTTTTTTGCCATAAATGTATTATAACCCCACTATAAAACATACTATTTATATAAGTGAAGCTTAGTAAATTCTATAAATTACTTTATACTAAATGGTAAAGTACACATAACTTATACTATTTGTTATATGCCATTTGTTCATAAAGTAAAAACAAACTATCACAGTTCTGAGATTGGAAGATCATTAGAGTTACCGGCTCTAATTACTAGTTCTGGGTTAGTTATTTCTCATTTAAGGTATTTAGCTCAGAATTATTATAAGAGTGAGTCATGGAAGGAAAGGTCTGTTTATTCTTTGAAGCTATTAATAACGTTTATAAATACTTATGAATCACGATATGAACAGGTAACAAAGTTACTGAGAGAGTTTACTCGTTGCATAGTTACTGGGACGATTGATTATGAAAGTTTCACTGATAAGTCTGGCTTGTATTGGCAAGGAAGAACAATTACTGATGCGAATAATATTTTGCATCACATAACTCATTATACTGACTTTTTAGCCTTACAAGAAGGTTATGAAATTTCTAGAATTAATCCTTTCCGTAAAGCAACAACTTATGAGCAAAGGTTAAATTGGTGTGCTTATTATCATAAGCAAGCAAATGTATTTCTTAACCATTTGTCATCAAAGAGTGATGCTTACTTAGCTAACCAAAAAGTAAGACAGATAAATAGTTTAATAGCACCGCATGTAGAACAAGAAAAGGCTATTCAGTTTCCTCTTAAATATTTAGATCAGCTATTAGAGCATGGATTTAAAGTCAAAGAGAAAGTTGATTATAAATCTCAAGCTATCACCATGTTGTTAAACTATGGCGGATTAAGAAAAAGTGAAGTATTTCACTTGTATGTTAGTGACATTACACTGCACCCAACATATAAAAATGAAGCCTTGGTTAGAGTTTATCACCCTGAATACGGAGCCTCCCCTGATCCTAGTTTTAACAATCGTAACGAGTATCTACAGCAATCGAGTTCATACAAACCTAGAACACAGTATCGTATTTCAGAACGTCTATATGCGGGATGGAAAGCACCTTTACTAACAAGTAAGCAAAACTTTTTTGAAATTATCTTTAGTCCAGCAGAAAAAGCACAAGAGTTTTTAATTGTATGGGCTAACTATCTGAAGTACCAAAGGGTAGAACCACCCAAATCAAGTTTTCACCCTTTTGCTTTTACTAATAATAAAGGTGAGCCAGAAACAATTAAGAACTATCAACGTTTACATAAAAATGCAGTAGAACGAATAGGTTTGGTTTGCAAAAAAGATTATGGCACAACCGAACATGGTCATCGTCATGCTTATGGATATAGATTAAGAAAACAGGGGTTGACGCAGGTTGAGATACAAAAAGCAATGCATCACAAAAGCCCTATGTCTTGTCTTGTTTATATTCAGCCATCTTCAGACGATGTTAGAGATTATTTAAAAGAGGCTCATGATGTCTTCTAAAGTTAAGCAAAATTTACATTTAAAAAAATCTCTTACTATTCCAATTGAATGCTTTTCGTTAAGTGATGTTAAATCTATTTGCAAACATTATGGTATTAAAAGTTCGGTCGAATACCGTGAGCATTATAAAGAAATTCCCGGCTTACCAGCTCACCCAGAGAGAGTGTTTGCTGACGAATGGATCAGCTACTATGATCTACTCGATATCCCTGAACCTTACCCATATGAAGAAACCTTAGCTTTAATACATCCACTAAAGTTACCTTCGCAAGCCGCATATAAAAAATGTGTTAGAGAAAGTAAAAATGAACGTTTACCCTTAGACCCTCAAGGTGTTTATTCAGATAAGTGGAAGAATTGGTATCAGTTTCTTGGTAAGGACGAACCTTTTAAACCAGAATTTATTAAAGAAGAGTATTTCTTATGGGCTAATAAAATTGACGAATTTATGAAAGTTGCGTTCGGTGGTGAATCCAAAATCAATTACTTATGTCGCTTCGTTCGTCACTACATAGAAAAATACGATAAAAGTTTATCTCCAGAAGCCTTTCTTACCAAACGTAAGCCAAATATAAAGCCTTTTAAATTAGAATTAGAAAAACTTAAAACAGACAATATGCGCAGAAGCGTCATCAAATCGGTTAATGAGTTTCTAGATTATGTCATCATCCATGACCTAACCGAAGAAGACTCAGAAACGGGTGAGGTAGTACGTGTAATGGAGGCACGTAACCCACTTTCTTTATTACTTAAGAGCCAAAGTGTTACCTCACCTATTAGGTCGGAAACAACTAAGCCTTGTTTACAATACCACTTTGTTAAAAAAGCACAATTATGGATAATACCAGAGCGAGCAAAAAGCTTTAAAGACTTAAAACACTTACAACAGTTTGATGCTGATTGGGTTAAAGTCGAGAGTAGCCTAATCAACTTAAAAGATCCTGATTGTGTATGGAAAAAAGTAGGTAATCAGTATTATCTCTGGCTACCTATTAATTGGATGCATACATACGCTTTAACAAAAGTACCATTAAGAGGGCGTCAAATCGCCTATAACGACTCAGGTGAGGCAGATAAGTTCATCGCAGACATTGATGCATTAGGTAAAGTTATATGGCGTAAAAATGAAAGCATCATAGCTGGTATGACAAATAATCAGTCTTTTATTAAGCAACAGCCTGATGGTCAATTGGGTATGTATGTCACAACAAATAAAACCAGTAATAAAGGTAATGGCTATTCGATTCCTTGGATACCCGAAGATCTTGCATATTGGTTAGTGAAATTAAGAATATGGCAACAAACTTATAATCCAATAACTAAACCAACAGCATGGCTTGCATGCAAACGTACCAACATCAATGAAACCCAGCGAAAAGAAAAAGGGATAAACTGTTTCTTATTTAGAGCTTTCGGAGATGTGGAGCCATGTAATGTAGGTAATGCTTTGACTCCTAGGTTAGCTGCTACTTTATATAAGATCCAACCAAGCAGCTTCTCCTTAGCCACTTTAAATGGCAATGCTAATACATTGAGCCATTTCAAATCGGCTTATACTCCACATTCTATGCGAGTCAGCTTAGTTACGGCTTATATAATGGAAATGGGAATGCCAGTTGAAGTGGTAATGAAAATTGTTGGTCATTCCTCTATCGTAATGTCGATCTATTATTGCAAGGTAACACAGCAAGACATTAGAGAAAGGCTTGAAAAAGGTGAAAAATTAGCACTTAAAGAAAAGGCTGAAGCAACACAAATTTTGATTGAACAAAACAAGATAGAACAGGTTAAAAATCAATTAGTAGGTAATAATTCTGATCTTTTAGGCTCATTAACGAATGAGATACCAGCAGGAAACTTTATGTTTAGAGATTATGGTATTTGCCCATATGGTGCTAGCCGCTGTGATGATGGAGGAAATGAAATAGGAGCCACTCAATCTAGAGCACCTGTATCACAGGGGTATCTTGGTATGCAAAATTGCGTTCAATGTAGGCACTTCATAACTGGACCAGCATTCTTAGGAGGTTTAATTTCCCTAGCTAACGAAGTACTTTTACAAGCCAATATTCAGTCGGAACAATGTGCAAAGCTACAAGCTCAAATCGATAAAGCAGAAGAAAAAATCAATGAATATGATAAAGAAGAATACATAAAGTCTCTGAAGCAAGAAGTATTTGACGATACCAAACGCAATCAGCTTGAGATTAAGCAACGTAAATTAGAATCTGAATATGAAAGTGCAGCAAAGAAAATGGATATGTTCCTATGTGACCTGCAAGCAGCCTTTAAATTAATAAAGCAATCTCAAGCTGCAGCCCATCATGAGTTAAGTGGAGTCACCAGTAACTTAACTTTAATTAAAAAGTCAGACGCTGAACTAAACATAACGATCGAAGAAACTTCTTCTTTACAACAGCTTCATGAAGTGTGTGAAAACTCTACAATTTATGAGTCCGCATCAGCTTCACTAGCAATAATACCTAGATCTCAATTATTAGATCGAATGGTAAATTTTAATAATCTAGCGCCATCCTTATTTATGTTACCTGAAAAAGTCCAGTTAGAAGCAGGTAATCAAATGGTTCAGCTACTATTATCACGTCTCAAAACATGGCAAAGAGTCAATGAAGTAGTTTCTGGCAATATTAAGCTAGAAGACTTAAGCGATGATGAGCATATATCGCCATCAGAAATAAAACTAATTACTGAAAATAAGTTGTTAAATCATGCCTGATATTTCACCAGAGAGTTTACTCAAAAGGCTAAAAATAGGTGCGAGTCCTAAAGTACAAGAGACTTTAGACGCCATTTATCATGTATGTGATAAACAGGTTAAGCAAAAGCTTTATGACTTTTCAATTGCAACGATCTCAAGACTCGGACATCAAAAAGGTGTCCCTAAAGCTCAAAGTATTCGTAATAAATCAGGTGATAAATATCGCGCATTGATCGCTTGTTTTGCTGATAATAACGCTAATAAAGTAAAAATTAATAAAAAAGAAAGCTGGATTGATGAAATTGAAAGCCCTAAACATAGGCTATTAGTACAAATGTTAGCGTCAGAACTAGCTAGTACAAAGCAAAAATTAAATGAAATTATTCCACCTGATACAGTAATCAATGTGTATGATCACAATGAAGCTATAGACGAATATAACAAATTAACACCAGTAGAGAGACGTTCGCTAGAATACATATTATCTGATTCGTTTAAGAAAAAATGGTATTTATCAGAGTGTGATACTGGTGGGTTAGTTGATGAAAATAACAAAATTGTATTTAAACCCGCCACAATTGATGCATTAAAAAAAGCATTGAGATATTTATAAGGCGTATTTAAATGAAAACTAAGTTGATAACCCGAGAGGGATACACCCAATTACAGGAAGAGCTGTCTTATTTGTGGAAAATAGAACGACCAGAAATCACTAGGAAAGTGACTTGGGCTGCTAGTCTTGGTGATAGATCAGAGAATGCAGACTATAAAGAAAATAAACGAAAATTACGTGAAATAGATAGACGAGTAAGATATTTATCCAAAACACTTGAAGATATTCAGATAGTTGATCATCACCCAGAACAAGATGGGAGAATCTTCTTTGGTGCTTGGGTTGAATTAGAAAGTAGCGACAAAAGAACTCTTAAATTTCGAATAGTCGGCCCTGACGAAATATATGGCCGAAACGATTACACTTCTATTGATTCGCCCATGGCTCGCGCTTGTTTAAAAAAAGAGGTCGATGATGAAGTTGTTGTCAAAACACCAAATGGTGAAGCCACATGGTATGTAAGCTCTATAAGTTATTTGGGTTAATTTCAATATAGTTACTCATTCAAATACATCTCCGCCATGTCATCTAATTTGGCTTTCACTTCTTTCCAGTTCGGCATTACTTGGGTTAATAAACGCCAGAAGCGCTCACTGTGATTGTGTTCGGCAATATGGCAAAGCTCGTGAAGTATCACGTAATCAATGCATTCTTTGGGTGCTTTTACTAGGTGAGGGTTTAGCATCAAGTTGCCTTTGGTTGAGCAGCTTCCCCATTGCTTTTTCATTGCCATTACACGAAAAGAAGGAATGCCTGTTACCCAAGTAGCTTTAGGAAGTAGTTCGGCTAGTCGTTCATGAAAAATTGTTTTTGCTTTATGTTGATACCATTTGTCGATTAGCGGTTTAATTTTCACCAACCGATCATCAATATCTTTACTTACTTCATGCTTGATTGTTACGTTCAATTTGCCACGGCTTAGCTTTACGTTAGGCACTTGCTCGGCATCAACAATTACCTTGAGTACATAGCGCTTACCTAAGTAAAACTGCGTTTCGCCACTCACGTAACGCTTGGGTAAAACCGTATCTTTTTGCTTAGCAAATTCATCAATGCTTTGCCAAATCCATCTTGCTCTCTTATGCATAGCATCTTGAATAGCATCATCACTTGCATCATGTGGCACTGTAGCGACAACACGCTGATCTGGATGAACCTTAATAATAACCTTGCGTGCCGTTTTTTTAGCATTTTCAGCAGGCTTGGTTTTACGAATCACATCATAGTGAATGGTGTCGTTACCATAGGTAAAAACACCACGCTCATTTGTTGTTGTTCTGATCTCAGCAGCTAATGTCAAATTAGACACTAAAAGTCACCTCGTGATAATCCTAACCTTGCTCGTTTTAACACTTCTTCAATCAGCTTTTGAGCGTTATCAAGGCCAAGATCAGCAAATAACAGCGGTAACAGTTTCATGTGAATAGCGTTTTCAATCTCCGCAGGATTGATGGAATACTCAGCAACAGCGGTGTTCACTACATCATCAATATTAAACGCCAACGCTACTAACTTGTCGTTATCGAGATCCTTTTCAGTCAAGAAGTCACCATCAAATAAGTGCTTAAACAAACCAAAGTAGGCTTGTGCATGTTTATTTAACTTGCCGGAGACATCAACAAAGTCATTAGGAACATCAGCGACTTTGCGGTCTTTAACTTCCTGCTCAAAGTCAGCAAATAGGATGTACTGCTTAACGGGCGCATCAAACATCGCTTTAGCATCTTCAATTGCCTTTTTAAGCATCTTCGAGAAATATTCTTGAGCGTAAGGATCATCTGCTAAGTCTTGCTCGATCATCTTAGTGATTCGGCCAGTGATTTTATCAGTCTGGTTACGAGCTTCGTCATCGCTCATATCCTGTGGCTTAACGTCTTTCCCTAAATTTCCGACCAAATACGCACCATCAGGCTCTTTAACTTCAATACCCGCAATGTGCTTGTCTAAAAGGCTGCGAATATCTTCAGCGTATTCATCATAATTAATAGTTTCGTCAGCATCTTCACGCACTTGTTTGCGCAAATCGACAAAGGCTTTTAGATCACGTTTGTACAAGTCACGTTTGTTATCGAATGACTTATCTTCAAAGTAGGTTGCTGATTGCAATGCTACTTTCATACAGTTTGAAAATGCGGTCAGTACCGAATAAAAGTCATCACGCTTTTTAAGATTGGTATCGACAAGCTTGCCATCGACATCTTGCACCTTTGGTGCTAACGCTTGGCGAAGTGCTGGACCATCTTGCTTGTTTTTAACACCTTCAAATATCGCCCACAAATCAATGTGCAGCCCCGGAAGCTTTTTGTATTGCGTATCCATTCGGTTATACAAACCTTTTAGGTCATCAATATCAAAGCCGCCTTGGGTACGTTCTGCAAGGTCTTGATACTTTTCAATTGTGGTATCAAGCTCTTTTAAAATGCCTCGGTAATCGATTAAGTAACCGAACTGCTTTTTACTGTGCAGTCGGTTAACACGGGCGATAGCTTGTATTAGGTTATGCTCTTTTAGAGGCTTATCGATATAAAGTACAGTGTTCTTTGGCTCGTCAAAGCCTGTCAGAAGCTTATCTACAACGATCATGATATCTGGGCCATCATCTCTGCCGTAATCTTCAATAATGGCTTTGGTGTAGGCTTTTTCATCCATTTTATTAACATTAGCCTTCCACCAATTTTGCACGATATCTTTACTCTCTTGATCAACAGCTTCGTGACCCTCACGAGTATCTGGAGCCGACATCGCCACAACGGATGTTACCGTACCAATTTTGTCCAATGCCTTCTTATAACGAATGGCAGAAGCCTTGGAATCACAAGCCAGTTGGCCTTTTAAACCTTGGTGTTTAAAGTTCTGAAAGTGGTCGGCAATATCATAGGCAATTAACATAATCCGATCTGCGGTTTGATAAATTTGACCTTTCTGTGAAAACTTCTTCTTTAAATCCGTTTTTTGCTTGTCGCTTAATTTACTGGTACTACGTTCAAACCACGCATCAATGGCTTTATCGTTAACGCTCAGCTCTGGAATACGCTCTTCATACAACAGAGGAGTCACGGTTTTATCTTCAACCGCTTGCTGCATGGTATAGCTGTGAATGATCTTACCGAATTTGTTTTCGGTCTTATCGTCTTTTAACAGTGGCGTACCAGTAAAAGCAATATAGGCAGCTTTAGGCAGCGTCTGCTGCATACGGATATTATTTTCACCGTTTTGACTTCGGTGGCCTTCATCCACAAGTACAATAATGTTTGGGCTATCGTTGTAGCATTCTTTATATTTGATCGCTGAGCCAAACTTATTAATGATCGAGAAGATAACCCGCTCATTCCCTTTACCAATTTGTTCAGCTAAACGCTTACCAGTGGTCGCCATTGCATCTTTTTTATCTCGGTCAGTTAATACACCACCAGATGCAAAGGTTCTACTGAGTTGATCTTCCAAGTCCACACGGTCTGTAACAATGATCACACGGCATTGTGCAAGCTCTTCAAGCCATATAAGCGCTTTTGATAAAAACACCATAGTAAATGACTTGCCACTACCTGTGGTGTGCCAAATAACACCACCTTCACGAGCGCCTGAATCATCAAACGTATTAATGCGCTCAATAAGTGCTTTTATGCCAAATACCTGTTGGTATCGAGCAACTATCTTGCCTGCTTTTTTATCAAACAAGGTAAACAGACGAGTCATATCCAATAGACGCTCAGGGCGAAGCAAGCTGACAATAAGCCTATCTTGGTCGGTAACGGTTAGGTCACCTGCTGCAACCAATGAAAGGTAATCATCTTTCGCTTTGACAGGACGATGATCAAACAGCCCATTTAATTGTTCATTGCTCAACTTATGATTTTTTAACCTGACAAATTCCGCTTCAGGTATTTGCTCCTCTTTCCACTTCGCCCAAAACTTATTCTTTGTGCCGCACGTTGCATACAATCCCTCATGCCCATTTATGGCTAGCAGTAGTTGGCTGTAGGCATATAAATGCGGTATTTCATCTTGCTTTTGGTTACGAATATGCTGGGAAATTGCCTCAAAGTTAGTTGATTTACCTTCTTTGTTTGAGTCGGGGCGTTTTGCCTCAATCACCACTAATGGCAAGCCATTCACAAAACACACAATGTCCGGTCTGCGGTTGCCCGTACCCTCTGCATTTTGTACTACTAATTCTTCGGTAAAATGGAATTGGTTATTATCAATATTGTGCCAATCAATGAGTTTAATGGTGGGGGAGGCTTTTTTTCCGTCTATAAATTCGGTAACGCTAACGCCATACATAAGCGCATTGTAGATTTTCTCATTAGCCGCTTTTAAACCAAGGTTCATCGCAGGGTTCAGCTCATGCATGACTTTATCAATAGCCGCTTCTGATAATGTATGTTGCTTACCTGCAAATGAGAATGTTTGCTTTGCTAAAAAAGCACGCATTACAGGTAATAAAATAACTTGATGGGTGCTTTTCTTTTCGTTTGCTAAAGTATTGCCACGTAGCGCTTCACATTCACTTGGTGGAATAAAGGTGTAACCCAAGTTGGTTAACAATGTCAATGCGGGTATTTTTGCGCTGAATTCTTCTTGGAAGTTGGGAGTTTGTTTATCCATTCGCTACGACCGTCCTTTAGATAAGTTTTTTACAATTTCACCAACTCCGGGCATTGTTGGGCCATGCTCTTGCTGTAACAAACCAGTTTCAGTTCTACTAAATAGAGCTTGTAAAACAATATCTCTAGCATCTTTGTCTAATTCTGATTCATTGATTAGGGAGAGATATAAATAAGTGAGTTGTTCTCTTTCTTCTGCGTCACGCATTAAATGGAACGAGCTAAATGCTAGTCTGGAAAGCACTTTCATTAAATACGCAAAGGCAGCAGCAAATGAGCCAAAAAGAATAACGCCTTGAATTGTATTTAGCTTCACATCGGTCTCTTGACCTTGCAGCCAAGTAACAAAAAACTCTCGAAAATATACTAACCCCAATAAAGAAAGCGCTACGATACTTAGCGTCCACAATATGGCTTGTCTGCCATACTTACTTGCTGATTTTTCCCAGTATTCGGCAGGCTTTTTGAGTCTCAATTTCTCTTCGTAAGTTTTTTCTAACTCACCAATTGCAGAACTCCAATCGTGAAGCTTTTCATCGAATTGTTTGTTGTGGTGTTTTATCCGTCTTTCACCAAGGTATTTATTAGCTTTAAAAAGCCTGTCGAATTGGAGTCTGGTATCTTCATCCCATTCGTTAATGCCTTTCTTTAAATCCTCTACCTCAGAAAACAACTCATTTTTGGCATCGGCAAATGAATTACGTAAGTGCCCCAGTGATACTTTTTCACCATTCCTGCGCTTAGTTATCTCTGAAGCTTGATTAACAAATTCGTAGCCCAGCATAGCACCATTAAAGCTATCGATATTGTTTTGATTAGTTTCAACCTGACGCTTTGTAACATATTTTAGGAAGGCTGCTGCCGTCTGTTCATTATGTTCAAGAAAACAGTTAACAAAAGTCTCTGAAGTAGCATCGCCACTCCAAAGCCACCTGCTTGATAAATGTCGAATTGAGTTTTGGTTTAACTCAATCATTTTTTTTTGAAACGTTGCTTCATCCCATTTAGCTAGTTCATCTTGCCAACTGTCGATAGTGTTTACCAATGTTTTAAAATAATTATGTGCGGACAATGTTGGGTCTGAAATGTTTCGACTGTTTTTCGCATTTACAGCTTCATAATGCTCAGACCAGATTTGCAACTCTTTTTTTGCAAAGTTATACAACGCTCTAAGGCTTTTAAAGTCTTGCCTAAAACCATTTATATCAGTTAGCTGAACGGATATTTCCTTGTCTTTCATTTCAAACTCCTTATACCGCAACTCTGCGCTTGCCTGTTAATAGTTGCTGCATCAACGCTTTCTTTTCTTGCTTTAAGTCAGCAAGCTGTTGTTCTAATAATTCTATTTCTTGGTCAGCGTTGATGAGCACGAAAGCAATCTTTTGCTGTTCTGTGATGGATGGAATATGTACTTTGAAATTACTTAATACTTCTTTCGTAATAGTCTTAATCGTACCACCCGGAGCTTTTGTTTTTTCAATCTCAAATAGCTCCTGTATTATGAAAGCGAAAAAGACTTTATCCATAGGAACAATAAATTCTTGGAACAGCAAAACGGTTCTGTCTACGTAAGCGTCATATTGCGTTATAGCAACTCTACCAATAGACCCTTGTAACGACACAATTACCGTTTCTTTTGGAATGAATACACTCTTACCAATAGCAGCATCACTGATTTTGATCTTGGTATCCGGCTTTAGCTTCATGTTCTTATCGATATCGTAAACTTGGATAAATGGATACCCATTGACTTCATCGACCCACTCAGGATTGCCATAGGGCTGAGGAAAACTGCCTCTTCTATATTTAGCAAGCTTCTCTAAAGTTATCTCTTCCCACTCTCCCTCAAAAGGTTTACCTGAATCATCAAGTAGGCGCTTTTTGCCAGTGAGCAGTTGTTGCATGAGGGCTTTTTTCTGTTGTTTGCTGTTGTTGATTAGGCGCTCGGTGGTGTGAATCGCTTTATCCCAAATGGATAGGATTTTGGCGATTTTGCGTTGCTCAGGGATTGGTGGAACTGGAATTTTAAATCCCTTGATTCTAGTTAAGGCTAGCTTCGGCTGAGCATTAGTTGTTTTCTCTGCTTCAATATGACTTTGCACTATCGGAGAACGAAGCATTTCTAACAAAAATCTTTGGTCTATTTTTAAGTTAGTTAACTTATCTGCATTTTCAGTTAGGTTTGCCCCATCGAGTTGTTCAGAAATAATACCTACAATACCAAGTGTCCCCGCAACCGTTATGAAAATATCACTTGTCGATATTTTATAACGAGATATAGCATTAACAGCTTCTTCAGGTACATATTGAATAGAATCCAAACTCACGCCACCGTCAAACATGTCAGTGACTCTAATGTAAGGATGACCATTTGGTTCAGGCTGAAGTGTATAACCTTTAGGTAATCTTTTGCCGCCCTTAACTTCGGCAATATCTGAAATTGAATGAATCTTCCATCCATTAGGCACCATAACCCAACTCCTTCAAATAGCTTTCCATTTCTGTTTCAAGGGTTTGTAACTCATTTTTAAGCTGTACACGCTCAGAACGCACTGCCACTAAATCAATTTCCGCTTCTTCTTCAAAGGTATCAACATAACGAGGAATGTTGAGGTTAAAGTCGTTTTCTTTAATTTCATCAAAACTGGCTAGGTAAGCGTATTTATCAACGCTTTCACGAGCCTTGTAGGTGTCGATGATTTTTTGAATGTTTTCTTCAGTTAACTGGTTTTGGTTTTTGCCTGATTTGAACTCACGACTGGCATCAATAAACAACACATTCTTATCAATTTTATGCTTTTTGAATATTAAGATTGCCGCTGGAATACCTGTACCAAAGAACAACTTTTCTGGCAGGCCAATAACGGTGTCTAGCAAGTTTTCTTCAATCAGTTGTTGGCGGATTTTGCCTTCACTTGATGCTCTAAATAACACCCCATGCGGCACTACTACACCCATGCGACCCTTTTCTGGCTTGAGGGTCTCAATCATATGACTGATGAATGCATAGTCACCTTTGGTTTTCGGCGGAATGCCACGTCTAAAACGCCCATATGGGTCGTTACTGGCATCATCATGGCCCCACTTATCTAATGAAAATGGCGGATTTGCCGTTACTACATCAAAATGCAATAAGCCGTTGCCGTCTTTCTCTTTTAGAAGTGGGTTACGAATGGTGTCGCCCCATTCAATTCGGTGGTTATCTTCACCGTGAAGAAACATGTTCATTTTGGCTAATGCCCAAGTTGAACCAATCGCTTCTTGCCCAAATAATGCGTATTTTTTTGAGCCAGAGTTTTTACGCACCATAGCGCCACATTTAAGAAGTAGTGAGCCACTTCCTGTACATGGGTCGCATATTTGGTCGCCTTCAACTGGCTCTAAAACTGTTGCTAAAAGGGTTGATACCTCTGGTGGGGTATAGTATTCGCCAGCGGTAGCACCACTGCCAGCCGCAAAGTGTTTGATCAGATATTCGTAAGCATTACCGATGATATCTAAGCTGCCCACACGCTCTGAGCTTAAATCTAAAATGTCTTTACCAAAATCTTCCAGTAAGTGACGAAGTAAGTCGTTCTTTTGTTTTTCTTGGCCTAATCGGTCAGTGTTAAAGCTGATGTCTTGGAACACGTTTTTAAGCTTGCTGCCGTTGGCTTCTTCCAGTGCGTGTAAGGCTTTATCGATGCGCTCACCGTTACCTGCTTCATAGCGCTTTTCGTATAAATCCCAAAAGCTTGCGCCTTCTGGCAGTACAAAGCGCTGCTTCGACATCATAGCGTGGATCAGTTCAGGGTTATCACCATACTGAGTCACTAGTTTGTTGTATTCATCTTTATACACATCAGAGATGTACTTTAAAAACAACATAGTCAGGATGAAGTCTTTATAAGTATCGGCACTGATCACACCACGGAAGGTGTCACAAGCGGCCCATACCGCTTTGTTGATATCGTCTTGATTTATTTTATTCTCTAGCATTTTTATTCCTAATTATCTTGGTCACTATCCTGATGATTAAACTCAGGATTTTATTTTGTATTTGAATCAATCGTATGACTTAGCAAACCTGCGGCAATGCTTCGCATTTGTTGTTTCCTATTGGCGATTAAAGCTTCTAAAATGCTTTGCTCTTTTTTAGTGAGCTTATCAAGCTCTGCAATAGCATGTTGTTTATTTATGTCTGGAATATCTAGCTCTATATTTTCAAGCACTGACTTTCTAATACTGACTTGAATACTGCCTTCTAGAGTTTTCGCAAACACTCTTTGTGCTCTTTTTTGATTTAATTGCCAAGCTATAAAAGCTGGTAAAATTTCACTTTCTACATTTGAATTCATGTGAATAAGAAAATAATAAGGTCCACACACCACAGGGTTTTCTATTTCATCAATGCAGGTTGCAATATTTCTAACACCACGTGCAGAAAATATAATATCCCCTGGCTCTAACCAGTCAGGCTCTCGCCTTCCTGTAATTTCTGTACGAACCAATCCTGTCCAATCAATAATTCCATTTTCGTTTATGTCTCGCTGCTGAATAACATAGCCATTACCTTCTGATATTTCGGGGATTTTCCCCCTGAAGCCATGACCAGCTTTAACAGTAGCGATATCAGATAACTTAACTTTCATTATGTTTGATTACCTAGTAGCGCAATATGCGTAATCGAAAATATGCATACAATTTATATTGACAGAGGCTTTTAGTCAATATAAATTAAAACAACAAAATAATCGCATATTTATGATTATGCAAAGGGATAAAGGGAATGTGTATGTGTGAAAAAACAGATTTTATGATGGACGTAATTAAACGTTACGACCATTACATAGCAACAACAAATTTCAAAGTAGGCTTAATGGTATCTTTTCTCGCTACAGTGATCTTAGGGTTAACAATTAGGGTCATGATGGTTCCCGTTGAGGCTACTTCAGATTGTTTAAGCAAGGTAGTTTTACTTACAGTAATCACAACGATTATTTTCTCAATAATAGCTGTCAGCCAACTTGTTCGAGTCGTTTTTCCGAACACGAGTAATGACGGCATTACTGATTCTCTCATCTTTTTTGGCGATGTTTCTAATTGTGAAAATGGTGCAACAGGTTACTACAACAAAATTGACAGCTCAGATGAAGCCTCAAGGGCGAAAGATTTAGCTTCACAAACTTATATTGTTGCTGGAATTATTAAAGAAAAATTTAGAGTGCTGAAGATCGCTTCTAATTTAACTATGTATTGTGTTTTACCACTGCTGGCGGTTTCGCTTGTGCTTATTTTGACTTTAGGGGGTTAATTAAAATGCAGAAATTTGAAGATTTATTTGAAAATGTATATGACACATATAGTAAAGGCAAAATGAGCAGCAATAGAGTAGTAGCAACAAAATCACTCTTAGCTAGTGTAAGCGCTGAAAGTAGAACTAGCGATATAGCCACGCTGGGACCACAAAATGAATACTTACTCCAAACAAAAATTAGGCCCTTATTTGGTAAGCAAGGAGTAAATGAATCAGAGATAGGCACTCATCCGGACTTTATTGATTTAGAAGGTACTGATACTGGAACTAAAAACCAATATGTATGTACTTTATTTGTAGATATCAAAGGTTCGACAAGGCTTTCATTGCTCTATCCATTAGATACCGTGTATCTCTTCAAAAATGCAGTAATTAAAACATGTGTGGAGGTTATTCGCTCTTTTGATGGTCACGTTCATCGACTAATGGGCGATGCTGTAATGGCATTTTTTGGTGGTAGTGATATTGATAAGGAAAATGCTGTGGCGGACGCAATTAATTGTTCTGTAACTTTGCGGGCTGTTCTTGAAAAAAGCATAAAGCCTTGGATGATTAAGAATAGTATTGATGCTAAAGACTTTGGCTTTAGAGTGGGCTGTGATTTTGGTGATGATCAAGAAGTGCTGTGGGGCAGTTTTGGCTATCAAAATGTAGGTGAAGTTTCTGCGACAGGTTTGCAAGTTGATATGGCTTCTAAGTTACAAGGGCTTGCTAACAAAAATCAAGCAATGTTAGGTCAAGGTCTTTTAGATTTTGTTGATTGGCCAGACAAGTATTCAAAAATTAAAGTTAAGGAGAAAAACGGTCAAACACAAAACCTTCCCGTTGTGCTTCCTAACCTGACAAACGCCAATGGTATGTCTATTGATTACAAAATGAGAATTCTCAATTATCGCAACAGTATTAACTTCAGCGCCTTGCCCAGAGCC
>JABXID010000083.1 GCA_013373245.1 Gammaproteobacteria bacterium
GGTATTACGCCAGACAATACCGACTCCGCTTTTACTTTAGCGGGGCTCGCCGAGTTCGCAGAGCTCACCACAAACACTGACAAAGTTATCCAGTTTAAATAATAGAGGAATATGAAATGAAAAACATTTTGTTAATACATACCAGTTCCTCTCTTAATACACTCGCAGGCAAAGAAGCGCTTGATTTAAGTTTGATATTTGGCGCGTACGAACAACAAGTGTCTGTTTTGTTTTATCATCATGGTGTGACACAAACCATAGCTCATCAAGACCCAGAGCTTGTCAAACAAAAGGATTATTTATCCACTATTAAAGCGTTGGATATTTATGATATCGACAAGGTATTTGTCTCTGAAAATTGTTTGTCCGAATTTAATTTGCAACACGCTGAATTACTCTCTGGCATTGAACCCATTGATATAGCAAAAATCGAGCAACTGAAAAACGATGCCGATCACATTTACGTGATTTAGTTGGAGTCGAAAATGAATAACGAAACCTACAGCTTACATATCATTTTTAGTCCAGAAGCATGGCCTAAGGCAAAACACATGGTCGCAAAAAACGATCGTGTTTTGTTGCTGCAAGATGCGGTTGTGCTAACACAAGAACCGTTGCAATCAACGTTTATCGAACCGAACGAAATTCATCACTTATATGCTCGCGGTCTTGATGTTTTGGCTAGAAATATAAAATCTGATCCCCATATTGAAGTCATAGATGATGAACAATGGCTTGAGCTAACTGAACACGCTAACAATGTTGTTAGCTGGTAGCATAAAACCAACATAGAAGTAACAATGATCGAATTTAACGGCAAACAATTTGAAACCGACAAACACGAATACTTGGCAAACTTAGAAGACTGGTCACAAGAGCTCGCTTTGCATATCGCCTCTCTTGAGAATATTGAAATGACCGACAACCACTGGGAAGTCGTTAATTTTGTTCGTAATTTTTATAAAGAGTACAAAACAAGTCCGGCAATTCGCATGTTAGTCAAAGCCATGGCCAAAGAACTTGGTGCCGACAAAGGTAATAGCATTTACCTTTATAAGCTGTTTCCTAAAGGGCCCGCAAAACAAGCAACTCGCATTGCCGGGTTACCTAAACCAGCAAAATGTATTTAACCCGTTAAATAAGAATATAAAGTATGACTGACTCACTTTTTATAACCTGTAGCCAATGTGGCGCTAAAAATCGATTACCCGCCAGTAAGTTAAGTGACGCCCCTAATTGCGGTAAATGCAAACAATCCATTTTTAGCCATTCTGTTATTGAGTTAGATGACAGCAATTTTCAACGCTTTATTCAAAATAACGATATGCCAATCGTGGTCGACTTTTGGGCTAGTTGGTGTGGACCCTGCCAACATTTTGCGCCAGTGTTTCAACAAACCTCAACGCTGTTTTTAGATAAAGTGCGCTTTGTAAAGGTAAACACCGAACAAGCTCAGCAAACGGCCGCTATGTATGGCATTAGAAGCATTCCCTCGTTATTAGTATTCAAAAATGGCAAAGAATTAACACGTCAGGCGGGCGCCATGGACCAAAGTAACTTTACCCGCTGGCTAAGCCAGTTTTAACCGGTTAGGAAATAAGTTTTAACTTTTGAGAACGGGATAGCTTTTTAATCGCCATTTCTCGTTTTGTCGCTTCACTTCGGTCACTAGCTGATTCACTGTAGACCATTTCTACAGGAGTTCGCACTCGAGTATACTTTGCCGCTTTACCCGCATTATGTTGCGTTAAGCGGCGCTCCTTGTCTGTCGTTATGCCGGTATATAAAGAATCGTCCGCACAACGCAATACATAGACATACCAGCTCAAAACATTTCTCCTGTGATTGCAATTTTGTTGCTTATTCTGCTAATCATAAATTGTTATTTATTCATTAATACTGTAGCCTCGCCGCCTTATCAATATCCGCTATTATTAACATTAATAGCAACGGCGCCCTTTTCCATCGGCGACAATAACGACACATGGTACCCCAGCAATGACATTTTCTGAATTGGAACTTCACCCTAAAATTCTTTCCGCTATTGAAAAGCAAGGTTATAAGGATCCGACGCCAATTCAGCAGCAAGCCATACCTATTGTGTTACAAGGCAAAGATTTAATGGCGGCCGCGCAAACAGGTACCGGCAAAACTGCAGGTTTTACCTTACCTATGTTGCATTTGTTATCTAAAGGCAAACCTGCATCGGCTAATCAAGTACGCGCTTTGGTATTAACACCCACACGAGAACTTGCTGCACAGGTAGCCGAAAGCATTGAAACTTACGGCTCAAATCTAAATTTAAAGTACCAAGTGGTTTTTGGTGGCGTGAAAATAAACCCACAATTGATGGCAATGCGCAAAGGGGTCGATATTCTTGTAGCAACACCGGGAAGACTGTTGGATTTATATCAACAAAACGCCATTCGTTTTGATGAACTTGAGATGTTTGTATTAGACGAAGCAGATCGTATGTTGGATATGGGATTCATTGCCGATATTCGCCGTGTTATTAAATTACTTCCGAAAAAACGTCAAAACCTAATGTATTCGGCAACATTTTCACCTGATATTCGTGAACTTGCCACCAGCTTGATGAACTCGCCAGAAGAGGTATCTGTCACCCCTCGTAACGAAACTGCCAAAACTGTTGAGCAGTGGCTAATTCCGGTGAATCAAAGTGACAAAGCTAAGCTGTTAATAAAATTGTTAAAAGAAAACGACTGGAAACAAGTCTTAGTATTCAGCCGCACTAAACATGGTGCGAATCGATTAGCACAGCGTCTAGAACGCAAAAATATAAGTGCCGCTGCGATTCATGGTGATAAAAGCCAAAGCGCAAGAACAAGAGCGTTGTCTGGCTTTAAAGATAAGTCATTGCGCGTGCTTGTAGCGACTGACATCGCTGCGCGTGGCATCGATATCGATCAATTACCACAAGTGATTAACTTCGACTTACCACAAGTGGCAGAAGATTATGTACACCGTATCGGTCGAACCGGTCGCGCAGGCGCAGAAGGTAAAGCAATTTCGTTTGTCAGTGCCGATGAATTTAAAAATCTAAACGACATAGAACAACTGACACAACAACACATCGAACGTAAATTAGACAATGAGTTTAGCGCAGATCCTGCCCTTCCTAACTCAAAACCTTTAAAGCCAGTAAAAGCTAAAA
>JABXID010000013.1 GCA_013373245.1 Gammaproteobacteria bacterium
AATCACACTTTTAATTTCATATCTTAAGTTTTTTACTTATAATCGAAACTCGAAACTCGAAACTGTTCTTGCCTTTTAGCCCTATAGCCTTCAAGCTTGTTTTACTTACAGCTTAATTTATTTTGTACTGAAATTTAGCATTGATAATAAAAGAATAATATGACAACTATCTCACTTATTGCCGCGATGGCAAACAATCGAGTAATTGGCAAAGACAATGATATGCCTTGGCATATGCCCGCTGATTTAGCGCATTTCAAAAGAGTCACCCTTGGCAAGCCTGTGATCATGGGCCGTAAAACCTATGAGTCGATAGGGCGTCCGTTACCTGGTCGACAGAATATTGTTATTACTCGTAATTCAGATTGGCACTGTGAAGGTGTTGATGTTGTGAGTTCTCCGGAGCAAGCGTTAGCGAAAGTTTCAGATGCAGAAGAAGTGATGGTCATTGGTGGCGGTAACATTTATCAGCAGTTTTTACCGTTAGCAAATAAATTACATTTAACTTTTATAGACCTTGATGTTGACGGCGATACTAAATTTCCCGATTGGAATGAGGCAGCGGATTGGCGTCAAACAGAGAGCGAGTCTTATTCTGCAGATGATAAAAATAAACATGCATATCAATTTGTTATTTTAGAAAAACAAACGTAATATAGATCCATTGATATGAATTGGATTTGATTTTCAAATTCTTTGTGGTAGTTTCAATCAGAAATGATAACGGGGTTTATTTCATGAAGTTCTTAACCAGCCTTTCAGTTACTTTTTTATTATTAATGAGCGTGACAACGTCACCTGTTGCTAAAGCCGATATTGCTTCAGCACTTGCAGGTATTTGTGACGTTGTTGCTTCAGATAATAAAAGTAGATTTCGTAAAAAAATCAAAGAAGCAGGCGTAAAGTTACGTAATATATACGATGGTATTTCGTGTGGTGGTGAGAACTTAGTTCGTTATGCCATGCAAAAAAATGCTCAAGACACGGGAACTTTCATCGTAAAACGTATGCCAAGCAGTCACTTTGAATCATCTGGTGACGCTGATTGGGCTGCGGCTAATGGTTTTGGTGGTACTGATATCGCTAAAGAAATAGCAGACCGTTAGTTCTGATTATATTTAAAGAAAACCGCTACTTTTAGCGGTTTTTTTATGTCCGAAATATATTATCGACTTTTTAAGCGAGAAAAGTTGTTGTTAAACGTCTTTCCAGCGTTGTTTTATTTCTAAGATTTTATCGAGTTCTTGTCGTAACACTTTTATCAGTTCGGGATCAAAATGTTTACCGGATTGTTGTTCCATGTACTCTAGAGCTTGTTCAACTGGCCATGCATCCTTGTAAGGTCTAACACTGGTTAAGGCATCAAAAACATCGGCAATAGCTACAATACGGCCTTCAATTGGTATATCTTCTCCTGCTAAGCCGTTAGGGTAGCCGGTACCATCCCATTTTTCATGGTGGGTAAGTGCTACGGTTTTAGCAAGAGAGATTAAACTTGACTCATCTTCGCCCAATATGTCAGCACCTATTTGTGGGTGAGTTTTCATTATCGCAAACTCTTCTTCAGTCAGTTTCCCAGGCTTTTGCATTATACTGTCGGGAATGCCTATTTTCCCCAAGTCGTGCATTGGCGCTGCGTGTAAAAGTTCATCTGCTTTGTCCTCAGAAAACCCATATGCAAGTGCAATGACTTTTGAATAGTAACTCATGCGCATTACGTGCATGCCAGTCTCATTATCTTTGTATTCCGATGCATGCCCTAAGCGTTGAATAACTTGAAGTCGGGTTCGTTTTAGCTCTTCAGCATGCACTAACGATAAGTGAGTGCGTACTCTCGCTTTAACTACGGCAGAGGAAACAGGTTTAGTTATATAGTCGACAGCACCAATCTCTAGGCCTTGCGCTTCATCATCATGGTCGTTAAGTGCAGTCACAAAAATGACAGGGATATGTTTGGTACTGTTATTAGCTTTGAGTTTTTTACAAACTTCAAGCCCTGTAACGTCAGGCATCATAATGTCGAGTAGAATTAGATTGGGCCGCCTTTCTTCTGCTAAGCGATATGCTTCATGGCCATCTTTGGCAAATATCAGGCGGTAGTCGTTTTGCAGCATTTGTTTTAATACTCTTAAGTTTGCCGGTTCGTCATCGACAATTAGTACAACTTCTTGATTGTTATTCAAAATTACCTCTAGTTATCGCTAATAAGTTGTAATAACTCTTTGATATGTTGGGCTGCTGCCTCAAATTCAAAGTCATTAAAAGCGTCGTAGATGAGTTTTATCTCTGCGCTTATTTGTTTGGTTTTAAATATTTTCAGTTGGTCCAACATACTCTCATCAATTTCATTATCCATAGCTTGGAGTGACAGGTTATTTAACAACTGGATTAACGCTGTTCTATCAATACTGTTATCAGTCTCAGCAGGTTCTTCGTTAGACTGCCAAACTTTTACTTTATCAGAGATTTGAGTGAATATTTTTTGGGTCGTGCCTAATGTTGTAAGGGCCTGTTCAAAACTGCTCTCGGCGATTTCACTCTCGATGGTTTCAAATAACTTTTGTAATTTCGTTAGCGCTAAGTTACCTGATACGCCTTTTAACGCGTGAACTTTTGCTGTAGCTTCTTGCGGTTTTGACGCTTTAATTAATTGTTGTAGATGTTCAATTTCCTCTGATTGGGCATCTATAAAGTTTGAAATTTGTTGATAATACGCATCAATATCGCCCCATAAGTTAACGCCTTTTTGTTCATCGAACAGCTTGTTTTTATTACTGTAAGAGGGCTCTTCCTGTTCATTGGAGACTTCTACGTCAATACCCAATACCCGCGCGATCTCTTGACGTAATGCGTCGTAATCAACCGGTTTGTTTGCGAAACCCTGCATTCCAGCCTGTTCTGCCGCAACTTTATCGTCTAGCAATACGCTGGCGGTAAGCGCAATAATTGGTAGTTGTGACAACTGATGAGAGCGTTCGTACACTCTTCGCTGTGTTGTGGCAGTTAAGCCATCAAGCACCGGCATTTGAATGTCCATTAACACTAAGTCAAATTGCGGTAACTTTGCCATTTCGTCGAGCGCTTGCTGACCATTGTTGGCCGTTGTTACTTTGTGTCCGTCACGCTCTAACAATAAAGTCAATAAGTCGACATTTTGTTGGATATCATCCACTACCAACACATTGAGTGACGGTAATGATACATTTTTGATTGGTTGGGATGGTTTGTTACTTTGACTAATCTGTTTGAGCGGTAAGTCGAACCAAAAAACGGTACCTTGATTGAAGGTACTTGAAACATGAATTTTACCGCCCATTAACTCAACTAGTTGTTTACTGATAGTGGTGCCTAGGCCTGTGCCTCCGAACTTACGACTCATTGACGCATCTGCTTGTTTGAATGGGTCGAATACTGACTCCACTTGTTCTGGCGTCATTCCAATGCCAGTGTCACTGATCTCGAAACGCACCATGTTGTCATCACCGGGAGTTAAAGTGACAGTCACTTCACCGGACTCTGTAAATTTAATCGCGTTACCAATAATGTTAGTTAGCACCTGTCGAATCCGGTCTGGGCTTCCTAAATAATAGCCCTCTAGTTTATTAGGCACATTTACATTAAGTGCTAAGCCTTTACTTCTTGCTTGCAGCCATAACGTAGACACAACTGAGTCGACCTCTTCAATGAGGGAAAACTCTATGGTTTCTAATTCGAGTTTGCCTTTGTCGAGTTTGGCGCTATCTAAGATGTCGTTGAGCAAATGTAGCAGCGACTTTGAGGCGCTGTTTATTGTTGCGACGTGTCGTTTTTGCTCAGTGTTTAAGTCGGCATCCAATAAAATATCACTGAAACCGATAATAGAGTTCATTGGGGTTCGAATCTCATGACTCATATTGGCCATAAACGCGGAACGAGCTTCTGCGGCTTCTTCTGCAATTTCTTTGGCGTCGATTAATTGTTGTTCCATTTCTCGACGCTCGGTAATGTCCATGATAAATCCATCTAACCAAGCTACGCCAGACTCTTCATCTTGCACGTAATTGCCAATTTCTAATACCCAGCGAACATCGTTGTTTTTCGTTAAAATTCGATACTCAAGCCGAAAGTTTTTATTGCTGGTAGGTGTCGACAAAATGGGCTTTCTATCTTCTGGGTGATAAAGATCGGTGAAACTGCGGATATTGTTAGGTAGCAAAAAGTCCGATGCTGGATAGCCAGTCATGGCTTCAACCGCATCACTAATAAAGATCATGGGCCAATCTTTTTCATTCAAACAACGATAAGCTATGCCAGGAATATTTCCTATGAGAGAGCGGAATTTTGCCTCGTTTTCACGAATTGCTTGTTCCATTTCAATGCGTTGTGTTAAATCAGATATATAACCTACAAAAAAGTTTTCTTGTTCTAGATTAACGTGTCCTATAGCTAGTCTAACGTCTATCAAGTGACCGTGTTTGTGTTTTGCTTTCACTTCTCGGCTCGAACCTATGATATTGGCCTCACCAGTAGTCAGGTATTTATGGATATAACTGTCATGTTGGCTTTTATAAGGCTCAGGCATTAGCATACTAATGTTGTTACCGACTAACTCTTGTGGTGACCAGCCGAGCAACTTTTCAGTTGAACGGTTTACACTTTCAATAACACCATTGGCATTAATGCTTATAATGCAGTCGACTGCGGTTTCCGTCATTGCTTGCAGACGTCTAGCATAAGAGCTGGCTTGCTTTGAGATGTCTTTGTACTTAAACAGGATATTGACACCTAGCACTATAGTTGTGAATACGATGGTGATTATCGACACGATAATTGCTAGGTAAAACGATATTTGGCCGGTTTGCTCGCTTAACTCCATTCCCGGCGGACGGACAAATCGCGCCGCAGCCATACCGGTATAATGCATTCCGGCAATGGCAAAGCCCATCACGATACTGGCAAGCAAATTGACTTGCCAGTGATTGAGGCGCTCAAATCTTTGTAAGCCGACACGAATCCAAAGCGATAACATAGATAATGAAACCGCCACAACAATAGATAATGCAAATAAAGATAAGTCATATCTGAGTAAAGGAGCCATTTCCATTGATGCCATACCAGTATAGTGCATCGCACCAATGCCTGAGCCAACTAATACGCCCCCCAATAACAAGGGACGTAACCCTGTTGTGTGAGTTTGTAAATACGTTAAAGCGACATACGATGCTGCAATGCTGGGAATAAGTGAGGCAAATGTTAAAGGCATATTGTATTCGACAACGGTACACAAATCGAACGCCAACATGCCAATAAAATGCATGGACCAGATGCCGCCACCTAAGGCAAGGCTACCAATTAAATTGGTAGTGTGCCTGCGGCTTGCGGATGCGGAAGATAGACTTTGGCCACCTATATGCAGCGCCATAAAAGAAGAGAATATAGCGACTAATAATGACAACAAGACTAAGTTATTGTCAAAAAAGCCGTATATGAGAATACTTTCGTTAGGAATTAAAAACTGCGACTTTATCCAATCAATCATGTTATCAACATATCAGTCTGAGCAAGTTGAAACCATGGTAAAGGATATTTGTTGCTTGTACTAGCTTTGCCGGGATCACACCGGCAGCTTTATTAAGTGAGTTGTATGGTGTTTATTTAGTTAATTTTTTCAGCTCTTGCTTGGCTAGGTAAAAATCCATTTTTGAGCGAAGCAATTTGTACAACAAAATTGAGCCGTCAATCTCTTCTTTGCGGTTGGTTAAACTCTCGATGTTCAACCCTAAAGGAAGGTCGTATGGAATTACGGCATCTAAGATCTGTTGTAAGCCATTGCTGCAAATTCGAATAGATTCATACAATGGCGACTCGGCATTAAGAATTCTCAAACTGGTAGCTTCCGGCACACTCACCCCTAACCATTCGATAAACTCTAAGGTTTTTTCGCTACCGCAAGGAGAGAAAGTAAGAATGATGCGCTGCGGCTTAATATTTTGTTTTTGGCACTCGATGGCGTATCGAGTTAATAAATCAATGGTGGCCTGTGGATCGTAAATAGCTTGTGAAATAAAGAAGTTACATCCTTGCTGATGTTTCTGAATAAGGCGCTGGTGTTCATTGCCTTTGCTCACGTGTCGTTCAGCAATAGTCACACCGCCGATAAAAAATGGATGTTGATTGGCCACTAAGGTTTTATACGCTTTTTCGAGAGGCAAGGTGCCTTTTACGTCTTTGGAAGGACTGCCAACAAGAACAACGTCTTTGACTTTATACTTGTTCCAAGCTTCGTTTGCCCATTCATCAAACGCTTCACTGTTGGATTGAATGACACTCTTGTAGGTGATGACTGGTCGGCCTGACTTTTCATTTAGTAATGATGAGTACCATCTTGGATCATGGGTTGACTTAAAAGGAAAAGGTCGAGGTTTGCTGATGCGAGAGCCTTCATCTTGAATGTCGTAGACAATCAGACCATCGTAATCAATGTCACTGACACGCTCTAGTAACTTGCTCGCGATAGTTTCAACTTGTGATTCTGGTGTATCACTTTTAGGCGGCGTAGTGCCGATAAAGTAAACACCACGAGCGTTATCATTATAACGTGTTTTTAATTCTGACTGTTGGTCTTGCATCAATTTAGCCTTGATAAATATTTGGACGTTTAGATGGCTAAACAGTTTAATCGAGTCTGAATATAAGTCAATCGTTCAAAGTGAACGAATTGAACTTTTATAGAACAATTTGTAAATAGCCTAATTATTGTTGAGCTGTTGTGAAAAAGATTGCATCTCCAAATACAGTTTTATCAGGTTTATTTTATCGGTATTTGAAGGTGTTGGAATGGCAGGTAAGGCACTGACATCGTTGTTAAAAACAGATGTAGTGTCAAGATCATGCTTTTTAAACTCGACCGAAAATGCATAAGGCGAGTGATTAGTGGAGTCATTCTTTATGTGGAGTTGCCAAAATGCGCTGTTTTTTTCGTTGGTCAGTGTAAATTTGTTTTCTTGCAGATAGTGATTTAACGCTTTGAGGTAAAGTCCATCACCCGTTGTAAAAACAAGAGATTGGCGCTGTAACAAGTTGGCTTGATAGTTTAAATAGTGGAAGGTGAACACGCTGAGTTTTTCTGTTAATACACGATCTTCCACTAAGTACTCAGATTGCGTAAATGGTTCAGACGCGTTCGATGCATGCAGGTCTGGATAGATTGAGGTCAAAATGGCACGTATTGCTTGAGCGTCGGTTTTGTCAGCAACAAATTGGTATTGATGTGGGGCATTCAGTTCTATAAAGTCGATAAAGTCTTGCGAAAAGTCGAGCGCTAGCGAGGTGTTGTATCGTGCACAAACTTGGTTTCCCTCATAGCGATATGCAAAATCCATATTTTGTGTTTTTAATAAGTAAAAAACTGATAGTTTGGCGGTGTCTAATCGATTACCCATCATGCCAGTTTTGATGTTTTTTAGTTGCTCTATAAAGCTATTTGGCTGCTGTTGAATGTAGTTATGGATATCGTTAATGGCAAAACTTGGCAGCTCTTGCTTAGCACTTTTACCGTAACGACAAATATCACCGTTGATGGTTAGCAGTTTATTGTGAGAATTGTAATCAAAGGTTATTGACGGTTTGCGTTCGGCTTTTTCAGTTGTGTTGCTGGCGGCACAAGCTGAGGCAACCATGACAACAAAGCAATAAATAATCAGTTTTATAGGCGTCACATTAAATTTCAT
>JABXID010000122.1 GCA_013373245.1 Gammaproteobacteria bacterium
GTATTCACAACATTAAAGTATTGACCCTGTGTGGTGGCGTTCCAATGGGTCCTCAAATTGGCTCTTTGGAACATGGTGCTCACATTATCGTGGGTACACCGGGTAGAATCCTAGATCATCTTGAACGCGGCAGATTACAGCTGAATGAGTTAAATACTCTTGTACTCGATGAGGCAGATAAAATGCTTGAAATGGGTTTTCAAGATGCCATCGATGCCATCATTGATTTAGCGCCAGTCGAGCGACAATCATTATTATTCAGTGCGACATTTCCCGAGCAAATTGAATGGATAGCGGGCAAGCTTTTACGTGAGCCGAAAAAAATTGTAGTTGAATCGACACACTCAGAGTCCTCTATTAAACAACACTTTTATTTGGTGGACGACAAAGAACATAGAATGTTGGCTACTCAATTACTATTGATGAAATATCAGCCAGAATCCTGCGTTGTTTTTTGTAACACCAAACTAGAGACCATAGAAGTGACTGAAAGTCTGCTAAATGCTGGCTTTTCTGCCAAAGCACTAAACGGTGATTTAGAGCAAAAAGACAGAGACCAGACACTTGTTCGATTCGCCAATAAAAGCGTCTCTATTCTAGTGGCAACCGATGTCGCCTCCCGCGGACTAGATATCGACAAATTAGATATGGTGATCAACTACAATTTAGCGCACGACCCTGATACTCACGTACATAGAATTGGTCGCACGGGACGCGCTGGCAGCAAAGGTTCAGCCCACAGTTTATATGCCAGCAAAGAATCTCATAAATTAGTCGATATTGAAGATTACTTATCGATCAACATCACTGATTCAAGCTTGCCAGATGACAGTGTATTAACACAGGAAGTGTTTCGTCCTTCATTTGCGACGTTACGTATCGATGGTGGTAAAAAGCAAAAAGTGCGTGCTGGGGATATATTAGGTGCACTAACTGGCAAACAGGGAATACCTGGACAAGACGTCGGAAAAATCAATATCTTTGACTATTGCGCATATGTCGGTATAAAGACCACATCAGCGACCGCGGCCTTAAAGAAGCTTGAACAAGGTAAAATAAAAGGCCGTATTTTTAGAGTTTGGCGAGTACGCTAAACAGCCTAAAACGACCATTTCAATAAACTTTTAGATAATTAATTATGAAAATCATCTCTTTTAATATAAACGGCCTGCGAGCTCGTATTCATCAATTAGCCGCGCTGATTGAAAAGCACAATCCTGAAATTATAGGTTTACAAGAAACCAAAGTTCACAATGAAGCTTTTCCGTTCGAAGACGTTGAATCACTTGGTTACAAAGCAATTATTCACGGCCAAAAAGCGCATTATGGCGTAGCTATGTTAGTCAGGAACGATGTTGCACAACGCATCGAATTTGAACAATGTGGTTTCCCAACGGATAACGAAGATCACCAAAAACGTATGGTAATGGTCACCGTTACCAGCGAGTCTGGTAACAAAATTACGGTGTTAAACGGCTACTTCCCGCAAGGTGAAAATATTGAACATGCGGTTAAGTTCCCTTACAAACGTCAATTTTATCAAGACTTAATGACCTACCTTAATACACACCAAAACGCCGGTGATAATGTAGTTGTGATGGGAGACATCAATATTTCGCCAACCGATTTAGATATAGGTATAGGCGAGCAAAACCGTAAACGTTGGTTAAAAACCGGTAAATGTTCGTTTCAACCGGAAGAAAGACAGTGGCTTGCTACTCTGTTAGATTGGGGATTTAAAGATACATTTAGAGAACAAAATCCAGATACTTCAGATAGATATTCGTGGTTCGATTATCGTTCTAGAGGGTTTGACGATAACCGCGGTCTGCGCATTGACGTCATTTTGGCAACTCATGGATTAAATGATAAATGCATCGACACGGGTATAGACTATGAATTAAGAGGCATAGAAAAACCGTCCGATCATGCCCCTATCTGGTCAACGTTCGATATTTAGATTTAATTCAAAGACGTACAATCAAAAAAAGCTGAGATTATCTCAGCTTTTTATCGTTTGATTCGCGGTTATTTATTTTCTGGTAAAGAGCGCTTTTAATAACACAGCCAAATCCATATAAGTCAATTTTCCCTTCTTCACTTTTGATGGAGCAGGTCTGTATGACTCACTTGCCAACATCTCTTGTTGTTTGATCTTTTGTTCTATTTCGTGATACCAGCTTTTTAAACCTAAAGGCAAAGGCTCTTCTGCTTTTTTACCTAATAAAAAATAACCGTGTAATGGTATCGACAACACTAACAATGACATAGCCAGCGCAGTATTTAAGCTTTCTATACCCAAATACTCCAACTGTAACCAAAGTATCAACATCGCTATCGCGGGTGTAACCGTTAGCAACAAGTTAACCAACTTAATTTGTTTCGTTTGCTCAAACATCAATAAGTAGGGTTCGTTGCTCGGCCACAATCGGCTGAATTTAAAACCTGCTTGTAATGTAGTAACCAAAATAACGTGCTACCTTGTAGGTTGAAAACATACATAAACCATAACCCATAAATCGTATTTTTTACATTAAAAACCTCTTTAAGATTTAGAGTATATATTCTAAAATAATGATTTAATTAGAAACATCAACCAGATAAGGTAAATATGGCTTCAAACAATTCGAATGAGAAAAATATCCTAGTTCTCAACTGCGGCTCTTCTTCACTAAAATTTGCAGTCATAAACAGTGAATCAACTGACCTACTACTATCTGGAATTGCGGAGCGCTTAAACCAGTCAGATGCAAGTATCACAACCAAGATAAACGGCACTAAAAATACTGAAGCCCTTGGCGAGATGAACTCTCATTTACACGCCATTAAACAAGTTGGCCACCAACTCAAATTAAACGGACTCATAGATACTATATATGCAGTTGGGCACCGTGTCGTACATGGCGGAGAATCGTTTACTCAATCGGTATTGATAGACCAAGATGTCATTAACGCCATTCAAGAAACATCAGGACTAGCGCCTTTGCATAACCCTGCTAATTTGACTGGTATTAAAGCCGCAACTGAGTTGTTTCCTAATTTACCTCAAATAGCCGTTTTTGATACCGCTTTCCATCAAACCATGCCAGAACACGCCTATTTATATGCTATTGATAAAACCTTGTATCAGCAGCATGGCATCAGACGTTATGGATTCCACGGTACCAGTCACTATTTTGTCAGCCGTGAAGCTGCTAACGTTCTCAATAAGCCAATCGAACAAACATCGGTTATCACCGTTCATTTAGGCAATGGTTGTTCAATATGCGCGGTAGAAAACGGGCAAAGTGTTGATACATCCCTTGGCCTAACACCTGTCGAAGGTTTAGTTATGGGCACGCGTAGTGGCGATGTAGATCCAGGGTTGATCATTTACTTACAAAGTCAACACCAATATAGCACTGAAGACATTGATGAGTTGTTAAATAAAAAAAGTGGATTGTTAGGTTTATCTCAAATCAGTAACGATTGCCGCACATTAGAAGAAGCACTAGATAGCGACAATGAAGCAACTCAAAAACAAGCACAATTGGCGCTAGACGTATTCTGTTATCGAGTGTCCAAATACGTAGCGTCGTATACCTGCGCCCTCTCCCATTTAGACGCTATAGTGTTTACTGGCGGTATTGGTGAAAACTCTGACTACATTCGAAAAACGGTTGTTGAACGTTTAAACCTAATGGGTTTATTTGTCGATGAGCAAAAGAATATTCAAGCTCGGTTTGGTCAAGGCGGTGAAATCCAATCGGAAAACTCAAACGTTAAAATCCTGGTTGTACCCACCAACGAAGAGCTTGTGATCGCGCAAGATGCCGCTCGTTTAGCATCAGCCCAAGTCACCAACTAACGATACGTTTAAGAACTAAGAGGACAAATTTTATGGCACACAGAATCATGTTAGTTCCAGTTGGTACCGGTGTTGGACTGACAACAGTAACGTTAGGCTTAATTAGAGCGATGGAGCGCCAAACCGTTAAAGTTAATTTTTTCAAGCCTATTTCTCAACCTCAACGTGGCGACAATGGACCGGAAAAAAGCACCGAGATATTTAAAAAACTTTCACATTTAACACCGCCTGAGCCGTTTGAGTTGACTTATGCTGAAACGCTTATTGGTGACGGCAATGTTGATATTTTGTTGGAAGAAATTGTTGAACGATTTGAAAGTGGAATTGAAGAAAATGAGGCGGTTGTCATTGAAGGTTTAGTGCCCACTAAACACCAAAGTTACGCTAACAAAATAAATCGACAAATCGCCACTGCTTTGGGCGCTGATGTGGTGTTTGTTATTGCGCCGGGTAATGAACCTATGGCCAGCTTGGAAGATCAGCTAGAAATTGCCGCCAGTAATTATGGTGGTTTTAATAACGAACGAGTAATTGGCTGTATCTTTAATAAAGTTGACGCGCCGCTTGATTTAAAAGGCAACCTTACAACCGACTTTTCAGATGTCGTTACCGAAACCACATACGAAGAAGTTAGCGCTAAGTACCGTCAGCTGTCAATTTTCAAACATAATTTCAAAATGCTAGGCTGTGTAAAGTGGAATCCAGAGCTTATGGCTCCTAGAGTCATAGATTTAGCCAAATATTTAGACGCTTCGATATTAAATGAAGGCGACATGGAGTTTCGCCGATTAAGAAGTATTACTTTCTGTGCTCGAACGGTAGGTAATATTTTAGGTCGAGTGCGACCTGGTGTTTTATTGGTTACACCGGGGGATCGTTCTGACGTATTAGTCGCGGCATCGCTAGCGGCGATGAATGGCACGAAGTTAGGCGCTATTTTATTAACCGGGGGGTTTGAACCGCAACCGACTATATTAGAACTGTGCAAACAAGCTTTTGAAACTGGTTTGCCAGTATTAACCACACAAAGCGACACATGGGAAACGTCTTTGTTACTACAACGTTTTAACATGGAAGTTCCAACTGATGATGAGCAACGCATCGAACGTGTTAAAGAACATACCGCCAGCCACATATCGAAAGAGTGGATAAAAGGTATGGTAGAAACCGCAGCGAAATCTCGTAAATTATCGCCAGCGGCATTCCGCTACATACTTGTGGATAAAGCTCGTAAAGCGAAAAAAACGGTAGTTTTACCAGAAGGCAACGAACCACGAACCATCAAAGCCGCGGCTATTTGTGGTCAACGTAATATTGCCAAATGTATCTTGTTGGGCAACCCAGAAGAAATAAAGCTAGTGGCTGAGCAACAAGGTGTGCACTTAAACGAAAATGTGATCATCGAAAATCCAGATAAAATTCGCCACAAGTACATTGCGCCAATGGTAGAGCTTAGAAAACACAAAGGATTGACTGAAGTGGTAGCGGAAGAACAACTAGAAGACCATGTTGTACTCGGCACTATGATGCTAGCTCAAAACGAAGTTGATGGTTTGGTTTCTGGTGCCGTGCATACAACGGCAAATACTATTCGACCCCCGTTACAACTTGTTAAAACCGCACCTGACTCAAGTCTCGTGTCATCGGTATTTTTTATGTTGTTACCCGATCAAGTATTGGTTTACGGTGATTGTGCTATTAATCCAGATCCAAACGCTGAGCAATTAGCTGATATCGCAATACAATCCGCAGACTCTGCAGCAGCCTTTGGCATTGAACCCAAAGTAGCAATGATAAGTTATTCAACAGGAACCTCGGGGGTTGGTGCCGATGTGGATAAAGTGAGAAAAGCGACTGAAATCGCCAAACAGAAACGCCCTGATCTATTGATTGACGGCCCTCTACAATACGATGCTGCCGTAATGGAAAATGTCGCAAAGAAAAAAGCACCAAACAGCCCTGTTGCAGGTCAAGCCACTGTATTTGTCTTCCCAGATCTAAATACAGGTAACACCACATATAAAGCCGTACAACGAAGTGCAGATGTCATCAGTATTGGTCCAATGTTACAAGGTATGAGAAAACCAGTGAACGATTTATCAAGAGGGGCGCTGGTGGACGATATCGTCTACACCATCGCATTGACTGCAATTCAAGCAGGCGATTAACAACTAAAGCCGCACACATAACATACAGTATGCGGCTTAAATTTACTCACCAAAGCAACTATTTTGGTGCAAAGTACATTATCGTTGTTTTTTTACACTTTAAAAATAAGTCTATATATTACATGCACTTATAAGGTTACAAATAACTACTTAACAAAGTTATCCACAGATTCTGGGGGTAACTGGGAATAACTTTACTTTGATGAAAGTATAAAATTTATAGCAAGTAGTCGCTGTTAATTTCGCTATTAAGTAGTAGTATTTAGTAGACAGTGATTTGACTGCGCTTATTAAATTTCGTGACAAGTCAGAACACCTACCATAGATAAATATAAGGAACGTTTTTACTTATGCCAAAACAGACTCTGCAGCTATTAAACGATCAATTCACAATTCACAGTTTTGCATATAACGATGAGATCCCAAGCCAAGTTCTGCGTGCCCCTATATTTTTTATTGGAAAAACCTTTGAAGAGCTTTCGATTGTTTGTCCTTCTGACATCACGGTTGATAGTTTAGAGCATGAAGCAGGCTGGATGGCACTCGAAGTCCTGGGGCCCCTGGCGTTTTCGTTGACTGGGATTATGTCGCAAATTTCCGGCGTTTTAGCCGATGCAGGCATTAGTATTTTTGCAATTTCAACGTTCGACACTGACTATATTTTAGTAAAAGAAGAAGTCGTAACCAAAGCAGTTGAAGCTTTGCGAAAAAATGACTACAAAGTTGTTACTTCGTAAACTCACCACCAGTCTATGCAGTATCACTCAATCGTCAAATTCACCCGCCCTGAATTAACGCAAGGTGTTTCTATTCTATCGCCAGCTTCAGGGAAATTAAAAACCATTGAACAGCTAGACTGGCTGTCGGATGCCGAACAGTTTTCTATCAGTCAATTAGGACAAGGTGTTGCCATATTAGTCTCTTCGCAAACAGTCCTTTCTCCTATAAAAGGTAAGATTATTGAATGGACACCCAGTCACGGAAAGATTGTGTTGCAGGCGAACAACAAACTTAAATTCTTAATCCAACTGCCGGTTTCTTATAGCCGCCAACACGGACTGGGTATAACTCCTCATGTAAAAGAAGGCGATATCGTTAACCAATTACAGCCACTAATGACATTTGATATATATAAAATGCAGTTAATTGCAAAACCAATCGTGTTATTCTTTATGTTATTGGATCATAAACAATTTAAATCAATTGATGTGTTTCACCGTCACGTTGAGGCTGGGCAAGATACGATTTTTTCGTTAACGCCTCGTAAAAAGATTTCTGCCGACGTTTCAACGACAAAAACAGAACACAACAAATCAACACCATAATTAGAAAGAGAAGTACTGACTATGACGATCATGTATGGCATTAAAAATTGCGACACTATTAAAAAAGCTAAAAAGTGGTTAGAAGCCAATAATGTTGAATACAATTTTCATGATTACCGTACCGACGGAATAGAAGAACACTGGCTAACTTCCGTTGTCGAACAACTCGGCTGGGAAAATGTTTTAAATAAACGAGGCACTACATATCGCCAACTTCCACAAGATATTAAAGACCAAATGCATAAAGAACTTGCTATTGAGCAAATGTTATTAGCGCCAGCAATGATTAAGCGCCCTATTCTCGAAGTAAATAGCACTTTACATTTAGGCTTTAAAGACACTCAATATTCGGAAATCTTTTCATAATGACTAATTCAAACACACCAACTATAGAGCTTGCGAAACAGCTGATAGAAAGAGAGTCGGTTACACCAGAAGATGCAGGTTGTCAGCAATTAATGTCATCTAGATTAGAGAAGTTGGGCTTTAACGTTGAGTCTATGTTCTTTGTTGATACATTAAATATGTGGGCACGACGAGGCACCGAAGAACCTGTCTTTTGTTTTGCTGGCCACACAGATGTTGTACCAACCGGCGACCCTGCCAATTGGAATACACCACCATTTGAACCAACAATCACTGATGGCATGTTATATGGTCGCGGGGCCGCTGATATGAAAGGCAGTTTAGCGGCGATGATCGTTGCAACAGAACGATTTGTTGAAAAACACCCAAACCATAAAGGCTCTATTGCTTACTTGATCACTTCAGATGAAGAAGGTCCTTTTATCAATGGCACAACACGAGTCATCGATACGTTAGAAGCTCGAAACGAAAAAATTACTTGGTGCATAGTTGGCGAACCATCGAGCACCAATTATTGTGGCGATATTGTTAAAAACGGACGACGCGGTTCGTTAACCGGCGATTTAAAAGTTCACGGTGTGCAAGGACACGTTGCTTATCCACACTTAGCCGACAACCCAGTACACTCTGTGGCAAAGTCTATGTTGGAACTGACTGAAATCGAATGGGACAAAGGCAACGATTACTTCCCGCCAACCAGTTTTCAGATCTCTAACATCAACGGTGGCACAGGCGCTGGTAATGTGATCCCAGGTGAATTAGACATTATGTTTAACTTCCGATATTCAACGGAAGTCACTGCCGAGCTTTTGGTAGAAAAAGTCGAAACGTTATTCAACAATAATAAATTAAACTATACGTTGGATTGGACATACAACGGACTGCCATTTTTAACTGATACTGGTACTTTCATTGAGGCAGTCAACGACGCCATAAAACAGGTTACCGGTAAGCTGCCAGAGCTATCAACATCGGGTGGCACTTCAGACGGTCGCTTTATTGCGCCCACTGGTGCACAAGTAATTGAGCTAGGCCCGTGTAATGCCACTATTCATAAAGTGAATGAGTCGGTATCGGTGGATGATCTAAACAACCTGACGGATATTTACGAAAAAGTATTGGAAAACACCCTACTTTGATAAGCTTCGAACAAGTATTTGGCTTAACTGAAAATCACCTTGCTAATTATGAGCAAGGTGACGCCAATCTTTTGTTACACACTCAGTCTCTAGCCTCATTTAAAAAGCTACACCAGGCCGCTTTGGCACAGGATATTGATATAAAAATAGCATCTAGTTTTCGTTCATTCGAACGTCAGGCGCTTATTTGGAATAACAAATTCACTGGAAAACGACCGGTTTTTGACAAACAAAATAAAGTCGTTGATATGTCTAAGCTGAACGATTGGCAAAAGGTACAAGCTATACTCTCATTTTCAGCATTACCTGGAGCCAGTCGACACCACTGGGGCACCGACATTGATATCTATGATAACAACGCGTTGCCACAAAATTATCAATTGCAACTGAGCCCAACTGAGTATCAAGAAAGTGGTATTTTCTCCAGTTTGAGTAGTTGGCTCGAGCAACACGCGACGGTACACGACTTTTATCGTCCGTATCAAGCAACGAATATGGGAATTGCACAAGAGTTATGGCACATATCGTATGGACCAACCGCAAAGTTATTTGTCGAGCAATTCAAACAAGATTGTGATTTATTATTACCAGCCCTTGAAAATAATGTTCAAGGCTACAACGTAATAAGACAGCACTTCGATACTATTCTTGCTGATTATGTGTTTTGTGCTGCCGAATTTAATTCGTAGAACTAGGGACTGACAACAATCATGAATTTAACCGCTTTGCTCATCATACTTGTGGTGTTAGGTGTTATTGTTGGCAACATTTTGCTGTTAAAACACACTGCAAAAATGCCAATGAAAAAAATCACGTTAGACCCTGTTGAGAAAGCAAAAGCACAGCGACAAAAAGAACTCGAACAACAAACTGCCGAGCAACAATCAACAGAACAAGCAGATCCTTCCGGTAAACACTGACCGTAATCCTTCACAAAACGAATACATAAATATTTCATCACTTTGTATTGTCGATTAAGGTAGTGTTGAATTAATAGACGATACCAACGTTTTTTTATCGCCACATGAGGTTTACATGACAAAGGCATTAAACGCCCTAAAAATTGCACTTTTACTAATTGTTTTTCTATTTTTTGTTCTCTGGGCGTCTGCTCGATGGTTGACCGTAACAAGCGCTAATGGCTATTTTGAAAAAGACAATATGTCGATGTCTTTAAGTATTGAGGATCTCAGCTTAAATTTATTTGCTCCTTCATTAACGCTAAAGAACGTTGTTTTGCAACTTCCAAACGGAAATAACCTAGCCTTTGAACGCCTCGAATTGGAACTTCAATATTTGCCATTATTCTCAAGGCAACTCATGGTAGAACATTTTTTAGTCGACAAGCTAGATGTTCGATATCATCAATCTACCGAAAATGAAAAACCAACTACTACGCCAAAAGTAAGCGAAACAACAGACTCTACCGCACAAACAGAAATGGCTTGGATGTTATTGCTGCAGAACTTAAAAATTAATAATCTTAAATTAGATGTCAAAACTGCTGGTCATGAGATCCGCACGCAAAACACACACGTTCATTTAAATAACTCTACAGTAAACTTAGCAGAACAAATTGCAGCAGCCGAGCTAGATACTGGCCTGTCACTGGCTATTAATTTCGCAGAGTCGAAAAAAGGCGAATCAGCAAATAATGTCGCAATAGATAATATTCGCGTGAAAACAAAGATAAATGTAAAAAACATTTTTACTGAACCATCAGTTGACGTTAACAACTTCGAATTAACCGTTGCGGCCTTGAAAGCACAACTGCCAGAAATCTCCGCAAAGGTGAATGCAGTTGCGATGTCATTTGAACAGTTAAATTTGAACAACATCACACAAGCAGCAAAAATAACATTAGCACCTGATTTGACTTTCTCTGTTGAAAAAATATTCGCCCGCCATAAGCCCACACAGAGCGTTATCGCCGACATTAATAAGGTTAATTTAGATCAACTCGGTATTGATGCCTATTTAGCAAAAGACACCGAAGTACAAGTAAGATTAGACAATATCAATATCCAAGATATTTTATTATTAAAATACGACGCGTTGTTAGCTCAGCAACTCGCGTCAGAGCAGGTCAAACAAGAAAAAAATAAAGAATCAAACGCAACAGAAGGAGCTGATCAGACGCAATCTGTGACCGTGTTCACAATGAATGACTTTAATATCAACCAGCTTAACCTTGTTCAACAAAACAACAATACAAAACTTACAATCGACTCGGTGGAGTTTGATAAAACCGACGCCCACATTTTGCTGCACGCTCTACCTATGTTTTTGACAACCAATGACCAAAACAAAACATCTAGTAACACTGACGAGAACAATCTAGGCGACAAACACAATAAAAGTAATTTAGCTTCAGAGCCTGAACAACAGTCGGCTGATGGGTCACGATTCAGTTATCAAATTAACAAGGTTATCAACAAACAACCAATAAATTTAAGAGTTCAGGACAATTCGGTTGCACCAAGCCTTGAGCAATCCATAGAAATCGACACATTTAATTTGGCAAACATACAGCCCAATATATTTAGTTTAGAAGCCAATATGCACGCGACTTTGAATAGCTATTCACAACTGCTATTAGACGTAAACCCAAACACCAAGGCTAATCAAAGTCCACGTCAAAAAGACACTATGTTGGTTGATCTAAAATTATCCAATTACGATATTGTCAGTGTTTCCCCTTACGTTAAAAAAGCAGCGGACATGACGATTGAACGTGGCAACATCGACTTAAACGCCATAGTCAATATCACTAAAGAAGGATGGCAAGGTGATGTCCAACTGGTATTAAAGAGTTTAGGTGTTAGCACGGTTAATACCGATCACAATGTTTCGGTAGAAGACGAAAAAGTCGACATGATCCCTTTAAACGTTTTGCTAGACAAAATATCCGACAGTAAAGGTAATCTAGAAATCGACTTGCCTATCGAAGGCAAAAAAGGCGAATTATCAGGTTTAACCACCGGCATTATTAGAAATGTCGTAGAAATAGTAACTAGTGAAGCTGCAAAAGCATATCTGGTGCAAACGTTTGTGCCCTATTCAAATATCGTATCTATTGCCCAGTTTGCAGGAAACAAATTATTCGAAATTCACATTGACGATTTAGTATTTCCAGAAGGCGAACATGAATTACCAGAAACAAAGCTTAGTGTGTTTGACGACTTTGCTAAGTTAATTAAAGAGAAGACTGATTTGGTAATTACTGTATGCCCAGTTGCCACTTGGGGTGATTTAGGAGCAAAAGCGCTTAAAAAAGGAAATAACTCAGAGAACGCTGTAAAATTACCAGAACAGCAAATCAATGAACTATATGCCTTAGCAAAAAAACGCGAAGTATATTTTAAAGAACAACTCATGGCTAAAAAAGTAGATATGGGTCGTTTAGTTTCTTGTGCTACCAAAATATCTAAAAATACAGAAAAAAGTGGTTATTTGAGTTTTACTACTAAAGGTTAAATGACGTAAAGGATATAAACCCTATCAAAATCAAACGTTTTTTGATCTGAACCATAATGTTCTGTTACCCCTTAACATATACTGTCATTGAACAATATTGGGGGATTGGAGTGTAATTAATGAAAGGTAAAACCATAGGTATTTTAACCAGCGGTGGCGACGCTCCTGGTATGAACGCAACCATAAGAGCAATTGTATTGGCCGCTCATAAATTTGATCACCAATGCATCGGTTTTATGCATGGTTACAATGGTTTGATCCACCAGCAACACAAAACACTTGTTCCTGACGATGTAGCAAATGTAATACACAAAGGTGGCACAATATTAAAAAGTGCTCGCTGTCCCGAAATGCTTACCGAACAAGGCATCACACAAGCTGTTCAGACGCTAACGCAACTAGAGATTGATGTATTAATCGTCATAGGTGGCGACGGCTCCTTTAACGGTATGTTAGCAATTGAAAAACTTTGGCAAGGACAGCTGATTGGCCTGCCAGGCACAATAGATAATGACATTGACGGCACTGATTTCACTATAGGCTTTTCCACAGCAATCAATACCGCCATTGAAGCGATAGATAAAATTCGCGATACCGCTGATGCCTTTGACAGAGTATTTGTCATTGAATTAATGGGACGTCAAAGTGGACATATAGCTTTCAACGTTGGTATTGCCTGTGGCGCTGAGCAGATTATTTCTTTTGAGAACTTTCAGCAGCTACAAAAACAACAAAAGTTAAATGCTATCATCGAAGATATTTCAGCCCACCGTAGTGACGCACATAAAAGCTACTTAATTGTTTTAGCCGAAAATTTATGGCCCGGTGGCGCCCACGAATTAGCAAACCAATTAAAACAACAAGCGAACATTGATTGCGGATTATGTATTTTGGGTCACATACAACGTGGTGGTTCTCCTGTGGCCAAGGATAGAATATTAGCAACCCGGCTTGGTGTAGCTGCCGTTCAAGCACTTAATGACGGGAAAACGGGGGTGATGTTGGGAGAACTGAAAAACGATATTGTTGAAGTGCCATTATCACTTGCTGTGTGTCATACCAAGCACGTGGCGGACAATTTGGTATCCGCTCATGAAAATATACTAGCACTTGCCGCTCAGCACCATAAAACTGTGCTTTAAGCTCTATCGATTTGGATCTCTAGACTTTCACTAATGCCACCGCTTTCAATGGTTAACCAGATTTGCGCGTCTTGAATCGTCACTTGAATTTGCATCGAGCGTTGCACTAAGTTAGCTAAGGTCGATGACAAGGTTTCTGGTAATGTATAAACGGTTAAGTTTTTACGAGTCGCAAGTTTGTTGTGCTCTTTTTTCCACCATTCATTGAAGCTGTTATCTGCATAAGAATAAATCAGCATTTGCTGGCTTTGGTTACAGCCTTTTTTTATTCTTTGCTCCGACGGCTGACCAAGTTCAACCCAAAGCTCGATTTCGTCACTATATGCCTTTTGCCAGAGATCAGGCACTTCGTCGTCGGACAAGCCCTTGGTGAATTCTAATCGTTCACTGGCATTAACAATAAATGCAATAATGCGTAACATCATTCGTTCATCATTTTCAGACGGGTGACGAGCAATCGTTAAGTTATGATCGTTGTAATAATTTCGGTCCATATCGGTAATCGATATATCCGCTTTAAATATAGTCGCTTTTAATGCCATACCTTGTTACTCCTGTGTCCTTTTACTGCTCAAACCACGAGTACTGTCTGATGCTTTTGAACGTTCCGCCAAAAGCTTTAAAAATACAAATACCGTTAATCCGGTCGCTGAAAACATCATTGCCATCACCATAATTTGATAACGGGCCGCAATGTAAGGCTCAACGCCAGACAATATTTGCCCAGTCATCATGCCCGGTAACGAAACAACACCAACCGCTAACATCGAATTCACCACGGGGATCATCGCCGCTTTAAAACCAACGTTAAGCGCATTTTCACAGGTATTGTGTTTTAATTCTGCGTAATACCTTTCCAACGACAAACTTATTGCTGTCATAGAGCTTGCGAAAATCATTCCAGCCAGTGGCAAAATATACCGAGGATTATACCAAGGCTCGATATCGAGTACTCCTTGCGTGATCACAATTAGTACCGCCCCCCCGCCAATTAATATCGCCAACAAAGCCTTGATAAACAGAGCTAACGTACGCTTTTCCGCGACATTAAGTGATATCCAACTGGCAAAGCTCATCATCAATAACAACAACCCAGCCGTGTACTCAGGTGCACTGTTATTAAATATATAGAGAAGAAAATAACCGACCAATATCAGTTGCATTAACATCCTAGCTAGTGCAGCCACACTTTTTTTGACATCATGCTGCGCGCGCCACATAAGCATTAACACAAGGAGCACTGGCACAAAGGCAATCATTAAATCGACGATTGAAATTTGAGGAGTCATTAATGTTCCAATAATTAATACTGGTTATATTATAAAGAGTCTTGACCCTTTTTTACCGAAAATAATAAAGGGGCTTTCAACTTTTGTTTAATAAATGCAGCGTTTGCTAAATCAATGTCAGTATGCCTGTCTTTAAAATTAGCTATCCAGCCAACCAATTCACAACCTGCATGCTCAATAGCTTGTGCCGTCAACAAAGCATGATTTAAACATCCCAGTTTTATTGCGACTACCATGATCACTGGTATTTCGTGTTGTGCTACCCAATCAGACATAAGTTGATGTTCATTTAACGGCAACAACCAGCCTCCAGCCCCTTCTATCAGTCGACACTCACCAAGTTCGCTAACTGTCTCTAGTGCGTCATCCAATGAGTTAAAATCAAGTACCCTGCCATCTTGTTCAGCCGCGATATGTGGTGCTATAGCTGGCGCAAACCTTATTGGATTGATCTGGGAAATTGGATACTTCTTATTGGTAGCCAAATGCAGTGACATGGCATCTTCATTGACTTCCTGGTTTAAATCTTCACTGTACTCTGTGCCCGCTGCAATCGGCTTAAACGGGAATACATCAACCCCTTCTTGAATCAATTTTTTGGTCATCAAAGACGTGCAAAACGTTTTGCCAACCTCCGTATCGGTGCCAGTAATAAAAATCGATGGAAATTGTTTAACAAACGAGGTTAAAGACAAATTATTCAATAACTTTCTCCTAGAATTAGAGCGCAGCGAACCATCGCTTTTTTATTTGGTTAATTGCAAATATACAACTTGATAAGTCGCAGGTACCGCATTATTTTTGTCATCATAAAATGCTTCGTTATACGAACTTTCCATTGCTTGCCATTTAGACTTAGGGGTCAAGCCTTTATGGTTTCTACGTTCAACGTAGTTAGCACCTAAATTTTTTAACTCACGGGCTAAATCACGTGGCGTGTTAAACCAATACGTATTTTGGGACTGTTCCATAACAACATGAGCCCAACGATTTCGATTAACAGCTCCTACTATGTCTGATTCCGATAGATAGTGATGCAGATGTGTATCCGAGTCTACTTGTGACCACGCATATTCCAGCTCGTACAGGCTACCTTTAACCAAAGTTGATATATAAGCAGTCGCCCCTTCTTTTAACACATTGTGAACTTGCTGTAAGACTTTCTCTAAATCACACCATTGGATCATTAAACTGGAAAATATCGCATCAAAGCTATTGTCTTTGAACGGTAACGCATGGCTATTTGCTTGAACTTTAGCACTGGTTGCACTGTTAGCTGTAGATTGATTTTCACTAAGCATCGCTGCTGACAAATCTAAACTTATCAGAGAGCCAGCGACAGATTGCAAGGGTTCCGAAAATAAACCTGGCCCACAGCCTAAATCCAATACATTTAAAAAAGGTTTACCCTGACTTGCGCTTGCATTTAACAAACCTTCAATCAAGCACTGTCCTACGTCGTACTGCAACTGCGCATTACTTTTATAGGTATTGGCTGAACTGGTAAAGTGCTGCTTAATTTTTGAAAACTCTATTACACTTTCATTTGCATATGAGGACGGCAGCTCCTCGGCTTTTAACTTTATATTCTGTCGGCTCATAACTTAATTTCTCAGTAAGGTCGCAACATCAATGATGTTTGAACTTTGCGATTTTGAGTGTTTAACCTCATTAAGTGCTTTAGCCAACAAGGTAATTTGTTGTTTGCTGTGACCGGCCGTTAACGTGACTCGCAATCTCGCTTGCCCTTTTGCTACCGTCGGATATCTCATAGCATTAGCCCAAATGCCTGCTTTTTTTAGTTGATCTGCAATACGAAGTGAATCTACTTCATCGCCAATCAGTACAGGTTGAATTGGCGAATGACTTGGCATTAGCTCAAATTTTGAACCTAACATGAGTTGTCTAAATAAACTGATGTTCTCTTGTAACTTTTCCTGACGCCAAGATTCATTTTGAATTTTGCTAATATTTTGCATCGTCATTTGTGCTTGTATTGGTGCCAAGTGTGTTGAATATATGTATTCACGACTAAAATTAACCAGATAATCTATCGTATGGCTATCCGCTATTACCGCAGCGCCTTGAGAACCAATCGCTTTTCCAAAGGTGATGACAAGAATATCTATATCCGCTAGTGATACGTTTTGAGCAGCTAAACTGCCGGAACCGCCTTGTCCTAAAGTGCCAATACCATGTGCATCATCGACCATAACCCAAGCATCGTGTTTTTTTGAAATTTGGCTAATCGATTGCAAATCAGGTGCATCACCATCCATGCTAAACACACCTTCTGTTGCCACCAAAGTTGGTGAACTTGTCTTAGACTTTGCGTTTAAAAGCTGAGATAAATGGGCAACATCATTATGTTTGAAACGATACTGACGACAATGCCCTAAACCTTGACTTTGCCTACCGCCTTCCAGTAATGATGCGTGATTCAGCCGATCTTGAAAAAGTGTCGCGTTACCATTTTTATCATTAAATAATGTATTAATCACACTGCTGTTAGCTGCAAAGCCAGAGCTAAATAAAAGGCAATCATAATGTGATGGCGCATGAACCCAAGAGAGCAGTTGCTGTTCCAATTGTTGGTGAATATTCGAACGACCTATCACCAACGGGCTCGCCATCGCACCAGAATTTGCCAGTTCATTTTGCTCATTAAGTGCAACACTTGATCCGTTTGAACTCTGGGCTATTGCTAAATAGTCATTGCTAGAAAAGTTAATATAACGTTTACCATCAATAACTATCAGGTTGTTTTCGACTGTGTCACCAACCAACCGACGACGCAACAGACCAGCTTCTTTACGAGCGGCCAGTTGCTTGGTTATGTGTTGTTTAAACATGTCTTGTACCAACGTTTAAAGTCGTTTGAATTCAGCAAATAAATTAGGCTGGATAAAACAGCTCTTCTTCTTTTGGATTGTCGCTTTGCTGACCACTAATTTGTTCTAACAATGCCGCTTCTTTTGTTTCATCAGAAAAATCACGACCTTTTTCTGCGTTTATGCCTAATTTTTTGAAAAGTTTTTGGTCAAAGTGTTCATCAGGGTTGGTCGTTGTCAGTAACTTGCAACCGTAAAATATTGAATTAGCACCCGCCATAAAACACATTGCTTGCATTTGCTCGTTCATACCTTCTCGCCCAGCCGATAAACGGACATGTGATTTTGGCATCATAATACGAGCGACAGCTATGGTTCGGATAAAGTCAAAAGAGTCCAAATCCTCTACGCTATCTAGCGGCGTGCCTTCAACTTTAACCAACATATTAATCGGAACACTTTCAGGGTGACGCGGTAAATTAGCGAGTGCCATTAAAAGACCTGAACGGTCGTTAGCATTTTCGCCCAAGCCAACAATACCGCCAGAACACACATTCATTCCTGCACTGCGAACATTTTCCAATGTATTTAATCGGTCTTCATAAGTACGTGTGGTAATGATTTCACCATAATGCTCAGGTGATGTATCTAAGTTGTGGTTATAATAATCCAAGCCAGCTTCTTTCAGCGCCTGAGCTTGCTCTTTGCTTAACATGCCAAGCGTCATACAGGTTTCTAAACCCAGCGCTTTTACGCCTTTAACCATCTCGATGACATATGGCATATCACGGTCGCGAGGATTACGCCACGCAGCTCCCATACAAAAGCGTGTTGAGCCAATTTCTTTGGCTTCTTTTGCGCGTTTTAATACTTTTTCAACTTCTAATAGCTGTTCTTTTTCCAGGCCTGTTGAATAACGAGCGCTTTGTGGACAATACTTACAATCTTCAGGGCAAGCACCGGTTTTAATTGATAATAAGGTGCTCACTTGTACTTGATTCGGATCGAAATTTTCACGGTGTACCAACTGCGCTTTAAACAATAAATCGTTAAATGGCATGTTAAAAAGTTCATTTACTTCAACCAGAGTCCAGTCGTGGCGTATTTCAGAGTGATTTGTTTGCATGTTTTGTGTCCGAGAATTTATTCGAATTGTTCTGTTGTCGAAACGCTGAATGGTCGCGCCTTTGACGTCGGTTTAATTTTATTGATGAAATCAAAGTGCCGTTAGTTTAAGCTGCCGTCAAACATTGTCAATTTAGATTTAACTACAAAGTTTACAATAGATTAAAATATGAACAACAAGATAGACATAGAATTCGACAAACAACACATCTGGCACCCATACACTTCCATGTTAGCCCCCATACCTGCTTACCCTGTAGCAAGCGCGACGGGTGTAAAAATCAGGTTGGAAGATGGCACTGAACTGATTGATGGTATGTCCAGTTGGTGGTCTGTGGTTCATGGTTACAATCACGAAAAGCTTAATAACGCGCTAATCGAGCAAACAAAATCTATGAGCCATGTCATGTTTGGTGGCTTAACACATCAACCGGCAGTAACGTTATGTAAAAAACTAATCGATATTACCCCAATAGGTCTTGAGCATGTATTTTTAGCCGACAGTGGTTCCGTCGCCGTTGAGGTTGCAATGAAAATGGCCATTCAATGCCAACTAGGTCGAGGATTTGAAAATAGAAACAAATTTATCGCATTAACCTTTGGTTATCATGGCGATACGTTTGGCGCCATGTCGGTTTGTGATCCAGTTAATTCCATGCACTCTTTGTATTCGGATTTGATGCCAAAACACTTTTTTATTGATGCACCAAACATCAAACCAAATGAACCGTTCGACCAAAACTCGCTTAAGCAATTGAAAACCACGTTGGAAAATCACAGTGGTCAGATAGCGGCATTGATCCTAGAGCCTATTGTACAAGGCGCTGGCGGTATGCGTTTCTATCATCCTGAGTTTTTGCGTCAAGCCAAACATTTGTGCCAACAACATGGAGTGCTGTTGATCGCTGATGAAATAGCCACTGGATTTGGCCGCACCGGTAAACTATTCGCGTGCGAGCACGCTGAAATCACACCAGATATAATGTGTTTGGGAAAGGCAATAACCGGCGGTTATATGACGCTTGCAGCGACATTATGCACAGAACCAGTTGCGAAAGACATCAGTCGCTGTGAAGCCGGTGTGATCATGCATGGCCCAACCTTTATGGGGAATCCATTAGCCTGCGCGGTGGCTAATGCTAGCTTGGACCTATTAGCAGAAAATAATTGGCAACAACAAGTTGCCAACATTGAACAACAATTAACCGATGGCCTCGCTCCGTGTTCAAAGTTTGAATCAGTAGCCGATGTCCGAGTTTTTGGTGCGATTGGTGTGGTTGAAATGAACAATCCTGTTAATGTCAGCGAGGTTCAAAAGGCCTTTATTAAACGCGGAGTTTGGGTACGCCCTTTTGGCAAAAATGTATATATCATGCCGCCATTTGTTATCTCTCAACAAGAATTAAAACAGTTGATAGATGCCTTCATTGAGGTGCTTCCTGACTTTTAGCTCTTGTTTTTAGTTATTTGAGCTTAGCCCTTTTAACATCGAATGATACACATCTTGTGAGACGCCGTGTTGATTGCGGTTCATGTACATCGACACAATTTGTCGCTCTGCTAACAAAGTGTGTATCAAACCAATTGATTTAATATTCACTTGATAATTATATTGTTTAGCAAGCTTTAGATAAGGCTTGCGTTGCCAATGATGAAGATTGGTGTTGTCGCAAATAACCAATGGAATATTTGCTATCAGAGATTTTTCAAAGGCTTTTTGATTACGCAGATGATATTCCGTAAGCTTAGTTTTATCGAACTTGTATTGTCCATTTTCATAAAAGTAATTGTCGGTACTGTGAACGACATAAGATTCAGGTTTTAAATCAACCAGCAGTTGTTTTAGAGTGAACGATTTACCAGCTCCCGGAACGCCTCTAACAAGTATAACCTGTTTGCCGTTTATCGAGTTTGTTTGCACTGATGTTTCCACTATTAAGATCTCACAGTAACAACGCTAATAAACACCACACAGACGATCACTAACATATACATGCCATACCTTTGACGATCGCTTTTACGTTTGAGCCTAAACTTATTAATAATTAACGTTAAAACACTAATCGCCGTGCAAATATATAATGCTACTAACAGCCAACTTTTTAGCTCATATTGCCAATGTGTTCTGACATGAACTTGTTCAGCGACAAACTGATAATACATGTATTCAAGCTCTGGACGTGCATAATGAAATATCACTAATGCAACCACAAACACAACCCAAGCGGCAATGTTAAATACATTAATACTGATGTCGACCCAATCGGCACCTTTTCTTCTTTCAACACCATCCCACATCGATTTTTACTTTCCCATGCTCTTTATTTTGTTCAATTAATACGCAACCAGTTTGAATTTCGACTATTCCTGCCTGCACAGACGTAATAACGCTTGTAACTATTATTCAAGGAAGTAATATTGGAGTCATTGTACGCAGGATTTGCGCACCTTTGAAATAACCTTGAAATACATTTGTTTATTACAAACTTATACAAAAAATAGACCGAAAGTAGAATGACACATCAAACTGTAAAATCATTATTAACGGGCCAACATCAGGTTGGCGATAAAGTAACCGTGAAAGGTTGGATTCGCACCAAACGTGACTCTAAAGCCGGTATTTCCTTTTTAAACGTGCATGACGGTTCATGTTTCGACCCAATACAAGCGGTCGTAGCAAATGATTTACCTAATTATAATGATGTGACTAAGTTAACTACCAGCTGCTCAGTAATTGTTACTGGCGTATTAGTGGCGTCTGAAGGCCAAGGACAATCGGTTGAAATTCAAGCTGAACAAGTTGAAATTGTTGGTTGGGTAGAAAACCCAGATACTTTCCCTATGGCAGCAAAACGTCACTCAATTGAGTATTTGCGTGAACATGCCCACTTACGTCCTAGAACAAACATTATTGGCGCGGTTGCTCGCGTTCGTAACTGTTTGTCACAAGCCATTCATAGATTTTTTCATGAGCGCGGCTATTACTGGGTAAGTACCCCAATCATTACAGCTTCTGACTGTGAAGGTGCTGGCGAAATGTTCCGCGTTTCAACGCTGGATATGGTGAATACTCCAATGACGGATCAAGGCAAAGTGGATTACAGCCAAGACTTTTTTGGTAAAGAAGCTTATCTAACCGTATCGGGCCAGTTAAACGGCGAAACATATGCCTGTGCTTTGAGTAAAATTTACACTTTCGGCCCAACATTCCGCGCTGAAAACTCAAACACAAGTCGTCACCTTGCAGAGTTCTGGATGATAGAGCCGGAAGTGGCGTTCGCCGACTTAAACGATATTGCGACACTCGCAGAAGATATGCTGAAATATGTTGCTAAAGCAGTATTAACAGAATTACCAGATGACATGGCATTTTTTGCACAACGTGTAGAAAAAACCGCAGTTTCTCGTTTGGAACAATTAATTTCATCTGACTTTGTTCGTATGGATTACACAGACGCCATCAATATTCTGCAAAACAGTGGCAAAGAGTTTGAGTTCCCTGTTGAATGGGGCATCGACTTGTCGTCTGAACACGAGCGTTATTTGGCAGAAGAACACGTTGGCGCGCCTATTATCATGCAGAACTATCCACGCGATATTAAAGCGTTTTACATGCGTCAAAACGACGATGGTAAAACCGTTGCAGCAATGGATGTATTAGCGCCAGGCATTGGTGAAATTATTGGTGGTTCTCAGCGTGAAGAACGGTTAGAAGTGTTCGACGCACGTTTAGAGGAAATGAACCTAAGTAAAGAAGATTACAGTTGGTACCGTGACTTACGCCGTTACGGCACTGTACCACACTCAGGCTTCGGACTCGGGTTTGAGCGTTTAGTAGCTTACGTAACTGGTATGCAGAATGTTCGTGATGTTATCGCTTTCCCACGTGCACCTGGTACAGCTAACTACTAAATTAGCGAGTTTTATTGGCGTAAATCAATAAAACCAAACACAATAATGGAAATTAGAATTAAAGGGCTTTAAGGTAGACAACTACATTAAAGCCTTTTTTAGTTGGTTTCTTCTGATTAAATCCAAAGGAATTAAAATGAATTTATTAGGCGTTGAGTTAAACAACAAAGAAGCCGTTTTATGCTTAATGAGCTCAGAACACGGCTTATTTAACGTTAAAGAGTGTCGTACCCGTGGTATCGAATTGCGTAAAGGCGAAACGGCCGAAGGTGTTCAAGGTTTTCAGTTCCAATTCAAAAAGTTTTTGGAAGACTACAAAGTTGAAACTGTGGTTATTAAAACCCGTCCTAGCAAGGGTAAGTTTTCTGGTAGCGCCAACAGTTTTAAAATGGAAGCCGCAATTCAGCTAATTGATGGTATTACGGTTGAAATGATCTCAAGCACTGAAATCAAAGAAACCATGAAGAAAAACCCATTGGAATACACTATGAAAGACTTAGAATTACGTCAATTCCAAGAGCATGCTTTTAACGCCGCGTATTGTTTTGCTCTTAAACAAAAATATGCAGCTAAAAAGAACTAAGAGATAACAACATGGATCACTCTGTATTAATAGTTGAAGATGTAGCTGAAACACGTTTATTTATAGAACACATCTTAAATGAGTTAGGTTTCTCGCATATTGATTCGGCAGAGAACGGCGTACAAGCCGCTGAAAAACTCAATCAACACGAATACAAATTAGTCATGCTGGATTTAGAGTTACCGGATATCGACGGCAAACATTTGCTTGATGAATATAAGTTAAAATACCCAGACATGTTGGTGATCATTTGTTCTAGCCACAAAACCGTTGAAAACGTTAAATCGACATGGGACATGGGTGCTAATGGTTTTTTAACCAAACCAGTAGATTTAAGCAAAATGCAAAACCTGCTGTCTCGCGTCGGTTTAATTAAATAAATACACATATTTACCCGCTACTAAAGAATTATCAATGAATGCCCTACTTTTAAGTGCCTCACGAGAAGGCAATACGGAATATCTGCAACACACGTTGCCTTTTATTTCTCAATTTTTATCACTAACTACTGAGACAAAAGCGCACATTGACATCGTTTTTGTGCCTTTTGCTGGTGTAACAATAAACTACGATGAGTATACAAAAAAAGTCAGTGACGCTCTGGCCAATTTACCGGTCAATATACGAGGATTGCATCGCTTTGACGATCCACAGCAAGCAATCTCAGCCGCTGACGTCATTATGGTCGGTGGTGGCAATACATTTGAATTGTTGAACCAACTTTACCAACAAGATTTATTACAGCTTATTCAAGATAAAGTAACATCTGGCTGCAAATACATAGGTTGGAGTGCCGGTTCTAACATTGCAGGTAAAAGCATTCGTACCACCAACGACATGCCAATTGTTCAGCCGCAAAGTTTTGACGCATTAAACATAGTGCCTTTCCAGCTTAACCCTCACTACACTGAATACAAAGCGCCTGCTCACAATGGTGAAACTAGAGAAATGCGTATTAACGAATTTATGACGTTAAACCCAAGCGACATTGTTGTCGGCATTGAGGAAGGTTCTGCCCTTCAATTATCCGGTAATTCATTGACGCTTTTAGGTTCAAAACCAGCTTATATTTTTCGAAATGGAAATAAAACGGTTGTTAACGACAACGTTGATTTGAGCGAATTACTAGCCAATAAGGTTTAGATTCTTACACCCTTATACTTTTAGTCGGTTATTGACGTCTCTGCTACTTCGAACCAGTTCGTTATCAGTCTCAAATTGCTGGGATTTTGCCAAACGATCGTACAGTACGACATTAACCGACTGAGCCAAATTCAAACTACCATTCGTTGGCATGTAAACCACATGATCCGCGTTGTCGATCATTTCTTGTTTTAACGAGCCATCTTCCGGTCCAAATAAGTACATGGCTTTTTCAGGGTGCTGGAAGCTAGGTAATGGCACAGCCCCTTCTACTAGATCAACACACACCAATTTTATATCGTCGTTTTTTTCACTGAGAAAATCATCGACCTTATGCATTTCAACAAATTCAATCGCACTCTGAGTGTCAGTGTAATGTTTCTTGGCAATGTCATAACGATTGCCTGTATATATAATTTTATTAGCACCAAAACAACCAGCAGCTCTTAATACCGCACCAACATTGGTTGGGCTTTTAGGGTTGGTTAATCCAATGATAACCTTTGACATTGTTTAACTTCTCTAATTTTAAACTTGTTATAAATAAGTGCCGTACAATAACAAAAATGGGGCAAGTTACCTATCACTTATGTCGTTACCGGCGCCTGAAAAAATTGTTACACAATAAACATCTTGCGTTATAGCTTTGTGCTTCAAATTGATGAACAATAGTGATCACGCATAATTTTGCAAAAGGTACTGAAATTTATGGATAAAACAGAGTTAAAAACAAACAAACATTGGTTAAGAGATTTAATAAAAGCGTGTTGGAACGTCATCAATTTCTCTCGAAAGTTTGTACTTAATTTTATTTTTATTGTGGTAGTCATCCTTGTATTTGGCGCCGTAATGTCAAGCTCTGCGCCACCAGAACCTATAGCCAACAACTCGGTACTTAAACTCAACTTAAATGGTGAGATAGTTGAAGAAAAAACCTTTGTAGACCCTTACCAAGAGTTTTTATCCGGAGCAATGGGCGATAATGATGAACCGCCAGAAGTATTGCTCACTGATATTCTATATGCACTGAAACAGGCTGAATCAGATGAGCGCATTACAGCGGTTATTTTAAATCTGCATGGATTATTTAACAGCGGACTTAGCAAACTCGTCGAAGTGGGTAACGCCATAGAAAGTTTTAAACAAAATTCAGGCAAACCAGTTATTGTTTACGGTGACTACTTCTCACAAGCACAATATTACGTAGCTGCGCACGCTGATACTGTTGTCTTGCACCCTATGGGAGCAATAGGCATTGACGGTTTTGGTCGATATGGCATGTACTATAAATCAGCATTAGAAAAGTTAAAAATAAACGCACATATATTCAGGGTCGGGACGTATAAGTCAGCAGTTGAACCTTATATGCGTGACGACATGTCTGAACAAGCCAAACAAGCTAATCAACAATGGTTAGGTGAATTATGGCAAGAGTACAAATCTGGAGTTGTCGCGCAGCGCGCTGAACTTAATGGAAACTTTGATGAAAAAATTGATGACTTCCTGCAAAAGTTTAAAGCAGTCGATGGCGACTTTGCACAATTTGCCTTGAACAATCATTGGGTTGACGAATTGATGACACCGCAAGATTTTGACCAATATTTAAAATCAGAAGTATTAAAAGGCAAACCTAAGTATGTCTCGTTAAATCGCTACGTTGGAGACCTTGAGTTTGCAGCTCCTGAGTTCATCGAACAGGACAAAGTCGGTATTGTTGTTGCCAGAGGTACTATATACAACGGCAAACGAGCGCCAGGTGAAATTGGTGGTAAATCGACAGCTGCTTTGCTTAAAAAAGCGCGAGAGGACGATTCGATTAAAGCGGTTGTATTGCGCGTTGATAGTCCTGGCGGTAGCGCTTTTGCTTCGGAAGAAATTCGTAATGAAATACAAGCAATACAACGCGCAGGTAAACCAGTGATTGCTTCAATGAGTTCGCTAGCTGCCTCTGGTGGCTATTGGATTTCAGCCTCTGCGGATGAAATCTGGGCGGCACCAAGTACTATCACAGGCTCGATTGGTATTTTTGGCATGTTCATGACCTTTGAAGATACCTTGAGTCACTTGGGTATACACACAGACGGTGTTGGTACTACCCAAATGGCGGGCATGTCGGTTACAAGAGAATTAAAACCGGGGATGAAAGACGTTATTCAAACGGCAATTGAAAACGGTTATGACCAATTTATCGGTTTAGTTGCAGACGAAAGAAACATGAGTAAACAAGCCGTTGATGAAATAGCGCAGGGCCGTGTTTGGTCAGGTAAAACCGCCAAAGAATTAGGGTTAGTTGATAATTTAGGATCGTTCGCCGAAGCAATTGAAGCGGCGGCTGCAAAAGCGGAATTGGTAGATTATGAGCTGCAAGTTATCAAAAAAACCTTGTCTCCATTTGAGCAATTTATTAACGACTCATTTAAAACATATTTGCCAAAACCAAGCTACTCAAGCCAGCAATCACAAGGACTATTTGCCATTTTGAACAATATTGCCAAAGACCTTGATGCATGGACTCAATTTAACGATCCGTTTGGCATGTATGTGTATTGTTTAGAGTGCAAATCACTATAAATATTGAATTTATTTTTCTGCCACTAATTTGGCGTTCTTAAAAAACACTCTTAAAATAAGCTCCTTAATTGGAGCTTTTTTTTGGATGTCTTTAGTTTGAAGAAGAAAATATACATCGCTTATACTGGCGGAACCATAGGTATGAAAAAATCGCCAAATGGTTACATTCCAGTTGAGGGTTACATTACCGACGTACTAAATTCGATGATTGAATTACAGCGACCGGAAATGCCTGAGTTTACGGTATCTGAGTATTGTCCTGTGCTCGATTCTAGTAACATGACCCCAAGAGATTGGCAATTTATAGCGAACGACATTCAACAAAAGTATCAAGATTATGATGGCTTTGTTGTCCTGCATGGCACTGATACCATGGCGTATACCGCTTCGGCATTGTCTTTTATGTTCGCAAATCTTAGTAAACCTGTGATAGTTACCGGCAGCCAAATCCCACTGTCGGAAATTCGTTCTGACGGCTTAAACAACTTGCTTAACTCACTGTATTTGGCTGCCCATCATCCAATTGCCGAAGTGGGATTGTTTTTTAACAACAGATTATATCGCGGCAATCGTGCTACCAAGTCGGACGCTGATGGCTTTAATGCATTTGAGAGTCCAAACTTTCCGCCGCTAGTGGAAGCAGGCATTCAAATCGAGATCAATAAAAGCGCCCTACTTTGTAATTCAGCAGACACCAGTTTGCATACAGCTTTAACGACTGATGATTTGAAGGTTATCAATATCAAAGATCAGCCCATCGGCGTTGTAAGTTTATACCCGGGTATTTCACATTTGGTTATTGCAAATATCCTTGCCCAGCCAGTGAACGCTTTAATCATTCAAAGTTATGGCGTCGGTAATGCGCCAGAAAATAAAGATCTGCTAAGAGAAATTAAACAAGCGACGCAAAGAGAGATTTTGGTAGTGAATCGTACTCAATGCCACAGAGGCAGCGTTTATATGGACGGATACGCCACAGGTCATGCCCTTAAAGAAGCTGGCGTGTTATCAGCTCACGACATGACACTTGAAGCCTGTTTAACCAAAATTCATCATTTGCTGAGCCAAAATTTACCGTTTGAGGAAGTAAGAAGACTGTTTAACAAAAACTTAAAAGGCGAAATGAACTAGGCCATTTAACAACGATTAATACCCTTTTTCGATGTTAATCACGTGTTTTAAACTAACCACATTGCCGGTTGCTTTTAATCTTTGATAGTTTTCAACAATTTGACTAACCGCGGTTTCAAGGTCCGTAACCGCGGATATATGTGGTGTAATAGTAATATTAGGGTGCACCCAAAAGTCATGTTGTGGCGGCAATGGTTCAGTACTAAATACATCTAAATATGCGTGCTCTAATTGCTGGGCATTAAGTGCTGCTAATAAATCACGCTCTACAACGTGTTGACCGCGAGCAACATTGATAAGTACAGAGTCGTTTGGCATTAATCGAAAAACGTCCTCATTCAAAATCCCAGTAGTTTCTGGGGTCAGCGGTAACAGACAAACTAAATAATCCGATCCTTGTACTAACTCTCGAAAGGCATCTTCACCGGTTAAACAGTTCACATCGGTTAATTTTTTTACGGATTGACTCCAGCCAGACACCTGATAACCAAATAAATTCAATAACTCAGCGGCTTTTTGTCCCAGTTGCCCTAACCCTAAAATCCCGACACGATTGCCTTTACGTTTACTTTTCGGCTTCCAAAGTTGCTGTGACTGCTGTTGTCGAAATTGAGCAAAACGTAAAGTATGTTGTTGAATCGTTGTGACAATAAACTTTGCCATATCAGACGCTAACCATGAGTCGACGATTCTAGTAATGGGTACATCCGGTAATTCAGGATCAGATAAAATGGAATCAACGCCAGCGCCAAATGAAGAGATCGCTTTTAAATTAGGGAACTGTTTAAGTGAACCGGGTTGATGATGCCAAACCAACGCAAACTCAACATCTTCTGGTTTTTGAACGTCTGGATAAATTTCAATTTCAGACAATGGAATGTCTTGCGATAATCGCTCACGTAGTTTGTCTGTATTACGACTGGGCATATTGATTAAAAATGACATTAGACTTCCAGATTAATTATCAGACTTATCAATAACAACATCGAATGCACGATGCTTTTTATCCAGAAACTTTTGAATGGCTTTAGATGCGGCAAAAAAGCCAAAGGTTCCTGTTACCATAGTTGCGGCGCCAAAACCCATGTTACAGTCCAGTCGCATAGAACCATCTGCACTAGATTTTGCCTGACAGACAGAACCATCCGCTTGCGGATATTGTAACTGTTCTGTGCTAAATACGCAGTCTACGGAAAACTTACGCTTGGGATTTTTACTGAAGTTATGATCTCGTCTTAACTGATTGCGTACCTTAGATAACAATGGATCATGAGTAGTTTTTGCTAAATCACCATACTGAATTTGGCTTGGATCGGTTTGCCCACCGGCACCGCCAGTAACCACGATGCCAATCTTATTACGTTTGCAATGTGCTATTAATGCTGTTTTAGCAGCAATGGAGTCGATAGCATCGATAACATAATCAAACTTAGGTTCATCTTTGTTGCCAAACAGTTCAAATAAGTTGTCAGTGGTGACAAAATCTTCAACACACGTAACTTTTACGTCGGGATTGATGAGTCGAATACGCTCAGCCATGGCATCAACTTTAGCCACCCCCACCGAGTTAGACAGCGCATGAATTTGGCGGTTTGTATTAGTAGTACAGATATCATCCAAATCAATCAAAGTGATTGCGCCAACGCCAGTTCGAGCCAACGCTTCCGCCGCCCATGTGCCGACACCGCCGATACCGACCACACAAAAATGTGCTCGTTGTATCCAATTCGAAGGTTGTTGACCATAAAGGCGACCTATTCCGCCAAATCGTGTTTGATAATCACTCACTGTTTAAAAACCATAACTCTGTTGCAATTAAAATTTGTTAGCCCGGCCATTTGTGGTTAAACGGCTTTTCAACTAACTGACTTATAATTGATTGATGTGAAATAAACTGTTCACCACTATTGGGCAAACGATAAAACTCGAAATCTTGCTCTTGATACTGAAAGCGCAAGGCGTATGCGTGTAGATAAACTCTGTCTGCGGTTTGACCATTATACAACTCATCACCTAGTATCGCCGCCGATAAACTTTTTAACGCCACCCGTAACTGATGAGTTTTTCCTGTGTCAGGTTTTAATAGGTACAGGCGTAAACGACTGAGTTTTTCATCATCAACGGAAAAACTAAAAAATCGCGTTTTAGCCGGTTTGAGTTTTGTTGGCATCAATTTCCATTGTCCGGCTCGTGACTTCTCCATATCACCAACCACACTGCCCTGTTTCCTTTTCGGCTTGTTATTGCTCAAAGCGATATAAATTTTTTCGACGTCTTTTTGCTCAAAAGCTCGTTGAAAATATTGAGCCGCTTGTTTATTTCTACCAAGCAACATCAAGCCGCTTGTCACCTTATCTAGTCGATGTAATGGGTATAATTCCTCGTTAAAATAAGCACAACATTGATTAAAAAAGCCTTGCTCAGTTTCTTCAACTCCAGAGTGTGACAATGCTTTTTGATCGTTGAAACTTATACCATTGGGTTTAACAACCACATAAAAGTCTGGATGTTGAAAAACCACTTCTACCATTACAAACTCTGTAAACTAGCGACTAACCGACGCACTTGTTCCAAATCTTCTGGTGTATCAACACCCACTGGCGGTGGCTCTACTGCCGCGTCTACATGAATATTTTCACCTTGCCACAACACTCGTAGTTGCTCTAAAGATTCGATTTGTTCAAGTCTCGAAACTGGCCAACTCACATACTTTTTAATAAAGCCCGCTCGATAAGCGTAAATTCCAATATGCCTTAAATAATCATAATTTAACTGACCTTGTTCGCCATCGCGATCAAACGGCATCACTGAGCGTGAAAAGTACAAAGCGAGACCATTTTGGTCGGTAACAACTTTGACAGCGTTTGGGTTGCTTAACTCGGCATAGGAACTGATTGGCTCAGCAAGCGTCGCCATACCAACATCAGTCCCTTCTAACAGAGCTAAGTTGTTGGCCAGCTGTTTAATGTTGGCAGATGGGATCATAGGTTCGTCCCCCTGAACATTAACGATTATAGTGTCGTCACTAAATTTATATTTATCTACTACTTCCGCTAAACGCTCTGTACCAGAGGTATGCTCTATGGCTGTCATACAAACTTCACCAGAAAACTGTTTCACTACCTCTTCTACACGTTGATCATCCGTGGCTACGATTACCTGTGATGCACCACTGCGAATAGCTCTTTCATAAACCCACTGCACCATTGGTTTTCCACCAATATCGGCCAAGGGTTTGCCAGGCAAACGGCTGGAGTCATAACGCGCGGGGATCACCACCACAAATTTATTATTTTCGGACATTGTGTATTACGCTACTTGTTAAGTTCAGTTATTTTAATTGTTCTATTTCTTCTAATGTTAGCTGGCGTGCTTCACCTTCTAACATTACTGGAATATCATCTTTGATCGCAAAAGCAATGCGGTCTGCTTTGCAAATAAGTTCTGAGTTTTCATTGTCGTATTGCAAGCTTGATTTGCAAATTGGACACGCGAGTATTTCTAATAATTTTTTGTCAAACGCCATGGATTTTGTCACTTTTTATCTATTATTTTGAAAATTGTATTTGTTCTTTAATGGCTCTATCAGCTCTACAAGTTGCTGTTCAACCAATTTGCTTATTTGTGCTTTAATTGGCAAAACATACCAATTATTTATAATGCGATTACGTTGTTGTTCATCACACTCATTCAGCAACTCTCGACATTTTACCGCGTCTTTCTCTGTCATCACAACGACATCGTTATCGCCAAATTCTGCAAAATCTAACAACGTAAATTTATGGTGATCAGGCAACCATTTGTTCGACTGCACATGGTAGCCCAAACCCGTTGCAGTATCTAAAAATCGTTGGGGGTTTCCGATGCCAGAAACCAAATGCACCGTTTTGTCTTTAGGTAGAGGCTGTTCGCCGCGAAAAACAGGTAATGCTGGTACCGCACTCAAACAGTATTCTTCAATACCGTTATGACTCTCGGCAAAGCCACTGTTGGTGATGGTAATGTCTACTTGTTGTAGACGGCTCGGTAACTCACGTAATGGGCCAACAGGTAACAACCAGCCATTACCAAACATTCGAGACTTATCGAGCAAAACAATTTCAAGATCACGAGACATTGCATAGTGCTGCAATCCGTCATCAGATATCACAATATCACAGTCGGTCTGAGTTTCGACGTAACGGACTGCAGCACTGCGATTAGGATCTATAACAACTGGGCATCCTGTGCTCATGGCTAATAGTTTGGGCTCATCGCCAGATAACTGAACATTCGAATCTGCTTGCACCAATCTTGGAAATGGTTGGTTATCATCGGCAAGTGCACCATAACCTCTACTGACAATGGCGGGATTTAAACCAAGCTCGCGCAATAGTTCGACTAAATATATAACAAACGGAGTTTTACCCGTGCCACCGACGCTAATATTTCCCACCACAATCACAGGGATATTTGCTCTATGTTGGTTTTTTATGCCGAGTTTAAACAATGCTACACGCAACGTTGATATCCCCCAAAACAACAAGGACAGTGGCGCTAATAGATAATTCAGCCGACCTTTGTTATACCAAGCATTTTCTAACCAACTCACGTTAATTGGCCTGAATCATTTAACCGGGAAAGTAACATCTTATTCTTCACCAAATTGAAGTTGGTGTAATGCTGCGTATGCACCTTTGGCCTCGATTAACTCTTGATGTGAGCCTTTTTCGACTATTTTTCCTTGCTCCATCACAACAATCACGTCTGCATTTTCAATCGTTGAAAGTCGATGGGCAATTACTATGCTGGTTCGGTTGTTCATCAATTGGCCAAGCGCATCTTGAATCGCTCTTTCTGATTCTGTATCCAACGCTGATGTTGCTTCATCCATAATCAAAATGGGTGCGTTACGTAAAATCGCTCTGGCAATTGCTATTCTTTGACGTTGTCCGCCTGACAACAGAACGCCGTTTTCGCCCACTTCGGTATCCAACCCATTATCCATTTGATCGGCAAACTCAGTTACGTGCGCCAATTGTGCGGCCTCTTCGATTTGCTCTCGAGTTACCTCTTTATCGCCGTAAGCTATGTTATTCGCAATTGAGTCATTAAATAACGTAACGTGTTGACTGACTAGCGCGATGTGCGAACGTAAATTTTTAAGCTCAAAATCTTGAATGTCTACGCCGTCTAACTTTATCGAACCAGCATCAGGTTGGTAATATCTTGGAACAAAATTAGATACCGTTGTTTTACCGCTGCCAGAACGACCAACAAACGCCACCATCTGGCCGGCTTTGATGTCCAAAGATAAGTCTTGGATAACCTGATGTTCGGTATTTGGATAGGTAAACGATAAATTTTCAAAACTTATATCACCGCTAACGCGTTCTTTTACGTGAGTGCCACTATTGACTTCCGACGGTTGATCCAGCACCGAGAAAACGCTTTGCGCCGCAGTGAGACCACGTTGAAATTCGCTATTTACATTAGTCAGTTGTTTAAGTGGACGTAATAAAGTCATCATCGCAGTGATCACTGCCGTAAACGTACCCGGAGTCAATGTATTCAACATGTCAGGCTGTGCTGCCATAAACAGTACAACTGCCATTGCAAAAGAAGCTATTATTTGAATGATTGAAACACTTAAATTTTTAGTAGCGATCATTTTCATGCGTTGCTGACGATTATGATTATTAACCGCATCAAATTCGCTTCTCTCTTTCTCCTGTCCACCAAAAGCTAAAATTACTTTATGGCCTGAAATCATCTGCTCAGACTGCTTAGTAACATTGCCCATCGCCTGCTGAATTCTGTTGGCTATCACACGAAAACGTTTTGTTACGTAGCGAACAATAACCGCAATAAAAGGTACTAATACCAGCATTGCTATAGAAAGTTGCCAGCTGTGGTAAAACATAATGGTCATCAGGCCAATCACAAATGCGCCTTCTCTGACTAATACCATAAGTGCTTTAGAACAGGCATTTTCTACTTGTTCAGTGTCGTAAGTTATTTTTGAAATCAAATTCCCGGTTGATTGAGTGTCGTGGTAACTAACCGACAAAGACATCATCTTTTCAAATAACTGTTGGCGCATAGTCGCAACCACTTTTGATCCGACCCAGCCAAGACCATAAGTCGCAATGTAATTTGATGCACCTCGCATAATAAATATAACCACAACAAATATCGGCGCATAAGCAAGTATATCTGTCTCTCGAGCAGTGATGCCACGGTCAATGAATGTTTGAATTTGAGATATAAAATAAGCGTCTATTGCAGCGTTTGCGATCATGCCTAAAATGGCAAACCCGAAAACTAACTTGAGGGGTTTTATGTAAGAAAACAGTCGTTTAAACGTGCTGGTGTATTTTTCAGTCAAAAGAAAACCTAAACATTCATAAAGATAAATCACATTAATGGTGCAATTCTAACGTATTTCCAAGTCAAAACTAAAAGGATTTTGCTTTTTCCAATAAGGACTCCACTTGTCAACAGTCGATTCGACTGAAAAAACACCTTTATTATGGGAAAAATTAACGACTGTCTCCCCCATATCACTGGTTGAAATTTGCTTTATAGCCAAGGTTCGAGCTTTTTGTTGCACCACTTCACTCGGGAAATTAAATTGATTAAATAAGCCAGCTGTGTGAATTAACAAACTTGGTTGCACCGCTTTTAATATAGAGTAAGAAGTCGAATGTTTGCTGCCATGATGCGCAGAAAACATAATATCGGACCTAATTCCATCAAATACATTTGTGTGGTCTTGGTTTTCTATTTGCGCCATCAAAATACGATACTCAATGTCTTTACTTATATCACCCGTCAAAAGAACGCTAACGCCACTGACTAAATCTGTAAGCTTCAAAACACAACTACGATCGTTATCTGAAAGACTTGACTCAAATGGTTTCTCACCGTCAATATAATTGGGCCAAAGTGGCTCTACCAAGGTACTTTGCCAGTAAAAAGCCTGTTGAGGACAATCTGTTAAATAATGCTGTCTATCTTTATTAAGCATATGACTAATTGCCACATAATCGCCCTTGTGATCAGCGTCTTGATGAGAAATTATCAAATGATCGATAGATACGATACCTTGCCCATTTAAGTTCGGTGCAACTATCGCTTTAGTTGCACTAAACCCACTTGGGTAGCTTGGGCCTAAGTCATATACAAGCGCCCTATTATTACGTTGGAATATAACCGAGGTTCCTTGACCCACATCGATTACCCGCATAGTCAGTTTTTGATCTGTAATGTCTGGCCAATTAGAACTTATGTAAATCCATACAAAAGTAGTAAGTGGTAAGGTAAATAACATTATTAATAACGAAACGTTGACTCTTTTAAGACCTTGGTGAAAACCACACCAAAATAAAATAATCAATAAAGCGAACAAGGGCCATAACCCATTAGCAAACTCTAGCCATATTTGTGTAATCATAGAGTCTTGAATCAGGCCTAATACATTAATAATTAACCAGTCAGCTGGCACAAACAGAAAAGATAGTGATTCGCCCCCTTCTCCCAAGACAGGCGCCAATAACAGCACCATAAAACTCGCCACAAATAAATACGGAATTAAGATCAAACAAAACAATGGAATGACAAACAGATTGACCAGTAATCCCGATAACGAAAAACCCGCAAACCAATAGATACTAAAAGGCAACATCCATACAAAAATGAATGTCTGGAACTGCACTAACAATTTAAACTTTTGCCAAAGCCAACAAGCACCAGTCCACAAATAGTTGGTTACTTGTTCTTTGTTATAAGCTTGAGACGAACTATTTGAATGTGTTTGCCACTCAATAAAAATCAAAATACCAAGCACAGCGCCAAATGATAACCACCAAGCAATCTGTAATATGGCAAAAGGTTCGAGTAAGAGTGAAAATACCGCTATATAAAGTAACTTTTTCAGCCTAGTTATATGACAAAAAAGTACATTGATAACGGCCCATAAGGTGACAAATAGAGCGGCTCGATTTGCAGATATCACGCCATCTAATAAAAAGACGTACCACCAAATGGGTAAGAGCGACATCAAAGTTAACCACTGATACTTGTAATGATGTGCCCAGCAACTGAATAACAATCCCAATATATATTTCAGCACCAAAAACACTACGGCAATATGTAAACCAGAAATCGCAAATAAATGACCAATACCGGCATGGTTTAACTCGGTACGTTGTTGACTTGAGATGCCCCTTTTTTCACCTAAAACGAGCGCTAAGATATAGTTTTGACTATCAAGTTCCCCTGTAACTCCTACCAATAAATTAAATACATTTTGTTTATTGGAAGCGGATGTATGCAATACCTCAACATCACCTTTAATATAACCTTTGGCAAAAATTTGTCGCGCAAAAGCGTAACGTTGATAGTCAAAACCAAAAGCGTTTCGGTAGCCAAACGCCTTATTCAACTTAGCCATAAACCTTATGGAATCACCTTGTTGAATAGTTATATTTGGCCGAAACCACTTTAATGATATTTTTCCGTCAACACCTTGAAAATTGGAGGAGTCTACAACTTGTTTTGTAGTTGAGTCAGTTACTACAGATATTTTGCTAATTGATAAATCAAAACGAATTGGTTTGTCATAAACAGCACTACTAGGGTTACTTTCCTGCGTATCAGAAACGTCGTCATGATTAAAAACGCGAGAGCTAACTACGCCCTCAACTTGATAAAGTTGATTTTGCTGATCAATAAAATTTGCAGTAAAAAAAGAAATTGAAGAGTAAAAAACGACAAATACCGCAGTTAAACTGCCAAACAAAAAGACAAAGAAAGTGTTAAGTTTCGGTTTAGATATTTTCCATACTAAGTACAGAAAAACAGCAGTTATAGCAAACGCCAATATAAGGAGTTTGCTTGATGGTAAAATTGGTGATTGCAAGGCTAGAAAATGACCTAGCAAATAGCCTAATGCCCACTTTTCCATGTGGTCAGTCCTATTTTCCGTAATTTTTTTCACTGATATAACGAGTAAGTCTAGCCAAATATTTTGATTGTTCTATTATATGCGCACTTAATTTTCGGCTGTGTTCGCTACAGCAACTGAAGTACTAAAAATGCCTAGAAAAACGATTAAAAGATTCTTACCTGATCACCAAAAAATAAAAGAAAACCGCGTGATCAACATGTTCGGTTCCTTATTACATGACGCAAATTTATGGCATTTAAACAGACGTTCAGCCCGCGGTGCATTTGCAATTGGTATGTTCAATGCGTTTGTGCCAGTACCTTTTCAAATGTACTTATCGGCATTTGCTGCTATCGTTTTTAAGGTTAACTTGCCTTTATCTGTTGCCTTAGTTTGGATCAGCAACCCGATCACCATGCCTCCGTTATTTTACGGCTGCTACAAAGTGGGCGAGTGGATTTTAGGCCCATCAGGCCATGAATTTGCTTTTGAAGCGAGTTGGGACTGGTTAGTTCAAAGCATCGCAACCATAGGACCAACTTTCTTATTTGGCTGTTTCATTACCGGCCTATTTTGCTCTGTCGTATCTTATTTTGGTATTGACTACCTTTGGCGATACTCAGTTCGCAAAGCGTGGAAAAAAAGACAAGAGTTACGTAAACAAAAGACTTAACGGTAAAAGGTTTAAGCAAATAATATTGCGGTAAACAACGCGTTACTATCATTAACTAACAGGAATATTATGACTGAAATCACAATTCAAACACCTGACGACTGGCATTTACATTTTCGCGACGGCGACATGTTACAAGAGACAGTACCAGCAACCGCACGTTGTTTTAATCGCGCTATCGTTATGCCGAATTTAGTGCCACCAGTGACTAATGCAACTATGGTGAATGAATACCGTGATCGGATATTAGCGGCTCGTCCAGAAGGCAGTGCATTTGAACCCTTGATGGTGTTGTATTTAACAAACGACACAAGCAAACAAGATATTATCGACGCTAAAGCGGCAGGTACAATTGCCGCTAAATTATACCCTGCAGGTGCAACAACTAACTCAGACGCAGCCGTAAAAGCATTAGATGCCCTATTTCCGATTTTTGAAGAAATGGAAAAACAAGGCATGCTGTTATTGATCCACGGTGAAGTTACTGATAATCACATTGATATTTTTGACCGTGAAAAAGAATTCATCGACCGTAATTTGAGCCGCATCGTTGCTGCGTTCCCAACGCTTAAAATTGTGTTTGAACACATCACAACCAAAGATGCAGTTGAATTTGTATTAGCTGCAGGTGACAACGTTGCTGCAACGATCACCCCTCAACATTTGTTATTAAATCGTAACGATTTATTAGTGGGCGGTGTTCGTCCTCATAACTATTGTTTGCCAGTATTAAAGCGTAATATTCATCAACAAGCACTTCGTGAAGTCGTGGCAACAGGCAACAAAAAGTTCTTTTTAGGCACGGATTCAGCACCACACGAAAAAGATAAAAAAGAGTCTGCTTGCGGTTGTGCAGGCTGTTACAGCGCATGGAGTGCATTAGAGTTATACACGCAAGTATTCGACGAGTTAGACGCTTTAGATAAGTTAGAAGGCTTCGCATCACATCACGGTGCAGACTTTTACGGACTCCCTCGTAATGAAGGCTCGGTAACTTTAGTTAAAGAAGATTGGACAATTCCTGAATCAATCGAGTTACCTAATGGTCATGACATAGTGCCGTTTTTTGGCGGACAGACATGTAGCTGGAAAATTAAGAGCTAATTGTTCACTTGTTCAAATTGAGTAAATAAAAGCCCTGAAAGATTAAATCGCTCAGGGCTTTTTTAATCCTAAATTATAAACTTACAAACCGGCGCTTTTGAACGCTTTTGAAACAATTGCTTGCGCTTCTGTTTCTAATTCAGCTAAGTGCTGTTCGCTCAAAAAGCTTTCCATGTAAATCTTATAGATATTCTCAGTTCCTGAAGGACGTGCTGCGAACCAACCATTTTCAGTAACTACTTTTAAACCACCGATAGCGGCACCATTACCAGGCGCTTCGGTTAAAATAGCTGTGATCTTTTCACCCGCTAATTCAGTTGAATCAATATCCGATGGCTTAAGATTTGACAATACTGACTTTTGCTCAGGATCCGCTGGCGCATCAATACGTTTATAAATTGGAGCGCCGTGTTTCGCCGTCAAGTCATCATAGTATTGAGAAGGATTTTTGCCTGTTACTGCCAATATCTCAGCTGCTAACAATGCCAAAATGATACCGTCTTTATCTGTTGACCATACATCGCCTTTTTTGGTTAAAAATGATGCACCGGCACTTTCTTCACCACCAAACATTAGCTGGTGATTTTCCAAGCCATCCACGAACCATTTAAAACCAACAGGAACTTCGTAAACCTCTTTATCATTGTCTTTAGCAACACGGTCAATCAATGACGTGCTCACCAAAGTTTTACCTATTTTAAGTGATTTATCCCAGTCAGGACGATGTTTAGAAAGGTAATCAATACATACTGCTAAATAATGGTTCGGGTTCATCAGTCCGTGAGTATTGGTAACTATGCCATGACGATCATAGTCTGGGTCATTTGCAACAGCGACATCAAAGTCATCTTTGAGCGCTATTAGGCTTGCCATAGCTGACGCTGACGAACAATCCATACGAATTTTTCCGTCTTTATCCAGCGTCATAAAACCAAATGTTGGATCAACGACATCACGAACTATGTTTAAATCGATACCATAAGTTTCTTTAATAATAGGCCAATATTCGATACCTGAGCCGCCTAACGGATCAACACCAATTTTAACGCCTGCTTTTTTAATCGCATCGAAGTTTATAACGTCCTTAAGACCATCAACATAGTGCTTGATAAAGTCTTGTTCTTTTACAAAGCCTGTTTCCCAAGCTTGACTGAATGGATAAATATTAACGTCAACTAAGTCTTCTGCTAGTAACTTATTAGCTCGATCTTCAATCCATTTTGTCACTTTCCCATCAGCTGGACCGCCATGTGGAGGATTATATTTAATGCCACCATCTTGAGGTGGATTGTGGGAAGGCGTAATGATAATGCCGTCAGACAAAAACGACGGATGTTCTAGATTGTACTTAATGATCAAGTTCGAGATCACAGGTGTCGGAGTGTAACCTTTTCCTAACTGCACTCGCGTTTCCACTTCATTCGCAACTAACACTTCAATGGCGGAAGCAAATGCCGCTTCTGATAATGCGTGAGTATCAAAACCTAAAAACAATGGACCTTCGATATGCTGCTCTCGGCGATAATCACAAATCGCTTGTGTTACTGCCAATATATGAGACTCATTAAAACTGGTATCTAACGCACAACCTCGGTGTCCAGACGTTCCAAACGCTACTTTTTCATTTGGATTATTTACCACGTCAGGTTCATTTAAATAGTAACTCGACATTAACCTCGGCACATTAATCAAGTCTGATTTTTGTGCTGGTTTGCCGGCATTTGGATGCAGTGCCATGTGATGTTTTCCTTAAATAAATTCTCTAAGTGTTTCCGCTTTGTCTTGCTCGTACCCTAGTGCAATTGCTGCCTCGTTTATAATCAGTTTCTTTCGAGGCGTATTATTATTTGTCACAACCCAATATTCACTGTCTGGAATTTGTTTAGGTTTGATGCTGCTACCATGTGCTTCTAACTCTTCAGCACTTTTCGCAAAGTAGTTTCTTTCTCTGCCTTTCACTTCCAACACTTTTTGGAAATTTTCTGGATGAGCGCGATGTAACGCCGACAACAAAAACAAAAATCGGCCAACGGCGCCCTTCTGAGTTGCTACTTCTTCTTTATTTATCAGGTCAAAGACCGAGTTAGATTGTGCTAAAGGTTCACTTTGCTCGCTATTATCTGTCTCAACAGATACCGCAACTTCAGGAACGGGAGCGTTTGCATCACCTAATAACAAACGTCTCAGAATTTCAGAGGCACTTTCGCCAATGTTTTGAGTTTGTGATGCGATATATTGATAAAGGTCGTCTTCGATATGAATTGTTTTCATGCTTAAAATTTATAATGAGCCAAAAAATTTAATCAAGTTATTATAACTAAGTTAACGCAAGCCGAAACCCCAATTGCATTAATTTTTCTGGTATATCAAAATAATAGACATCACTTTTTAATCAAACGACTCGATGACTATTAATTTTCAGAAAATGGGACAAGGTGAGCCCATTGTAATCATACATGGGCTTTTTGGCACATCCGATAACTTAAAACAGATCGCAAAAGCGTTGTCAGACACTCGCCTTGTTTACCTAATTGATTTACCGGGCCACGGCGGTTCTGACTCGACACATCCACTTTCTTTAGTAAACATGGCTAAGCGTATTCATGAGTTTTGTCAAAGTCAGTCGTTGAACAACTTCGATGTTCTAGGTCATTCATTAGGTGGCAAAGTAGCTATGGAACTAGCTCTTATGCAACCACTGCTCATTCGCTCCCTTATCGTGGCTGACATAGCTCCAGTTGAATATCCAAGGCGTCACGATGCCATTATTCAAGGCTTACAATCGGTGGATTTAATCAACACGCCAAGTCGTCAGCAAGCTGATAAAACCTTGCAAACGTTAATAGATGACAGAGGCATTAGAGCATTTTTAATTAAAAGCTTAAAACGCGACAAAAGTAATTCTATGGCTTGGCAGTGGGATTTTGATTTACAAAACCTCGCCAAAGATTATGACTTGCTAATCAAAGCGCCGCGCAAAGGTGTATTTGATAAAAATACGCTGTTTATTATTGGCGGTGAGTCAAACTATGTATTGCCAGAACATAAACAAGAGATCATTGAACGCTTCCCTAATGTAAAGGTAAAAGTGATTCAAAATGCCGGTCATTGGTTACACGCAGAAAAGCCTGTCGCTTTTGAGAAAATATGTCGAGATTTTTTGAGCCAATAGCTGCAACTATCCTACGAATTTGATAGAATTCGCGACCGTTTGAGCTGGTACTCTAATTTTTCACATATTTGACTTAGCTCAAACGCTTTTAGACAAGAGTACTCTAACATATTAGGTTAATGAGATAATGACCCCAGAGCAGTATGCCTTAGCTGAAGTTGTCGGCTTAAACCTGTTTTTTGCAGGTGTTTTCTTTTTTATCGGTATGGCAATAAAAGACGTTTTAAATAAAGGCGATGTGCCTTTTTATGGTAAAGCGTTTGTATGGTTAGTTTTGTTTTTAGGATGTTTTGGATTCATTGCTAAAGGCTTCATTCAAATATTTTGGAATGCGAGTGGGTTAAGTTAATGGCTAAAGTATCGGTTGATCGTACGACCATCGACTTGTTTGCAACAGACAAACAACGCGGACGACCAAAAAGTTCACCATACAGCCGTGAACAACAATTACGGATCAATAAAAAGAATCAGCTTATGCGTGATAAACAAGCTGGTTTAAAACGAGTAGAAATTAAATTACACAGAGACTCTTATGACAAGGCCTCTGAAGTGGCACTAGAAAAAGGCATCAGTCGCTCTGAATTGCTAGCGCAACTTATCGAAGAATCATTGAAAAATTTATAGAGGGTTATACCTAATGGCAAGTGTAGGCATTTATTTTGGTAGTGATACAGGTAATACTGAGCACGTAGCAAAAATGATCCAAAAAGAACTAGGCAAAAGCCTTGTTGACGTTCATGACATTGCTAAAAGCACAAAAGAAGAAATTGCTGAATTCGATTTACTATTGTTCGGTATTCCAACTTGGTATTACGGTGAAGCTCAATGTGATTGGGACGATTTTTTCCCAGAGTTAGAGCAGATTGATTTCGACGGCAAATTATACGCTATCTTCGGCTGCGGTGACCAAGAAGATTATGCTGAATACTTCCTAGACGCAATGGGCATGGTACGTGACATCGTGGACGGCAAAGGTGGTATTTTAATGGGTCTTTGGCCAACTGAAGGTTATGACTTTGTCGCATCTAAAGGCCTAGCTGATAATGATCACTTTGTTGGTTTAGGTATCGATGAAGACCGCCAACCAGAATTAACCGAACAACGTGTTAAACAATGGTGTGCTCAAATCACAGAAGAAATGTGTTTAGACGAGTTACGTTAATAAGCACATTGTAAATACAAAGAAGGCGCTGTTTCAGCGCCTTTTTTATTGATTAATAGATACTGTATAACAATGTTATTGAGTACTACTGATGAGGTATCAGTAAATAACAAACAGCGGCTACTAGTGTTGCGCCAATAATATTGAGTGCAACGCCCTGTCGAGCCATATCTTTGATCGTTAATTGCCCTGATGAAAATACAATTGAGTTCGGCGCGGTTGCAACGGGTAAACAAAAAGCAAAGCTGCACGAAACAACAGCTGGGATCATGATTAATTCAAGTGGCAATCCTTTCGACATAGCGACACTTGCGAGTATTGGCATAAACAAAGTCGCAGTCGCCGTATTGGATGTAACCTCGGTTAAAAATGACAACGAGATTGCCAATACAAACAGTAATATAAGCAGCGGTAAATCAAGCACAGAAGATAACGCGTTACCAATCAACTCACTTAATCCAGAGGCAGCAAAGCCTTTAGCCAAGCAGATCCCACCGCTAAATAGAATCAACATATCCCAAGGGATAGTTTTAGCGTTACTCCACGTCAATAAAGGTTGATTATTACTGCCTGGTACAATTGCCATTAACAAAACTCCCGCTAATGCAATTGTTGCATCGCCTACCAAGGTCATCCCTGTTAATTCGGACCAGCCACCAAACGGTACCTTTCTTGTGATCCATAACAGCACAATTATACCGAAGACCAACAAAGCTCGTTTTTCACTCAATGACCAGCTTGTCATTTTAGGTAAAGACAACACAGTGTTAAGTTTAACGCCACGTGTTAACCACAAAGCGACTGCTGGAATTGTTACAATGACAATCGGCACGCCTATCGTCATCCAATGAACAAATCCAAATTCTTGACCGGCAAAGTTTTCGTAAACGGAAGCAAAGATCACATTAGGAGGCGTACCTATTAACGTACCGACACCGCCAATACTTGCTGAATAAGCTAAGCCCAACAGCAAAGCGATGGTAAATCGTTTATCTTCACTTGAAGCAGCAATTGCCACCGCGACTGGTAATAATGCTAAGACAGTTGCAGTATTTGAAATCCACATCGACAAAAAAGCGCTAGCGCACATAAATGAAAACACAATGCGAAACGCGCTGGTGCCGCCAATAAACTGAATGATGTTAAAAGCGATACGTTTATGAACGTTAGATGCTTCCAACCCTTTCGCCATTAAAAATGCCCCCATCAACAGTATGATCACATGATTACCAAACGATGAAGACGCTTCTTTAAAGTCAATCACGCCAAATGCAGGCAATAAAATAAAAGGTAATAAAGAGGTAAAAGGAATCGGAACGGCTTCAGTTATCCACCAATAACCGACCCAAATTGTCACGGCAAGAGTTAATGAGATCTCTTTCGTTTGCTCCAAACCGTAATTAACCGCTAAAAAAGTGATAACGGCCATAAGCGGCGCCAACAGCAGATGTTTATTATTGTTAAAAGCTGTTGTCATTTTTATATTTTCCTTTAGATATTGTTTATTTTGTCAATCAAACCATTAGCGTATTGCCAAATAATGGACTGTTTAACGTCATGCATTCTAGGTTTATTTTTAACCATCAGAGAATTTGCTGGAGAAGACACTTGTCCTAAGTCCACTGTACAATTATCTAATATCTCAGCTACGCCCTCCGGCGTATTACACACCAGCAACATATCACACCCAGCACTTGCAGCTTTATGTGCTTTTTCCGGATACGTTAAATGTTCGCCGGCGCCTACCATGGATAAATCATCACTGAATATGGCGCCTTTAAAACCTAATTGCTGTTTAAGTATCGTCTGCAACCAAAATCTACTGTAACCCACTGGTGACGAGTCAACTTTGTCAAATTGCACATGAGCTGGCATTAGTCCGAATAATGTATTATTTTCAAGCATTGCGGTAAATACGGCTAAGTCAGTTTGTTTAATCTCTTCGAAACTACGCTCATCTATTGGTGCAGCAATATGACTATCGGCTTTTGTTGAACCGTGCCCGGGAAAGTGTTTGCCTATAGAAGCCATGCCCGCTTGTTGCATCCCATTACACCAATATATCGCGTATTCTATGGTTTTAGATACTGAGCTGCTAAATGCTCTATCACCAATAACCTCCGAACCTCTTTCCAAATCAAGCACAGGTGCAAAACTTAAATCTATATCATGCGCTAAACATTCTGACGCCAATAACCAAGCAACTGAACTGATGCCTTGACGAATTTCATCAACAGGTGCTGATTTAAAATATTGTTCAAACCTTCCCATCGCTGGTACTTGAGTAAACTCATCCGAACGAAAGCGTTGTACACGTCCACCTTCATGGTCAACAGCAACTAATAAGGGCTTACCTGCTGCTTTACGCGCATTTTTGATTAATGTTCGAAGTTGCTCTGATGATTCAAAGTTTCGGCTAAATAAAATCAAGCCGCCAATTAAATCATGTGACAACATTTCAGCTTCAATTTGAGTAAGTTCCACGCCAGCCAAATCCATCATGACCGATTGTTTAGCAAGTGAAATCAACTAGCGAACCCCGCTGCTAAATATGGCAGCAACTGATCAACTATCTTTTCAGGCGTCATTTCTAAATCAAAATCTGACCTTGAAATGTCGATTAAAGCTTCTGAAGCAGCCAATGTAAAAACCGAGGTGCCTATTGTAAAATGCAAGCGCCAAAACACTTCCGACGGAGTAAGTTGAGGCATTGTTTTATGAAAACATTGTTGAATGACTTGCAGCGATTCACCGTACTTTTCCGTAATAAAACGACGTAAATGGCCTTGAAAGTCTACATAACCGCGCCCTATTAGCTTTAGAAAAAATACAGAGCCGTCTTTATTAATAGAATTGAGCGCCAACAACGGCGACTTAAAACACTCAAACAATTCAGATACTGAATAATTTTTATTGCACTTCTCCAATGTTTCAATTTTTTCAAGCAACAAAGGAACAAAACGCTCCAAATAACGATCGACCACGGCTTTTATCAAGTCTTTTTTTGAGCCAAAGTGGTAGTTAACAGAAGCTAGATTCACACCAGCCTTCGCGGTAATTTCACGCATAGAGGTTTCTGCAAAACCTGAGTTGGCAAATAACGCTTCGGCAGCATTCAAGATTTTAACTTTAGTGGTTATTTTTGAAGTCATATTTTGTTTAAAACGAACGTTTTATAAAAAATTAATGCCGTTAGACTATGGCGCTTCTTTGTAAAATACAACGATAATTTGTTTCGTTGTACATAAATGACTCAATCAGCATCAGCGGTTGTAAAAACGTCTTGATTTTTAACTTAGTGATGATTAGGATACACGCCGTCTTAAGGACAATATCTTCCGATGTTATCAACGATATAATATCAAACGATACAACCGTAGCTCAGTTGGTTAGAGCACCACCTTGACATGGTGGGGGTCGGTGGTTCGA
>JABXID010000243.1 GCA_013373245.1 Gammaproteobacteria bacterium
AAGAAAAAAGGCTCGGTGAGATCATTTACGATCAACTGCGCGGTCAAACTGCGGTGTTAAACGATCCACTCATTCACGAATATATTAACTCACTGGGCAACCGACTCGTCGCCCATTCTCAAGATGTAAAATTCCCATTTACGTTTTTCACAATCAATAGCCCTGACATTAATGCGTTTGCATTTTATGGTGGTCATATTGGGGTTCACACTGGACTAATAGCCACAGCTGAAACTGAAAGCCAATTAGCGTCTGTTCTCGCTCACGAAATTGCCCACGTTACACAACGACATTTGGCGCGCCGAAAACAAGCAGCATCTCAGCAGAGTAACATGACACTGGCTGGCATAGTCGGCTCGATTTTGTTAGCCGCTGTTAACCCTCAAGCCATGATAGGCGCTTTAATGGCAACAACGGCATCAGCACAACAGTCGATGATTAATTACACGCGAGGCAACGAACAGGAAGCTGATAATATCGGTATGAACGTATTGGCGACGGCGGGCTTCGACCCTTACGCGTCGGCAGAGTTTTTTGCCAAACTCCAAGAGCAGCAACGATATAAAACCAAACAATTTCCGTTTTTAGTAACTCACCCACTAGCCGATTCTCGTGTTACAGACGCTCGATTACGAGCACAACAATACGAAAAACGCTTTTATGCCGACTCACTGGATTTCTTGCTAATTAACGCTCGCATACTCGCGCGTTATATTTATGACAAAGATCAGGCGGTAGAGTTGTTTCAAGAGAAAGTGAAACAAGAACGTGGTAATAAGTTATATGCGGCGAAATACGGCTTAGCGCTGGCTTACTTAGATCGCGACGAACTAAAAGCATCTGAAAAAATACTAAAGGAACTTGATGAATTATCCCCAAACAGCCTTTATGTACTCGATGCCCTAAGCGACGTTCATATTGGTAAAAAACAACCTGAAAAGTACCTCGAAAAACTAGCGTACGCATACCAATTACGACCGAATAATTCGGTGGTTACATTGAATTATGCGAACGTTTTGCTAGAAGCAAAAAAGACAGACAAGGCCACTCAAATTCTAGAGTACTATTTACTGTCAAAACCGAACGACTATTTGGCTATGCAGTTGTTACGTTCGGCTTATAAACAAGCTGAAAAAACGGCACGTTATCACACCACCAGTGCCGAACTTGCAGCTTTACGAGCAGATTATCGTGCAGCCATTCAGTCTGTGGATTTAGCTTTAATGTCGATGACATCAGACGATAAAGCTGAGGTAGCTAGACTTGAAGCATTGAAGATTGAATACCGCACACGCCAGCGATACATAAAAAATATTAAAGGCGTATAGAGCTAAGAACAACCCGCATTACTGGTCATGGATTAAACAATCAAACGTTTTAAACCGGACAATTTGCGACGAGCAACGTATAGTATTGCAATCGATAAGATTTAAATTAAAACAAAATTTAATAGGTGCAAAAATGATCATTTATCACAACCCAAGATGTTCAAAAAGTCGTCAAACATTAGCCTTAATCGAAGAAAATGGTGTCACGCCTGAGGTTGTTGAATATTTAAAAACTCCATTAAGCGCTGCTGAGTTGAAAGACATTGTAACGAAACTTGGTGTTACGGTTCGCGACATCATTCGCAACAAAGAAACGGAATTTAAAGACAATGGGCTAAATGACACATCACTATCTGACGACGCTATATATCGAGTATTAGCAAACACACCAAAACTCGTTGAGCGCCCTATAGTAGTAAAAGGCGAAAAAGCCGTAATTGGTCGCCCTCCTGAAAATGTTCTTGAACTATTGAAATAATTGAACATGAGCAGCCCATATCTGTTAGTGCTTTATTACTCTCGTCATGGCTCAGTGCTGAACTTAGCAAGAGCCATAGCCAAAGGCGCTGAGAAACAAGGGATTGAGGTAAAAATCCGAACCGTCTCAGAGCAAAATAGTGCTGCGGACACCGAGTACCCAGTTGTTACCATTGATGAACTCAAACACTGCGCAGGTATAGCGATGGGCAGCCCGTGTCGTTTTGGCATGATGGCGGCACCACTCAAAAGCTTTTGGGAGCAAACCTCGATGCAATGGATATCGGGCGATCTCATCGACAAACCAGCCTGTGTATTCACCTCTAGTTCAAGTTTGCATGGCGGCAATGAAACAACTCTATTATCCATGTCATTGCCTTTGTTACACCATGGCATGTTATTAATGGGCGTTCCATATTCAGAGCCAGAGTTACACAATACACAAACAGGCGGCACACCTTATGGCGCAAGCCATGTTTCTGGGTTAAAATCGGCGCCAGAATTAACAGAGTCAGAAAAACAAATCTGTTTCACATTAGGTCGTCGCTTAGCCAGCCATGCGCTAAAACTGAGCGTTTAACCTTCATTTATACATCAATCGAATAAATACACTGTCATGCAAAAATTTGAAAATATTGAAGATGCGTTTAAACACGCGCCAATGGCTGCGTTTGTAAAAAAACTAAAAATGCTTGGACTCGTTGGCTATCTTGGGCTAGTAGCTTACTACCCGATTTTGTTCACCTTACTGAATGCGTCTAGTACCCCAGCATATTTGCCACTGACCTTGTTTTGGTTACCCATGTTGTTCGCCATACGTGGATTAATTTCTGGAAATCCATATACCTACGCATGGAGCAACTTTGTACTTATGTGGTGCTATATGCACGGATTAACCGCTATTTGGACGTATGAAGGAAACAAACTATTTATCGTCATCGAACTTGTTTTGCTGACACTGGCGTTTATCGGCAACACTTATTTCGCCCGCTACCGAGGCCGGGAGTTGGGACTTGCATTGCCTAAAATTAAAGAAGTAAAACAAAAAGAAAAAGAGATGTTTGAAAAGCGCCTCAAGTAATATAAAAATTTTCTTCCGGATATTCTCTCGACAATTTACTTTATACGGTGAGCTCTTATAGTGGGCCACTTCAGCTATGTTCATCCCCTGTTCAAATTTAATTATATCTAAAACATCAGACAACTCGTTTCTCTGATTAACACCATTGACAACGAAATGCGGTAAAAATAAGAAGTTCGTGTCAAAATAGCAATTCTTCGTAAGGACAAGCACAGGTAACGAATTATGTTGAGAATAGCTTCAATTGGTTTAGGTGATATCGCGCAGAAAGCATACTTACCTATACTCTGCAGTCATCCAGAAGTTACTCCTATACTCTGTACACGAAATACTGAATCGCTAACGGCATTGGCGAAACAACATCGCGTTGACGAATGTTATTCGAATTTAGATTCGCTTATTTTGGCTAATCCAGATGCTGTTATGGTTCACAGTAGCACTGAAAGTCATTACCAACTCGCCAACACTCTTATTCAAAATAATATTCCAGTTTTTATAGATAAACCTATCAGTTACAACTTTGACGAAACCAAACAAATTATTGAACTTGCAGACAGCAAAAACATTCCCTTGTTCGTTGGTTTCAATCGAAGATATGCGCCTTTGTTAGTCGCTCTAAAAAACAATGACTTTACAAATTTACGACTCCAGAAAAACCGTGCTGACATCACGGGCAAAGCCAGGTTTTTTATAATGGATGACTTTATTCATGTGGCTGATACCTTGTTACACTTTAGTCAAAGTAATGAAATTAATGAGTTTCAAGTACAAACCAACTGGCGTGACAATGAACTGGCTGCCTTACATGTCCAGTGGAGCAATGACAATACGCACTTTCAAGGCTCAATGAATCGCGTTTGTGGGGTAACTGAAGAACGTTTCGAAGCTTTTGGACAATTACAAAAATGGCAAATTGAAAATTTATCACATGGCGCTCACTACCAAAAAGAAAAGGAAGACCAGCTTGGTTTCAGTGATTGGGATTCTACTTTGTTGAAACGAGGCTTCGTCGATATGATAGATGACTTTATATTGCAGGTTCGAAAACGAAATGTTGACCATGAATACTTACAAGGCATATTTGACACTCACTCTCTTTGTGAAAGGATCATAAAAACGGCCATTACTCAACAACCAGAACTAAGAGACAGAAAAAAGATATGATTCGTATAGCAACGATAGGTTCTAACTTCATTACAGAACAATTTTTAGACGCGATTAAAGATATAACCTGTTTCGAAATTGCAGGTGTATACTCTCGCAGTATTAACAAAGCTGAAGTCCTAGCCACCAAACACAATGCAAGGTTTGTATTCAACAACCTAGACGAATTAGCACGCTGTTCAGAGATAGATGCAGTATATATTGCAAGTCCAAACTCACTGCATTTTGAACAATCTCTGCAAATGCTAAAAGCTGGTAAACACGTAATGTGCGAAAAACCTCTAGCCTCCGACTTTCAGCGAGCAAAAGAAATGTTGAAGGTAGCCGAAGAAAATAATGTGGTGCTTTTTGAAGCGTTTCTTACGGAATTCTTACCCAACTTTAATGTAGTTAAAAATAATCTCGACAATATTGGCAGAATAACGCAAGCACATTTTAGCTTTTGTCAGTATTCGTCTCGTTATTTAAAGTATCTCGAGGGTGATAACCCAAATACGTTCAATCCCAATTTCGCCAACGGTTCAATAATGGACATTGGTTATTATTGTGTTGCAACTGCAGTGGCATTGTTTGGTGAGCCAAATTCTATTAAAGCCACAGCCAACCTTTTAGATTCAGGAGTTGACGGTAATGGACAGGTTATTTTTGTCTACCCTAGCTTTTCTGTTGCCATTACACATTCGAAAGTTAGTACCTCATTTGTAAATAGTGAAATACAAGCTGAAAATGGCTCTCTGCAAGTTAAAAGCATATCGCTAATGGAAAAGGTTATATTGTGCAGAAAAGGTGAACCAGAAAGGGACCTGAGCGAAATACAACACGCAAATCCAATGTATTACGAAGCACTTGAGTTTGCAAAGTGGATACATTCCGGCGAAATGGATTCAGATAAGACTGCTAGGTCTCTATCTGTGTCGAAATTACTGACTGAGATCCGACATCAAACAAACGTTGTATTTCCATCTGATAGTCAAACGACTGCTTGATGGAATTCTAAGCTAGCTCTGAATTAGTTAATTGGCCAAAGATTCACTATGATTGCAATGATGAATATATGGCTGCACAGGATAAGCTCAAACGCATCAGACAGTTTAAAACATCATTTATTATTCTTTACCAGCCAAGAATTAAGTAGTTTTATTTGACCGCATTGCTGGGCTGCGTACGTGAGCCTGATCGCATTACTTAAAATTGTACTGTCGTCCCAATCCGTTAAGTTTTTAATTTCATCTAGACAGCTTTGCGCTTCTTCGGTGAGATACCCGCGAACTTCCTTTTTACCCAACTTTTGTTTCTTTTCTCGATAACGCTTTTGCTTTTCAGCATTAGTTAGCGGCTTTTTTTTAGTCATAGTGCAAATTAATTCAAATAAATTACTGTTCAGAGTTGTTTAGCGTACAAGTGTTCGCTAAATTAGCGCCTAATTTTTAAAAGTAAGAACTAAGTGATTTATGTTACAGAAAAACAGCTACGATAAAAACGATTTAATTGCATGCGGTAATGGCGATCTTTTTGGTCCAGGTAACAGCCGTTTACCGTCAGACAATATGTTAATGATGGATCGCATCGTTAAAATTACAGACGAAGGCGGAAAATACGGTAAAGGCGAAATCATAGCTGAATTAGACATCACCCCAGATCTATGGTTTTTTGATTGTCACTTTAAAGGTGACCCAGTCATGCCAGGTTGTTTAGGTCTAGACGCAATGTGGCAGCTAGTAGGTTTCTTCTTAGGTTGGTCAGGTGGTCCTGGTAAAGGGCGTGCTCTTGGTGTAGGTGAAGTTAAATTTACCGGACAAATTCTACCAACGGCTAAAAAAGTAACTTACCGTATCGACTTAAAACGTGTTATCAAGCGTAAGTTGTACATGGGCTTAGGTGATGGTGTTGTTGAAGTAGACGGCAAAAAAATCTACGAAGCAAATGATTTAAAAGTTGGCTTGTTCACAGACACATCTTCTTTCTAAAAACGATGTGATGTTCCAAATAGTCAAAAGGCTCGTTATTAACGAGCCTTTTTTGATTCTATACATAGGTTGTGTAAGTCAGCTACTTAAATAGACCGACATTTCTGTCGTCTATGGCCTCTCGCCACCCTCCTAGCCATTGTGACTTACTTTCTGAATTTTGATACGGACATGTTTCTCGAGAACGTCCGGTAATACCTGCTTTATATCCTTGTGAGTGTGCTCTATCTAAGCGATCACGTTTTTGTCTTTTCATAGGCAGATCCTCAATATTTTATTATTGAATTTTAGAATTGTTGTGCGCAATGCACATGTATATGAATAGCCAAAAACAAGACGTCGATCAACACTAAATTGTCACAAATTTAACATTTTTCCGTCACAAAAAAGTAAGCCCATGATGTCATGGGCTTTTTCTTTTATATTGAATATTTATAAAGAATTTACTGTTAAGCAGCTCTAATTCTATACCAACGTCTGCCTAGCATTAAGCCAAACAGCATTGATATGAAACCAAAGGTAGTCGATAAACCTTGTCTTTCGTAACCTGAATCGTCGATATCTGAGCAGTTTTCAGGCTCACCATTGATTGGATCTAACAACAATGTTACTGAAACTTGTTCTTGATTCACTGTACCGTCACTGTTGGTAGAAACAACACCCAACGCATCTCGAACGTCTACTAACTTAAGGGCGCTAGCAACAATCTGATTGTTGTTGTTAATGTCGTTAAGAGAGTAAATATCGTATTCAGAACCACAATCGACTAAGTCGTTAATATCAAAAAACTCTTTACTGACTGAGTCATATATAAATCCGTGTTTACGGCGCACTGACTCGTTGGTAATTTCATATTCTGCTTCACCAACCACAATACCATTGTCATTAATTGCGTTGGCATTACTTTCCGCAGTTTCATAAAAAGTCGTTGGAGTTTCAAAACTATTCGAATCCATATCGTATATAAAGAACTTATCTTTATAATTATTAGAAAACGAGCTTTGAACATGACCGATTACCACATTCGAATTGTTAATGTCGACCGCATAACCCGACAGGTAGTCGTCTACATCAATAAATGTATTTGTACCCTCATCTGTATAAATTAATGGCTGAGTAACAATAAAACCATCGGTTCTTGGAATTTGACCGTAACCTACGGCTACCCCTGAACTATTCACCGCACTGGTTATCGCATTGTAATTACCAGTTTGTTCTTCGGTTGGTTCAAATGCAATATCAAAAATTTTGCTAGACACTATATTTCCGCTTGGATCAATTTGCCAAACAACTGGACGCGACTTATATATAGATCCCTGTGAACTCAAAGACCACACGCACACATCAACAGGGAACAACTCACCATTACAATTGGCATCAATAGCGTCTTGTGCGGATTCAAATATCTCTATGGACGTTTGTCCACTGACAAAGCTGACATTAAGGTCAGTGTTGAAATTACTTATGTCTGTTGCGACCGTTTCACCACCGTATTGCGTTATCTCAGGCTCAATCGTGCGTTTTTCGCCGTTGATATCTATTACAGCTCTTGATGAATATTCACGGATCCAATATTTAACTGGGTCGATTGCCGCGCTGTCACCCGTTTGCTGAAACATAGTAGGAATATATGGTGCACTAGCCGTACCAACCGCTATACCATCTGAATTAATAGCAACTAACTGCTCAAAATTACTGTAGGTATAGGTTCCAAGTTCTGGATCTTCAACATCCGCCAACGGATAAAACAAGGCTTGATTTGCATCGCTTTTAAATGATTTCAGCGATGCTACTTTTTGATATGTCGCATTTCCGGAGGCACTGTCAACTAATGCAGCCCGAATACACGTTGTAGAAAATGCATCGAAGTTACCGGTTCCAATTTCTTCATCCGATACCGAGCAACTGATACCGTTGTAGGTCATAGTGCTCAAATACTCTTCCGGGTAAATGGGGAAATTAAACTGATCGCGCATCACACCAACGACAGTACCGTCGTCACCTATTGCTTTGCCGAAATGCTGTTTAAAGTCGTCCGATGGGGTAATTTCAGTTATTTGATATGTGGCGGCCTGACTTGTTTGCACAGAAATTGCCGCTGCAAACATAACGGAAGTGGCTATAACGCTTAATTTCAAAATTTACTACCTAACTAATACTTTGTTGTTTTTCTTCGAGCTCTTCCCAGCGAGAATAAGCAATTTCCAGTTTCGACTCACATTCAGCCAAATGGTTCAATTGCTTCGAGGTAAAATCACTTTCTTGTTTAAAGAAGTCTGGGGAATTTACACTTTCTTGTAATTCGGATATTTCCGTTTCAAGCTCTTCAATCAATTTGGGCAACGATTCTAACTCCCTTACCTCTTTGTATGAAAGCTTTTTCTTAACATTGCTCGATTTATTGTCCGAGCTTTGTATTGATTGTGCCGTCGATTGTTTTTTTACTTCCGAGTCTGACGAAGTTATTTTGGGTTTGGTACTTTCTAAACGCGCCAAATAACTTTCGTAATCTTGGTAACCACCAACTACTTTGTTGATGTAAGCATCCCCTTCAAACGCCCATATGGAAGTGGCAGTATTATCGATAAACTCCCTATCATGGCTAACTAACAGTACGGTCCCTTCATAGCTGGCAACCAACTCTTCTAACAATTCAAGGGTTTCAACATCAAGGTCGTTGGTTGGCTCATCGAGAATTAATACGTTTGAAGGTTTAACAAACAACTTGGCTAACAATAAACGGTTTTTCTCACCACCAGACAAAGCTTTAACTGGCGTACGTGAACGCACTGGCGGAAACAAAAAGTCTTGTAAATACCCTAAAACATGGCGCGAACTACCATTAAACATGATTTCTTGTTTGCCATCAGCAACATTATCTTGCACCGTTTGTTCTAAATCGAGTGCTAATCTGTGCTGGTCGAAATACGCCACTTGCAGATTTTCGCCAACTTTAACCTTTCCTTTTTCGGGGGCTAAATCACCAAGCATGAGTTTAATCAATGTTGACTTACCAACGCCGTTTGGACCAACCAACGCAATGCGTTCACCACGCATAACTAAAGAGGAAAAATCAGAGATAAGAGTTTTATCAGGAATGGAATAAGAAACGTTGATTGTTTCGAATACCTTTTTCGCTGATTTTTCACCTTGTTGCACCGTCATCTTGGCATTTTTTGGCGCTTCGATTCTGCCTTTGCGTTCTTTGCGGAGCTCTTTTAACGCACGAACTCTACCTTCGTTTCTGGTTCTACGCGCTTTAATACCTTGCCTGATCCATACTTCTTCTTGTGCCAGCTTTTTATCAAACAGTGCGTTTTGCTGCTCTTCGACTTCTAATAAGCGCTGTTTTTCTTCTAGGTAATATTCGTAACTTCCTTCAAACGACACTAAATTACCGCGGTCTAAATCAACAATACGCGTCGCCAAAGAGCGAATAAATGCCCTATCGTGAGAAATGAAAACAATCGCACCATTAAAGTCTTTTAGAAACTTTTCTAACCACTGAATTGCGCTAATATCCAAGTGGTTGGTAGGTTCGTCGAGTAATAAAACATCCGGCTGTTTTACCAATGCTTTTGCCAAAGCTAGTTTACGCAACCAACCACCTGACAATTTTGCAACATCTTGTTCAGGCTCTAATCCTAGTGTAGATAACGTTTGCTGAATTCGAGTTTCTAACGTCCAGCCATGATGTTGGTCAATTTCTTGTTGAATCGTTTCGAGTTTACTCATTAACTCCGGTTGTTCAGCAATTAACATCGAAAGCTGATTAAACTCTTCAATGAGTTCTTTTACGTGTGCTAATCCATCGGAGACATAATCAAACACGGTACCACTGTGGCCTCGTGGAGGATCTTGCTCTAGTCGAGCAATAGTGACTTCGTTAACGTATTGCACTGTGCCATCGTCTAACGTTTGTTGACCGTCAATGACCTTTA
>JABXID010000276.1 GCA_013373245.1 Gammaproteobacteria bacterium
GAACGTCTTCTTGTTGAACATCCGATTCCTGCTCATTTGAAGTTTGACCATCTTGAGTATCACTATCGTTCTCTACGACGTCAGGCTCAAGAGTATTTTCGATATCAGTTTCCTTCGGTGATTGCTCAGGTTGATATATGGTCAAAAACATTTGATAAAAGGACAAAACGCTGACCGAATATAAAATCAACCACCCAACTAATATTATTGGCATAGCAATGAATATCAGTATCAAAATAATCAGACCATAAACCGTTAACGGAATAGCGTTTATCCAACACGCTTGAAAACTTTGACCAACTAACTCCAACGCTGGCTTTTCCGGCGCCACCCAAGCAGCGGGCACAGCAAAAGCAAATAACATGAAGTTAATAGCAAGCAAAACCACAAATACCAATAAATCTTGGAACTCAGGTATGCGCTCTTCTTGTATAGCTAGGGCTATATCATCGGCTACAAACGTGATTAAAATACTGAATAACACACTAAAGGTTGCCAAGCGGATAAACACGCGGTACTTGCTGATTTGACCAAGCAGTAAGAATAAATCCGTAACCGACAGCTTCTCACCTTGCTCCGCTTTGCTGGCACAGTGATAAAATCCAGCAGATAAAAATGGTGTCAGAAACACGACAATGATGCCAAACAAAACGTTCAAATTTGCCAACAAGGTGCAAGCTATAATAATCGCACTCATGCCCATAAAAGGACCAGGTTGCAAAGTAAATAATCGCCAACCTTGTTTGATCCAAGAAAACGCGTTTAAAGTATTAGACTTAGTAACTACAAGTTGCATAAACTCGACTTAATAAAAAGATGATAAAACGGCATTTCTGATGACCGCCGCCAATATTCACAATCGGCCATCATACTTGAAACCACAGGGATTTTCATCCATCAAAATGACAAATTTACACGCTAAATTCAGTGATTTACAAAACTGGGTTTGCCTAAATAACTTACAGCAACTCAGTGAGTATATATCCCCTCAGCAACAAGCTGAGATTTTTAGTTATTCAACAACACCATTTACTCAATTTGAGTTCTTAAACGCTTTGGAAGCTTCGGGATCTGTCGGTGAAAATACAGGCTGGTTACCCCGTCACTTTTTATATCGGAATGAGCAAGAGCTCGGGTTGTTTATCAGTTATCAAAAACATCACTCATATGGCGAATATGTGTTCGACTGGGCATGGGCGGATGCCTACCACCGCAATGGATTAAATTATTATCCGAAATTATTAGCAGCCATTCCGTTTTCTCCGGTTCCATGTAGTAAGTGGTTGTCAAATACAGACGCCGATGAATTAACCGCGTTTGAGGTGATCAAAGAATATTGTCATCAACGACTCGATGAGGATTACTCCAGCTTTCATTATTTGTTTCCACAGTCACCACTTAACTCTGAACACGTCAATTGGATCAAGCGTCACGGCCACCAATTTCACTGGTTTAATCAAGACGAACAACAAAATCAGTTAAAGGATTTCGATCAGTTTCTTGGTTTAATGACCGCCCGCAAACGAAAGAACATTTTAAAAGAACGACAAAAGATTTCGACCGCTGGGTTTAGTTGTTATTGGAAAAGCGGTAATGATGTCAACGAAGAGGAACTTGATACTTTTTATCTATGTTATCAATCCACCTACAACAAACGTGGACAAAAGGGATATTTAAACAAAGAGTTTTTTCAGCATATTTGTCAATCAATGAGTCAACATGTGCATATCTTGTTTTGTCGAGATGATCATTCTCGCATTGTCGCAGCAGCATTATATCTGAGTTCTTCCGACACATTGTACGGCCGTTATTGGGGTTCTATTGAAAATTATGAACTGCTGCATTTTGAAGCTTGTTATTACCAAGGTATTGAGTTTGCGATTAAACATAAATTGAACTGTTTTAATCCGGGCACACAAGGGGAACATAAAATTGCGCGAGGTTTTAAACCAACCCACACTTATTCATTTCATCACTTAACTCTTGAGCCATTTCACCAAGCCGTGGCTGAGTTTTGTCAACGAGAACAATTAGGTAATGAAGAATATATGGAGGATTGCTCGCAACGCTTACCTTTTAAAAAAGACTAGCCGCTAATTTTTGCCAATAAAAAAGGCAGCGAATGCTGCCGTTTTCATCTAATACTGTTTCTACTTTCAAATTTCGATTAATTTGAGGCTAAATCGGTAACTTTTACCTGAGTTTTGTATTTACCTTGAGTTAACTTATCCACCATTTTTTCTGCGTTTTCACCATATTCGCTGACAAATGACACTATGTTTTGATCATTACATTGCACATTGTCTACCACATACTGCTTGGTTAAACCGGCATCTTTAATTACTTTGTGCAACTTAACACTGCTTGAACCAGAAGCTGCGGCACAAATTTTAGATGTGATGTAATTATCCGCTGCGATTACGCGAGGTGCTGCATTTACTGCACCGATAGTTGTTAAAGTTAACACTGTTGCTGTAATTGATTTAGTTAAAAAATTCATAATGACTCTCCTTCGTTTAGTTGCGTATAACATAGCAACGGCGATGCCAATTTAAATTATTATTAAAATTCATAAATTTAAGTAAAAAACGGGATGTGTAAATCAAAAGAGTAAAACTACAAAAACCACCTTTTGGTCAAATTGGCCAAAAGGTGGTTTTTACTGATTTTGCATAGTCTCCTGATGATTAACGCTCTACTAAACTGATCTTTTACTTTGCTTCTTACTTATAAAATTTCATCAGGGGAAAGCGTAAAAATGTCTCGCTAGCGTTTCAGTCTCAGCCAGCCATTAATGTAAATGATGAAATTTTATTACCTTTTCTCCGGTTATATATATTGGTTTGTCGATTTTAATTGCTAGAGCGTGTTGTGAATAAAGACGTTTTTTTGAGGTGTATGATGTTGTCTAAAATCTCTATATTTTCCATAATTTTAATGATGGCGGTTGGCTTTACGTTGTTACCGGGAAAATCATTTTCTACCGCACCACAGGTTAAAAATGGCCAAACCATTAAAGCGCTGGATATTAAAACCAATCAAGCCATGATGAGTTCAAATACAGATTCTATCGTACTTGGGTTAGGGTGTTTCTGGGGCGCGGAAAAACGCTTTGAACAAATGGCAGGTGTCATAGACGTAGTATCAGGTTATGCAGACGGCAGAGGACTTGAGCCTGCTTACCAAGAAATCATCAAACGCAAACACCGCTTTAACCCTAACAACTACGCAGAAGTTATCCACGTAACATTTGATAGAGATAGTGTGTCGTTAGAGACTTTACTAAAGCGTTTTTTTGAAATGCATGATCCAACCTTAGTTAATCGTCAAGGCAACGACGTTGGCACCCAATATCGCTCAACCATTTTATTTAATAGTGAACAACAACAAAGCATTTCACAAATCGTCAAACAGCGATTTCAGTTACTGCTTAATGACGCTGGTTACGGTGAGATTGCAACTATCATAAAGCCACTTGACGCCTTCCATCCCGCTGAAGAGTATCACCAAGACTATATCGCAAAAAATCCAAACGGATATTGCCCTGATCATTCAACGGGCGTCACTTTTTCTAACAGTGAAAATAATAAAGGAGCGGTTACCAAACTTGATAACACGGCTCTTTTACAGGGTAAAAAAATCGTTATTATCGACTCCGAGTTTTGCCCTTATTGCGACAAGTTCAAACAAGATGTCGCCAATGATTATAAAGGGTCAATTCCAATGGTATTTCGCGAAGCCTCTCAACTTCATGAACTCAAGATTACATCACCAACGTGGGCAACACCGACTATTTTATTTATGAACAATGGCGTTGAACAATTTGGTATTCAAGGTTACGTCAACGCCACTGACTTTTACAAAGCGCTTGGTTATTTTAAGTTAGGAGAAAGTGAAGCGTTTAATGTCGCTTTTGCCAAAGGCACAGACGCGAGATTTTGCAAACAATATGAATTGTTCAAAAATACCGGAGACGGTGTATTTGTCGACAAACTCTCCGGCGAGCCTTTGTTTGATACGCGCTATCGCTTTAATTCAGGTACAGGCTGGCTAAGCTTCACCCAAGCAGTTGAGGATTCAGTCATTTATAAAAAAGATTATAGTTACGGTATGCAGCGTGTTGAAGTACGAGCAAAAACATCTGATATCCATTTGGGCCATGTATTTAACGACGGCCCAAACGGTAAACCAAGATATTGCATAAATGCCACAGTGCTGGACTTTGTGCCTAGGTCTGAATCCTAGTTCCTACTAGGACATTATTCTTTTAATACCATGTCGATACACATCACGGCTGCAAGAATCAGTTTTCGAATGTCAGAATTTTGCGGTACTTCTGGATTGATTTCCAATACATAATTGTCGGCGCTGGTGAACATCTCAGCGCCCAACCCTTTCCATTTTTTTGTAACATGGGCGAGGGTAGTGTCACCTTGTTTGAAATAAAAATTCCAAGCCATCCATGTGCCTTCCAAAGTGCAGATTACATTTTCTTCTTTATCTAACACATCAAAACGACCACCAATTGAAAATAGCTTTTGTGAAAAATACCCCACCAACTCATTATTGGCGTCTCTGACTTCCACTTTTGATAATAACAACGAAAGACCGCGAACCACCCGCACCATGCGTTCGCCTGAAACCGTTCTAATTTGAATATCAAACGGAGTGAAACGTTTGGCATCGGTAAAACGCAAGAGCTTGGTTAACCAAAATAAATTCGGCTCTCGACATTCCATCAACGGCGTACCGTCCTCGGGATCAAAAATGTCGAAGTTATTTGACGCTTTGAACAACCCAATGTGTTCTTTGACTAAAAAGAGGTTTTTATTTAACAACGACATAAACTAATCCGTATTATTATTTTTAATTCCAATGAGTGGCTAAATATTTACAGTTTTTGATAAACGAGTAAAAAGTTGTTTGCTGGCATCGCCAGCCAATCCGTTAACTTTAACCTCGATTGCGACCAAACTTCAATATCGGCAATATCATTTATTCCGCCGTATCCTTCTGATCTCAACCAACAGTCAAATTCGGCGTTTGATTCAGTGGTGAACTTTTGATTTTGCTTGAATGGACCGTAACACACCAACTTTTGCCCTCGAATTAAAAAGTCCGCGCACTGATCAATCATATGTTTGGCAAACTTTTTACTGACGATATGCAAAACATTAGCGCTGTATACCACATCAAAACCATCAGGAGCGTTATAAACGTTATTGAACATCTGGGATAAGTTATCGATTGCAATATCAAACGACACTGGAGCTAGTAAATTATCTATATTTTCGGATTCGGCGACTTTATGCCAACTAAGCACTGCTGCCATATTGGCTGGATGCTCAGTTAATTGCCAGGTTAGATTTTTGCTGTTTTGGCAAAAATATACGCCATGCTGACCTGTACCGGAACCGATTTCTAACACTCGACTAGACAGTAAATCTAACTCGTTAAGTGCCTCATAAATTGGTTGCTTGTTGTTATCAGCGGCTTGATTGTGGGGGAGGTGTGCAAATCGTTCTGTAGTCATTGGAAGCTCCGAAGTAAGCTGTAAGCTGTAAGC
>JABXID010000203.1 GCA_013373245.1 Gammaproteobacteria bacterium
TAAGACCGCACTTAAGTTTAGGAATGAAAACACCTAACCAAGTGCATAACGAAAAAGGCCAATGATAAAATCACTGGCCTTTAAAAAAAACCGTCAACTTATTTTAGGACGGGACACTGATCGTTTATTTTGAATACTTCGATATCACTTAGGAGGCTGCTCATTAAGGCCTTCCCCTAGATACATGGTGATCTCCAGCACTTATAATATTTAATTCTATGTTATGGCTACTTTGAGTGCCTGTGTACTCGTTTGCCATCGAAACTTTAACTGTAATTTTGCTTATTTGGAGCTCAAGCTAATGCAACCTTCTAATTTTGAAACAATTTTTGAAGAGATCAGGTACTCGTCAAGTCAGCAAAATATGCTTAGCGCAGCGAAACTATTTTGCAAACAGAGTTTAGATGGCGTGTTAATTACAACGCCGGATGTTAGAAACCCTAAAATACTCTATGCCAACCCTAAAATGTGTGAATTAACGGGTTATACAGAAAAAGAGTTAGTTGGTCAGTCACCAAAAATATTTCAAGGCCCAAAAACACGAAGACAAACCATCAAGCGGTTAAAAAGAGATTTGTTAACGGATCGCCCATTTCACGGCTCAACCGTTAATTACCGGAAAGACGGCACAGAGTATAATGTTGAGTGGAAAATCAACCCTGTAAAAAATGAGCATGGTGAGTTGATATTTTACTTATCGACGCAACGAGATATCAGTTACATTAAGTCGTTTGTGGCAGAACTATTTCGTTCGTCTAACGGCACAAAACAAGTGTTAATGGATTTATTAATGGGCGAAAAACAATGCTTTATGCAACAAGGCTCTAATAAGCTTGTTGAACAGAGCGCGCCGGAAAACAGTGATACAGTTCACTCTTCTCAATCAAAGCAAATACATGAAGAGTATGATTTATTTGACGACTTTGACTTGTTTGGTGAAGGTTTCATAGACAGTGAAGCTAATAACACCACAGATAACAACATGAATTATACGTCTTTGAGTGCTAGAGAGTTTTTAGAAAGCTCTGACATCGAACAAAGTGATCTCGCAGCACTCGAAGGAGCTATCGCAGACTGCGTGATCAATATTGAACTAGCAAAACACGGTATTAATCGGGCTTTATCACTTCAACTATGCATCAAAGAGCTGCATGAATTTGCCAATATAATGTTTATGCTTGATGAGTTTGCCAGCTTAGCTGACGCTCTATTTAAGCTGGTCGATGCATTGTCTCGTTGTGATCAAGGTTTAGCACAAGAGTTTACACTCGATATTCTGTATGAGCTGATCAATGATTTAAACGAATGGGTGAGTGATATTTTTGTTAATCAAAGTGCGCAAGATATTCATAATTTAGATGCCAGCATCATAAGTTCTGCCAAACAACTGACTATGATGGTTAGCTAATCCTATTGTTCTTAGGCAAAAAAAAGCCCGGAAATACTTAAATACCGGGCTAGGGGAATGGCTCTCAATGAGCCGTGCGCTAACTGTTTCATCCGCTAAATAATCTTCTTCTTATTTATTCAATAAATTTAACGTTGAAATATGTCACCACTATAGATCACATATATTATAATGGAAAGTGATAACTGAAAAAAATTGCGTTATTTTTCAGCTGATTGATTTACCTCAATGTTACTTGCCCACCTATTACTCTCAACTTACCCACAAAGTTAACCACAACCCTCGTTTATTAATATGTATTTAGAATTATTGTCGACAAAGTTGCTATTTTTGTTTGAGTTTTTATAGTTAATGACTTACATTGTCGACAAAGTGGTTAATTTAAAGCTCAACAGTTATCGTGAACTCCATATTTGAGACAGAACAAGCCGTAACATCAGCGGACAAAACCTTTATTAAAATGCGAGGTGATATCGTCGAAGGCAATATAGTTGCAGGTAGCAAATTGAGCGAAGCTGAATTGTCGACAAAATATCAAGTGAGTCGCGCTGTGATCCGTGAAGCAATAAATCGATTGGCAACTTGTCACTTAGTGGAACGTAAAGCAAATATCGGCGCCAGGGTTGTTGGCTTGTCACCAGAAGGCTTAGTTGAACTCTATCAAGTCAGAGAGTCATTAGAAGGCATGGCTGCTCGATTAGCGGCAAAAAATATGTCGGTTGATGAAATTGGTCAGTTAAAAGAGCTACTTAATCAACACTATGAAAAAGTTGAAGGTTCAGAGTCTTATTATCAAGAGGCTGGCGATGTCGACTTTCACTATCGCATTATACTAGGCAGTAAAAATAGTCACCTTATATCCTTGTTACTTAACGGTATTTATCACCTAGTGCGGATGTACCGAGTCCAACTTGGTATGGCTGGTCCTAGGGTAAGCACCGCATTTGACGAACATAAAAATATTGTTAGTGCGATATCTAACCGCGATGAAGAGCTGGCAGAAATGTTAATGCGTCGACACATTACCTACTCAATGAGGAATATCCAAACTAAGCTTACGAACGAAAAGAATCGTCGTTAGCTTTTTAGACATTCACCCTACTAAATCAAAACAAAATAATACGAGACGAAAATGAGTGCAGGAAAAAAATTTAGACAAGCTTTACTCGATAATTCACCGCTACAAATTGTCGGGACCATTAATCCATATTGCGCGATGATGGCTAAGCAAATAGGTCACAAGGCAATTTATCTGTCAGGCGGTGGTGTTGCTAACGCGTCTTATGGTTTACCAGATTTAGGTATGACTTCACTAAACGACGTAATAGTTGACGTGCAACGCATTACTTCTGCATGTGATTTGCCACTTTTAGTTGATATAGACACAGGTTGGGGCGGTGCATTTAACATTGCAAAAACGATTAAGGATATGGAAAAGGCTGGTGCTGCTGCTGTTCATATGGAAGATCAGGTTGCGCAAAAACGCTGCGGTCATCGCCCAAATAAAGAAATCGTTTCTACTGAAGAGATGGTTGATCGAATTAAATCTGCGGTGGATGCCCGCACCGATCCAGACTTTTTTATTATGGCGCGTACCGATGCATTTGCTCAAGAAGGGTTAGACGCTGCAATTGAAAGAGCAAAAGCGTACGTAGAAGCCGGAGCAGACGGTATTTTTGCTGAAGCAGTCAAAACGGAAGAGCATTACAGAGCGTTCAGTGAAGCCTTGGATGTTCCAATTTTGGCTAACATTACCGAGTTTGGTCAAACCGAGTTGTGGAACAAAGAACAATTAGGCGAGTGGGGCGCAGCTATGGTGCTTTATCCACTCAGTGCGTTTAGGGCGATGAACAAAGCGGCAGAAAATGTTTATACCAGCATTTTAGAAAATGGCGATCAGAAACAAGTAGTAGACAGCATGCAAACTCGAATGGAGTTGTATGATTATCTTGGTTATCACGAGTACGAGCAAATGTTAGACTCGTTATTCGCTGAAGGCAAAAATAAATAACAAATTATAAAAAAATAAAGCGGCATAAGCTGTATTTCAAATAACTCTACAGTGCCTTTTTAGGCATTAACAACAGGATTAATACAATGGTTGATAAAAAATTAGGTGGTGCAGGGCTTCGCGGTCAAAGTGCGGGTGAAACTAAATTATGTACGGTTGGTAAGTCTGGTTCTGGCTTAACGTATTGCGGTTACGACGTGTCAGATTTAGCAGACAATGCAACCTTTGAAGAAGTGGCTTATTTGCTCTTTAACGGTGACCTACCAAATCAACAACAGTTAGACGATTATAAATCAGCATTAAAGCGACAACGTGACTTACCACAAGCGCTTAAAGAAGTTTTGCAGCGTATTCCAGCCACAGCACATCCTATGGATGTGATGCGCACAGGTTGTTCCTTTTTGGGAAATATAGAACCTGAAGTTGATTTTAGTGAGCAGAATAATACGGCAAATCGTTTGTTAGCGGCATTCCCGGCCATTATGTGTTACTGGTATCGTTACTCTCATGATGGTGTTGAAATTGATTGCAACACAGATGAGGAATCGCTCGGTGGTCACTTTTTAAAGTTGTTGTTAGACGAAACACCATCAGAATTGCATCGTAAAGTGATGGATGTATCTTTGATTTTATACGCCGAACATGAATTTAATGCTTCAACGTTTACCGCCAGAGTCTGTGCTTCTACATTGTCAGATATGTTCTCTTGCATTACTGGCGCAATTGGTTCACTTCGAGGACCGTTGCACGGCGGAGCGAACGAAGCGGCAATGGATATGATCCAAAAATTTAAATCGCCAGAAGACGCAAAAGTTCAAATGGCAGGCATGTTAGAACGTAAAGAAAAAATTATGGGCTTTGGTCACGCCATTTATCGCGAGTCAGATCCAAGAAATGTGATCATCAAGAAGTGGTCTGAAAAACTAGCAAATGAATTTGGTGATACGTCTTTATACGATATCTCAGTCGCTTGCGAAGAATACATGTGGGACACCAAAAAGCTATTCTGCAACGCTGACTTTTTCCACGCGTCAGCGTATCACTTTATGGGAATTCCAACGAAATTGTTCACACCTATTTTTGTGTGTTCTAGATTAACTGGTTGGGCGGCTCATGTTATGGAGCAGCGCTCAAACAATCGTATCATTCGCCCAAGTGCTGATTACACAGGCGTAGAACCAAGAAAAGTGCAACCAATCGCCTCGCGTTAAATATTGCCTTTCCTGTAAGTGACCGATGATCATTTAAAAATATGTCCACCGGTCACCTTTATCTTATTTATACGATCATCTAAATACACGATTGGAAGTCACCATGAATTACCAGTATCGCAAACCGCTATTAGACACCGGCATAGATTTTTATGACACCAAAGAGGCCATTGAAGCTATAAAACCGGGCAGTTACGCCAAGTTACCATACACTTCAAGAGTATTAGCAGAACAGTTAGTTCGAAAATGCAACCCAGACGATTTAACTGCGTCGTTACGACAAATTATCGACAATAAACGAGAGCTCGATTTTCCTTGGTATCCGGCAAGAGTTGTGTGTCATGATATTTTAGGTCAGACCGCCTTGGTTGACTTGGCCGGTTTGCGTGATGCCATTGCAGATAAAGGAGGAGACCCCGCTAAAGTAAACCCGGTTGTACCAACACAACTTATCGTTGACCACTCATTAGCGGTGGAACATGCGGGATATGACGCAGATGCCTTTGATAAAAACCGCGCCATTGAAGAGCGACGTAACGAAGACAGGTTCCATTTTATAGAGTGGACCAAAACAGCGTTTAAAAACGTGGACGTTATTCCAGCTGGAAACGGCATCATGCATCAAATTAATCTGGAAAAAATGTCGCCGGTTATTCAATTGAGAGACGGTGTGGCTTTCCCTGACACTTGTGTTGGCACCGACAGCCATACACCTCATGTTGATGCACTTGGCGTTATTGCTATAGGGGTAGGTGGATTAGAAGCGGAAACCGTTATGTTGGGCAGACCTTCGATGATGCGCTTACCTAATATTGTCGGCGTAAAGCTGATTGGTGAGAGAAAACCGGGTATTACTGCAACTGATATCGTTTTAGCGATCACTGAGTTTTTACGCAATCAAAAAGTGGTTGGTGCATATTTAGAGTTTTTCGGTGAAGGCGCAAGCTCATTATCTATAGGTGATAGAGCGACAATTTCGAACATGACCCCTGAATACGGCGCCTCTGCTGGCATGTTTTACATCGACGAACAAACCATTGATTATTTGAAAATCACAGGTCGTGAATCAGAACAAGTTCAATTGGTTGAAACCTATGCCAAACACACTGGTTTATGGGCTGACGATTTAGTAGATGCTGAATATGAGCGAGTGCTTGAATTTGATCTATCAAGTGTTGGTCGCAACATGGCAGGTCCGTCAAACCCGCATCGTCGTTTGCCAACATCAGCCCTTAAAGAGCGTGAAATCGCTGGCAATTTGGCAGATGCTAAAGCACAAGAAGCTTCAGGTTTAATGCCTGATGGCGCATGTATCATCGCTGCGATTACTTCTTGTACTAATACATCAAATCCGCGAAATGTTGTGGCAGCAGGTCTCGTTGCCAAACGAGCAAACGAATTAGGCTTAGTGCGTAAACCTTGGGTGAAAACGTCTTTTGCACCAGGCTCTAAAGTGGCAAAACTGTATTTAGAAGAAGCTGGTTTATTATCTGAAATGGAAAAACTGGGCTTTGGTATTGTCGCTTATGCCTGTACGACCTGTAATGGTATGTCAGGCGCGTTGGAACCAAAAATTCAACAGGAAGTCATTGACCGTGATTTATACGCCACCGCGGTTCTTTCAGGGAACCGTAATTTTGATGGCCGTATCCACCCTTATGCAAAACAAGCGTTTCTTGCATCACCGCCATTAGTCGTCGCTTATGCGATTGCCGGTACGGTTCGCTTTGATATCGAACAAGACGCTCTTGGCCTCGATAAGGATGGCAATGCCATTACGCTAAAAGACATTTGGCCGAGTGATGAAGAAATCGATGCGATTGTGAATGAGTATGTAAAACCTGAGCAATTCAAAAAGGTTTACACGCCGATGTTTGATTTAGGTTCATTTGAACCCGCGGAAAGTCCATTATACGACTGGCGCCCGCAATCAACCTATATTCGTCGACCACCATACTGGGAAGGTGCATTGGCTGGAGAACGCACCATGAAAGGTATGCGTCCACTGGCGGTGTTAGGAGATAACATCACAACGGATCACCTATCGCCGTCAAATGCGATTATGTTAGACAGCGCCGCAGGCGCGTACCTTCACAAAATGGGATTGCCGGAAGAGGATTTTAACTCGTATGCAACGCATCGTGGCGATCACTTAACCGCACAGCGAGCAACATTTGCTAATCCTAAGTTATTTAACGAAATGTGTTATGAAAATGGCCCTAATGGAGAAAAGATCACAAAACAAGGCTCGTTGGCGAGAATTGAACCAGAAGGCAAAGAAAGCCGCATGTGGGAAGCAATAGAAACCTACATGGCACGGAAACAGCCTTTGATTATTGTTGCAGGTGCAGATTACGGACAAGGCTCATCAAGAGATTGGGCGGCGAAAGGCGTTCGATTAGCGGGCGTGGAAGTTATTGTAGCAGAAGGCTTTGAGCGCATTCATCGTACAAACTTGATAGGCATGGGAGTGTTGCCACTTGAGTTTGTTAACGGCGAAACTCGACATACCTACCATATAGATGGCACTGAAACGTTTGATGTGACAGGTGAAACGTCGCCAGGCGGAGCAATGTCTGTACAAATGACCAGGAAAAATGGTGAGAAGATCACTATTCCTGTTAAGTGTCGTTTAGATACAGCGGAAGAAGTGGTTGTACACGCAGCTGGTGGTGTATTACAGAAATTCGCCCAAGACTTCCTGCAATCAAACGTCTAACTGGTTATTTTATTTGATAGCTGCGTTAAAAGTGCTCACTTGGTAAACCAAGCTCTGCGCTTTCGCCTTGCTCTCAAACAAAATTCCTGCGTTATCCATTTAATCAATTTTTGAATGGCACTTTTAGAGTGCGATTTAATTCGTCATCCCCGCGAAGGCGGGGATCTTATTAAAGGTTAATTTATAAAATGTCTCATAAACCTCAAATCAAAATCCCTGCAACTTATATGCGTGGTGGCACTTCAAAAGGTGTTTTTTTCAATTTAACGGATTTACCAGAATCTGCACAGGTTGCAGGAGAAACACGAGACAAAATTCTATTACGCGTGATTGGTAGTCCAGATCCATATGGTAAACATACCGATGGCATGGGCGGTGCTACTTCAAGTACGAGTAAAACGGTGATCATCAGTAAAAGTTCGGTGCACGACCACGATGTGGATTATTTATTTGGCCAGGTAGCAATAGACAAACCTTTCATAGATTGGAGTGGAAACTGTGGCAATTTAACAGCTGCCGTTGGCTCATTTGCTATTAATAATGGCTTAGTAGATCCACAACGTATTCCAAAAAACGGTGTTGCCAAAGTTCGTATTTGGCAAAAAAATATCAGTAAAACAATCGTCGCTCATGTACCAATAACTAATGGTCAAGTGCAAGAAACGGGTGACTTTGAACTAGATGGCGTCACATTTCCAGCGGCGGAAGTGCAGGTTGATTTTGTTGCCCCGGTAGATGCGACAGACGCTATGTTTCCAACTGGCAATCTTGTCGACGTATTAGAAGTTCCGGGCAACGGAATTTTTTCGGGCGCTAGTTTACAAGCAACCATGATAAATGCCGGTATACCGACTATTTTCTTAAATGCAGATGAACTTGGGTATGAAGGCACTGAGTTGCAAGAACACATTAATTCAGATGAAAAAGCATTAGCGATGTTTGAATATATTCGAGCTCACGGCGCATTAAAGATGGGGCTAATAAATGATATTGAACAAGCTCAGGAGAGACAACACACGCCAAAGATAGCAATTGTTTCACCGGCAAAAAGTTATCTTTCTTCGAGTGGTAAACAGGTTGTAGCTAATGATATTGATCTGAATGTAAGAGCTTTGTCTATGGGCAAACTCCATCACGCTATGATGGGAACTGCCGCTGTTGCAATAGGGACCGCAGCTGCCATACCTAATACTCTGGTTAATTTAGCAGCAGGTGGCGGAGATGTTACCTCTGTGACTTTCGGCCACCCTTCCGGTACGTTAAAAGTTGGCGCAGAAACAGCCAATTTAGATGGGCAATGGCAAGTTAACAAAGTCTCTATGAGCCGCAGTGCCCGGGTATTAATGGAAGGCTGGGTAAGGATCCCGCAGGATTAATTTCGTGGCTAAAATGAGTCCCATAAAAATTGCGCTGCGGGGCCTAAGATTTGGTTTCTGTTTTTGACCAATCGGGTTTCCACTATGATAGGCGAGGTACTGGATTGGAACGAGAACTTAAAAAACTCTTGTTCCATCTCGTCATTCCACAAAGCATCGCTCATCGCCCCCCAGCCCAAGGGAGCTTTAAGTGCTGCAATAAAATAATGAATGTCGTCAAGCTTAATGATCGATTTGCCAATATGAGGCACAAGAGAAGATGGTTGGATATTTAATGCAAGCTGTTGCGGCACTACTTGTGGCAACTGACTCAATATCTTGTTGGTGATCTGTGAAGACTCAGTAATGCCAAATGGCTCAAACAACGACTTATGACCACATAAAAAGAAGCTAAAGTTGTTTATCAACTTAGACTCAAAATTGCCTTCTGATTCAAAAGTAACCAACCAAGGACTGATCACTAAATCTACCGAACCTTCTTGTAACAAGGTTAACGAGTTTAATTGATGGCTACTTTTGATTAACAGTTCAGTATTAGGGAATTTATGCTGTAAGGCTTTTAAATAGGCGACATTTGCATTGATATTGGTACTGCTTTCAATTGCGATGTTGACTTGATGTTCTTCGCCGCGCCGAAAACTGTCGGTTAAGCTTTCTAAACCAGCAACTTGTTCCAATATAACACGAGATTTTTGATAGAAAATTTTACCTTTGTCCGTCAATTGCAAACGATATTTATTGCGATGAAAAATAGTAAATCCAACATCTTGTTCTAATCTTTTTATTGCCATGCTGACAGCAGGTTGAGTTTTACAAAGGATTTCTGCAGCTTGGTTAATAGAACCTGTTTTAACTACTGCGTGCAGGGAGCGAAGCAAGTCTAAATTCATAATCGCTTGAACTGTATGTTTTGGAGGTGAATATCAGGATTTTAATATATAAAAATAATTTATAAAGATGTTAATTTAATATAAATATTATTAAATTAAATCCTGAGTTAAGTTAGTAAATGTTGGATAAATCTCGACGGGAAAAAATAAATGAATGACTTTAAGACTTGGATATTGCAAATCATCGCTTTGATCATTGCCAGCTTGTTATTACTTGGCTGTACAGAGTCTGATCTAAAGCAACAGCAAAAGGAGATTGTTCGACCAGCCAAGATTGCGACCGTTGAGCCTGCCAATGGTTCAAGTATTAAAACATTTACCGCAACGGTTGAGCCGACACAGGATGCGCAATTGGCGTTTCGAGTTAATGGCGAAATTATTGAACGTTTGGTAGTCGCTGGTGTTGAAGTCGAGAAAGGCCAAGTCTTAGCGCGCTTAGATGACCAAGACTTTAAGTTACAAGTTAAACAAGCCAAAGCTCGCTATGATTTAATGCAAAGTCAGTTTAATCGTGCTCAAACGTTATTTAAAGACAAGCTCATTGCCTCATCCGCCTACGATGAAGCGCAAGCCCAGCTCGATATTGCAGAGGCGCAGTTAGATGCAGCCAAAACCAACTTGGAATATACCACGCTTAAAGCGCCATTCTCTGGAATTGTTGCACAAGTACATGTCGAACCATTTGAATTTATTCAAGCAAAACAACCTATTATGGAGCTGCAAGGACGTGACACGGTTGATGTGGCGATTCAAGTGCCAGAAGCTTTAATGGCAAGGATCCCAAAATCCAAAGAAACAAACGCTTATCAACCCACCTTGATATTAGATGCTAAACCAGATACGCAATTTAAAGTTACTTCACGTGAACACGATATAACGCCAAACCCCGCGACAAAATCGTACAAGGTTGTATTTTCGTTTAAGCCGCCACAAGACATTAATGTATTGGCCGGTATGACGGGCAAACTGTACGTTGAAATGGATAAGTTAATTGATGCACCTGCCAACGTCTTTGTTGTGCCTGTCGAGTCGGTATTTTTGCCCAATAAATACGCGGGTGAAGATAAACATTTCGTTTATCGTTTAACAGAAAATAACGTGACCGAATTGCACCAAGTGTCGCTTATTCGACTGAGCCAACAAGGCGCAATTATTCAGGCTATTAATGACAATATTAAAGTAAATGACAGAGTCATTGCAGCTGGTAGTCATTTAATTGCAGAAGGGCAAAAAGTGACACCTTGGACTCGTGAGAGAGGGCTCTAACATGAGTCAAGGTTTCGATATCGCAAGATACTTTATTACCCAAAAAACCAGCTCATGGCTGTTTGCGTTGTTGTTATTGTTTGGTGGAATTATTTCTTACTTCGAATTGGGGCAGTTAGAAGATCCTGAGTTTGCAATCAAACAAGCCATTGTCGTCACGCAATATCCGGGTGCATCACCAGAGCAAGTTGAAGAAGAAGTCACCTATCCATTAGAAAATGAAATTCAGAAACTACCTTACGTTGATTATATAAAGTCAATTACCACGAACGGTGTTTCGCAAATCATTGTCGAAATGAAACCGATTTATCGTAAAAATGAGCTTAGGCAAATTTGGGATGAACTGCGGCGAAAGATCAATGACTTCCAGCCAAGTTTGCCTTCAGGTACGCACCCCACCATTGTAAAAGATGATTTTGGCGATGTGTTTGGCATTTTACTGGCGGTAACCGGCGACGGCTTTAATTACGATGAAATTAACGATTATGTGGATTTTATTCGTCGTGAATTAGTTTTGGTCGATGGCATCGGCAAGGTGGTTGTTGAAGGCAAACAACAAGAGCAAGTTATCATCGAGATATCTAACAATAAAATGGTGTCATTAGGACTGTCTGCGGAATACATATATCAGATATTGGCGCACCAAAATGTAGTTTCAAATGCGGGCTCTGTGCGAGTAGGTAATGAAAATATTCGTTTTCATCCAACAGGCGAATTCACATCCGTGCAGGAAATGGGCAATTTATTGATAAGTCCACCGGGTCAAAGCAAACGTATAAAGCTGTCTGACGTGGCACGCATTTACCGAGATTTTACAGAGGTACCAAGTCACATTGTTCATCATAATGGTAAACAAGCCTTGTACGTAGGTTTGTCATTTGCATCCGGTGAAAATGTGGTGAATGTCGGCAAGGCAGTCGATAAAAAGTTACAACAATTGGAGCAGTATCGACCATACGGCATCCATTTAGATACAGTTTATAATCAACCTCAAGAAGTCGAAAGTTCAGTTGACGGATTCATTTTAAGTTTATTGGAAGCTGTTGCCATAGTGATCATTGTTTTGCTGCTGTTTATGGGGGTAAAAACAGGGTTATTGATAGGCGGGATTTTGCTGATCACCGTATTAGGCACGCTTATTTTTATGTACGTATTCGACTGGCAACTTCATCGAGTATCACTTGGTGCGTTAATTATTGCCTTGGGAATGTTGGTAGATAATGCGATTGTAATTGTCGAAGGCATTTTAATTGGCATGAAAAAGCGCCTCAGTAAGCTTGAGGCGGCGAGTTTAATAGTTAAACAAACTAAGTGGCCGTTATTAGCAGCGACTTTTATCGCCATCATTGCTTTTGCACCGATCGGTTTATCGCCGGATGCAACGGGTGAATTTGCTTCTTCTTTATTCTACGTATTATTAATTTCTTTGTTATTAAGTTGGGTAACCGCCATTACGTTAACGCCATTTTTTGCTCATTTATTGTTTAACGAAACCGCAGAAGCCAAAGCAAACTCCGGCCTTGATGCAACAGTTGAAAGTAATGAAAAAACAGACCCTTACACTGGACGTTTTTACCAAGGGTATAAATCTATATTGCAAGCGACATTAAGACTCCCCAAGTTCACTATGTTAGTTATGTTAGTGCTGTTTATGGCTGCCGGGGTTGGTTTCAAGTATGTTAAACAAGCATTTTTCCCATCTTCTAATCTACCGTTATTTTATTTGGAATATCGGCTACCGATGGGCTCCGATATTCGTTCAACGGCTGAACAAGGATTAGATATTGCCCAATACGTACAACAAATAGATGAGGTAGAGTTTGTAAGTTCGACTGCAGGGCGAGGCGCGACTCGTTTTATGCTGACTTACCCTATGGAAATGAACTACGCCAACTATGGACAGTTGATCATTCGATTAGATCATAAAGGCGATATTGAGCCTGTGATTCGAAAAGTTCATCAATATATGACCACTCAGAAGCCGGATATTGAGAGTAAGATCACCCGGGTAGATATTGGCCCAGCAAACGCATCAAAAATAGAAGCCCGTTTTTCAGGACCAAATCCAGATGTATTGAGGCAACTTTCTGATCAAGCAAAAGCGATTCTTCGTGCCGATTCTGGTGCGGTTAATGTCACCGATGACTGGAAGAATATGTCGAAGCTTATTCGTCCAATTTTTAATTCAGAAGCAGGAAGAGAGGTAGGCATCACCAAAGAAGATGTTGATCATTTATTACTAACCAACTATCGCGGCAGAACAGTCGGCGTTTATCGAGATGGCACCGAGCGTTTGCCAATATTGGTACGTTTACCAGAGCAAGAGCGAAAAACCATCAATACGCTTGATGATTTACAAATATATAGCCCCGTATTAAATCAATATTTGCCGCTAAAACAAGTGGTTGATGAATTTCGTATTGAGTTTGAAAATCCTGTAATTAAGCGCCGAGATCGCAAGCGTATGCTGTCGGTCATGGCCGATAATGACTTGTTAGGAAATGAAACTGCGGAGCAGGTCTTTTTGCGTGTTAAACCTAAGATTGAGGCGATCGAATTACCGTCTGGTTATGAATTGACCTGGGGTGGTGAATATGAATCAAAAACTAAAGCGCAAGGGCCGATTTTTGGTGCACTGCCCTTAGGTTATGGCCTGATGTTTATCATTACTGTGTTGTTATTCAATTCAGCTAAACTGGCTACTGTTATTTGGACAACGGTACCTCTGGCGATTATTGGCGTCACAATTGGTTTTTTACTTACTGGTATTCCATTTGGTTTTATGAGTTTATTAGGCCTCTTGAGTTTGTCCGGCATGTTAATAAAAAACGGTATTGTATTGGTTGAGCAAATAAAGCTGGAGCGGGCAGAAGGGCGGGAATATTACGATTCAATTGTTTATGCTTCTATCAGTCGCGTTAGACCGGTTGCAATGGCGGCAATTACAACTGTATTGGGGATGGCTCCATTATTATCGGACGACTTCTTTAAAAGCATGGCCGTTGTGATCATGTTCGGTTTGAGTTTTGCGACAGTACTCACGTTAATCGTTGTACCAGTTATGTATTCTTTATTAATTAAACCGACGGATAAGAATTTATAAATAGGTGAATATAGACAACGTTCGTAACGTTCGGTGTCATTTACTTCAATTTACGTATTGGTTAATTATTTCGTCTAACTCACCAGAGGCTTTTAGGTTGATTAAATATTGATTAAAGTTTGCCAATTCAGGTTGCCATTTTTGGCTAAATGCAAACACGCCGTGATTTATATCAAATGAGTTTTCACTGCCATATATCACATCTTTTTTGTTTAACTCTTTGTTAATAATATGAGTTGCCACCCACTCATTCATATAGGCTAAGTCGCAGCGACCTGACAACATCATTTTAAATTGACGGATCTCACTTTGTGTATCCATACGTTTAACCAGATCATTTGCAACGTATTGATCGAACAAAGGATACTTGTAAAACTCGCGAGTACAAATGACTTTTCCTTTTAAGTTCTTAATGTTACCCGGTGAGTCTGGCAGTGGTGATAGGGCATAAAATTTATCGCCATTACTATAAAAAGGTTCTGAAAATATTAATTGCTCTGGGTATTTTACCCATTCGCTTGATAATAATGATACATCCGCAGAACCATCATACAGTGCCTTTTCGGCTCGTAAGCGATTTGACAATTCATATTTGAAACGCAAGTTGTGCTTTTTGCTATACCGCCTCAATACTTCTGCGGCAATGCCAATAAGTTGGTTGGACGATTCATCGACATAAAAATACGGTGGAGACTGCGGTAAATAGGCGGCAAAAGTTAATGACTCGGTTACTTTTGAGTATGCATGCTCAGTAATTAGGATAAAGCAGATGAATATAATTTTCAGTTTCATAACAACCAAAATAGTGAAAAATGAATAATGAGTGATTGGATTAAACAATCCCAACCTTTGATATATAGTCTTAGAATTTCATTACTGCAAAGAATCACTATCATTAAATGGTCTAACGGCTGTTAAGTTATTAAATATTTAACGAAATCTAGTCTAATTTCGCTTTGTCACAGGGAGAAAATTGGGGTAATCTTCAAATTAATACAAATGCACAAAATGGGTATGATTGGTTTGTCTCTGAAGTCTCAATTATCGCTGTTATCCTTAAGTATTTCACTCTGTTTATCGCAACAACTGCACGCGCAGGAGCAAATTGACTTTTTTGACATGTCAATTGAACAGCTCATTAACGTTGAGACACAAGTAGCAAGCATCCGCAGTGAATCAATCAAAGATACACCATCTGTTGTGACGACGTTTAGTCAGGCTGAAATCCGCAGTTTAGGTGTTTCGGAACTGTTTGATTTAATGAATTTTGTACCAGGATTTCAATCAGTCACCGGTGAGTTTGTATCCTCTCATAAAAAGTTACAATCTCGCGGTGTGTATTTAGATTCAGGTTATGTATTGATTATGGTCGATGGCGTTAGACTCAATGAGTCGTCGTTTGGTAAAGCCAGTGTATACACGCCTTATATTGATTTAACTAACGTTGAAAAGGTCGAAGTGATTCGCGGGCCTGGTTCAGAGATATATGGCAGCAATGCTTACCTTGGCGTAGTTAATGTTGTGACAAAAAAGTCTAACGACAGCATGTTGGAAATTGGCTCACATAACCATGAAAAATTCACCGCTAACTTGCATAAAAAATATGAGTTTGGCGACCTTGCTATCAACTTGGCTTTGATTGAAGGAGATGGAGAAACATACCCACAAAGTTTGCTGAATATCGACGATGTTTCGTCAAGTTATAAAAATAACAAGCCGTATAAACATCAGCAGTTCTCTGTTTCATTTGGCAATGACGTTTATTCTTTACAGTATAAAATTGACGGTCATGAGTTAGACCGTTTTGTTAATTTAGAAGGTTATCATCCGGATAATCGTTTTGATGCTTTGAACCAATATTTTTCAGGTTCGTTTAATCATGAATTTGCCAACAAAATAAATTGGCAAACCTTGGTTAATTATTCACAACACGAAATGAAGTCTGCCGGTTATATTCAAAGTGGCGATATCAGACCTTACAGCCAAGACTTTATTTTAGGACCTCGTTGGAGCACGCGTGATAAAAACGTAAGAACTCAGCTGAGTTACGATATTCAACAAAATATGTCGATGAAGGCTGGTATTGAATGGCTGGAAAGTGAACATTATGAAGCAGGAGCCCTTACTACGCATTTAACACCAGATAGCAGTTCAACAATTCCACTGGATAATTACTATTTAGGTGGCGTAACTGAATTTACAAGTATTGGTGATTACCAAGCACTAGAAAATACCATCGAAAGTGTGGCTTTGTATGGTCAGTTTAAATGGCAAGTTGACCAAACACGGACTTTAAATCTAGGTGGACGTTACGAAAAATATCAAGAGTTGGACGATAGATTCACACCTAGGATCTCATATATACAAAAGCTAAATGAGCAAAACCAGTTCAAGTTAATTTATTCAGAAGCTTATAGAGCACCGGTAACTAATGAGTTGTACTCGGACGATGGCGTTACACTTGGTAATCCGAATCTCAAAGCCGAACAAGTATCTACCATAGAAGCGCAGTATTTATATAAACAAGTCAATTGGTCAGCCGAGATCACTGGATTTCATAACTCAATGGACGATTTGATCATTTCAAAACCGATTGGGAACACTGGCCGCACGCAGTTCCAAAATGGAGGTAGTGAAACTATTTCTGGCATTGAAGCGCTCGGCTATTATCGAGTCAATCAACACGTTAAATTGCGTGGTACCGTCACTTCCTATTTGACCAGCACGGTAGAGTCAAGTTATTCGCACTTTGCAACGTTAGCTTTATTGTCTGAGTATCAAGACATTCAGGTGGGGGTCAATACTATTTATCGGCCAAAAGTCGAAGTAACTGATGGTTTTAGATTGGCCAGTCAACAACAAGTGTTTTCGGAAGACGACCTGTTTTTGGTGAACGCAAACATTACCTATAACTTAGGTCGCAGTATTTCATTAACGTTAAACGCGACAAACTTGTTTGATGAAAACTACGATATTTACGAGCCTCGCCAAAACTTAAACAATTACAAAGTGCCGCAACAAGGTCGAATGGTGAAATTTTCTGTCGGTTATCGGTTCTAATATAGAAAGTTACCTATTTATTAAATACGACAGAGCGGTTTTATGTTTAAAAATCTATTTATACAGGCGGTCTTTTTTGTAGTCGTTTTTCTGTTAATTAGCTGGTTTCGTGAATCCAGTTTATTGCCTACTGATGGCGAGTATGCGCTACCCGAAGTTACGGTCGAACGTTTGTCTGGCCAAACAGTGCCACTTGCGCAATATAGCGGCAAACCAACTCTTTATTATTTTTGGGCTCCGTGGTGTTCAGTGTGCAAACTCAGTATGCCTAACCTGCAAGAGTTTCATGAGTCACAAATGTCAAAACCGGAAGCGGAACGTATAAACGTAGTATCGGTTGCGCTAAGTTACGACAGTAAACAAGAAGTCATTGATTATGTGGTTGATCGTAAATATCAATTTACGACGGTATTGGGAAATGTCGAAACTGGTGCAGCGTTTAAGATAAAAGGCTTCCCAACATACTATTTTGTTGACGAAAATGGTTGTTTAGTCAGCAAATCGATGGGGTACAGCACCGAATTAGGGATGTTTTTACGCTCGCTCACTTTGTAAACAAATGCATTAGTGAATGCCTATGATGTCTGGCGTCTCCCCACGGGTTTTGTTAGTCTAATCTATTGATTAAAAATACATAGGCTATAGATAGTATGCGCATTACTTCAAATTTTGACAGCGGAAACATATCTGTGATTTCTGCGACAGATTGCAATGACGTTCAGCTTGAAATCAAAAATGACCATAACTCAGAGTTTTATCAGTGGTTTCATTTTAAAGTTGAATCAAACGCTGGCGAAGAGCATACATACCGAATTCTAAATGCCAAAAACTCGGCATATCCAGACGGTTGGGTGGACTACCACACAATGGCTTCTTACGATCGTGAAACTTGGTTTCGTATCGATACGGAATATAAAAATGGTGAACTGGTGTTTAAACACATTCCGGAGTTTGACCACGTATTTTACGCCTATTTCGTGCCGTATTCTTATGAGAGACATTTAGATTTAGTACACAAATCTCAGTTGATGCCTGACACACAACTTATCACTCTTGGTGAAACGTTGGACGGTCGTGACATGTCTGTGTTACAAATCGGTCAGCCAGCAGAAGGCAAAAAAGTGATTTGGATCACCGCTCGTCAGCACCCTGGTGAGTCAATGGCGGAATGGTACGTAGAAGGTTTATTAGACCGCCTATTTGACCATGATGATGCAACGTCTCGATTATTAATGGACAAAGCGGTGTTTTACGTCGTGCCAAACATGAACCCAGACGGTTCGGCTCGCGGTCATTTACGTACAAATGCAGCAGGTGCTAACTTAAATCGCGAATGGATGACACCGACGATGGAAAATAGTCCAGAAGTGTTATTTGTTCGTGAAAAGATGTTTGAAACAGGCGTCGATATGTTTTTGGACATTCATGGCGATGAAGCGATTCCATATAACTTTGTGGCAGGTTGTGAAGGCATCAAAAGTTACGATGAGCGTCACAAGCAACTGGAAGAGTCTTTTAAAGCCGCGTATGCAGCTGCAACACCGGAATTTCAAGATGTCCATGGTTATCCAAAAGATAAGCCGGGCGAAGCAAACCCAACGGTTGCTGCCTCTTGGGTCGGTGAACAATTTAAGTGCTTATCTTACACCGTAGAAATGCCGTTTAAGGATCATAATGATGCACCAGATGCATTTTACGGCTGGAACGATGTGCGTTCGGCGAAATTTGGCTCAGATGCGCTGACGGCAATTTTAGCTGTGGTTGATCAGCTAAGATAAAAAAGATTAAAAGAAAGAGCTCAGGCTCTTTCTTTTGTTATATAGGCTTTGTATAAAAGCAAATGTGACAACATTACTCTATAAATTACAATAACAAAAAGGAACAAACAGTGAGTACATTTAATGATTTACTCGTTTTTCTTGATAGCATTTTAGGAAGCTCTCCTTGGTTTCCATATGTGTTATTAGGTGTCGGTATATTCTTTACGGTTTACCTAAAATTCCCACAAATTCGTTACTTCAAACACGCTTGGCAAGTTGTGACGGGCAAATACGACAAAAAAGACGCGGAAGGGGATACTAACCATTTCCAAGCGTTATCAACTGCGTTATCAGGTACTGTTGGTACTGGTAATATCGGTGGTGTTGCATTAGCACTGTCAATTGGTGGTCCAGCGGCCTTATTCTGGATGTGGATGACGGCATTTTTTGGTATGACGACTAAGTTTGTTGAGGTAACTTTATCTCACAAGTATCGTGTGAAAACAGACGACGGTACTATGGCTGGTGGCCCAATGTACTATATGGACCGTCGTTTAAACATGAAATGGTTGGCGGTACTTTTTGCTATCGCAACGGTTATTAGTTCTTTTGGTACAGGTTCGTTACCACAAATTAACAATATCGCAGTAAGTATGGAAAACTCGTTTGGCGTTGAAAAAATGCTAACTGGCGGTATTTTAGCGATCTTATTAGCACTAGTTATCTTAGGTGGTATTAAACGTATTGCTTACATCACTTCTCGCGTAGTGCCTACTATGGCAATTTTATACGTTATCGGTGCGTTAGGTGTTATTTTCTACAATATTGAAAACTTAATTCCTTCATTTATTTCAGTGTTTGCTGATGCCTTTACAGGCTCTGCGGCTACAGGTGGTTTCATCGGTGCTGCGTTTGCTTATGCATTTACTAAGGGGGTTAACCGCGGTTTATTCTCGAACGAAGCGGGTCAAGGTTCTGCGCCAATCGCTCACGCGGCTGCTAAAGCAGACGAACCTGTTTCTGAAGGTATGGTGTCAATTTTAGAACCTTTCATCGACACAATTATCATTTGTACGTTAACCGGTATGGTGATTTTATCGTCAGGCGCTTGGCATGAAAAATATGAGAATGACTTCCAACGCTCTGATATGACCATCATTGCAGGTCAATATTCTGAGAGTGATCAATCTAGCATGGATGAGTTGTACAAATACTTAAACGGCGAAAGCTCAGCGGTTGAAACGTATACAGGTGAAGTTACTGTTGCTAATGGTGTAGTAGCGCAACCAGAGTTTACTATTATTAACTCGCGTTCTATAGCTGAAGACGTAGTGTTTTTATTGCCAGGTGAGCACGTTTATAACGGTAAGTTAAAGATAATTGATGGCTCATTTAAGAACAAAGAAATTATCGTTCGTGGTAAATCTTTGATTCACTCAGCCGCACTCACCACCGAGGCGTTCACAAATGGTTATTTTGGTGAGTCTGGTAAATATATTGTCACGATTGGTTTATTGCTATTTGCGTTTTCTACTGCAATCGCTTGGTCTTATTATGGCGACCGCGCAATGACCTATTTATTGGGTGCAAAGTCAGTTATGCCTTATCGCGTAATTTACGTTGCTGGTTTCTTTTGGGCATCATTTGCTGATACGTCTTTAATTTGGACCTTGGCGGCAGTGGCTATTGTAGTAATGACGTTACCAAACTTATTTGGTATTTTATTACTGCGCAAAGAAATGAAAGAAACGGTTGACGACTACTGGGTTCAATTTAATAAAGAACACAGCGATAAAAAATAACGCGTTGACCCGTTAAATATAAAAAGCACTTCTTGATGCAAATCTTGAGGTGCTTTTGCGTTTCTTAATGACGAGTTTTTATATGCAAGTTGGTATTTTGTCTTTCAATTGACACAAGTATCCCAATATAAAGACTTAAGTTTTTATCTTTTTGGAGTGACAGAGGTTCACTATGGCTATTGTAAATTGCCCGCAATGTGCAAAAAAAATCTCGGATAAACAAAAAGTTTGTCCACACTGCGACTTAGACATGTCGGAATTGTCAGAAGAAAAAATGCAATCGTTAGGTCGTATCAAAAAAATTAAATCAGACCAGTCCATGATGACCCAACAAGCGGTTGCCATGTTAATGTTTTTAGGTGGTGTGTTAGCGCTTTACAACAGTGATGCGCCACAATCACCGCAACATACAGCTGCACAAGCTTGTATGATCATTGGATTTTTATGGTACATCATAAATCGTTTTCGCATGATCATCGCGAAACGTAAAAAGCGCGGGTGATCAGCAAATGAATTTAGATCAAATGCTCGCTAGCATTACACCTGAAGTTTATGAAAACTTAAAGTACGCCGTTGAAACCGGTAAGTGGCAAAATGGCCAAGTTTTAACGCAAGAACAGCGTGATAATTCATTACAGCTAGTTATGGCGTATCAAGCCAAAGTAGAAAAATCTAACCAACAATTCACCATCAATGAAAGTGGTGAAGTTGTAATTAAATCTAAGCGTGAATTAAAACGCGAATTTTTACCTGAAAACGACATCGCAAGGTTCGACCAAGATGATATTTAGCAAATTATTTAAAAAGAAAAAATGGCAAAGTGAAAAAGTCAGTGAACGCCTTGCAGCGGTAGCCGAGCTAGATGTAAACGAAAGTGCGAACAAATCAATTTTACATGAGTTAGCGTTCAACGACGGTGATGAAAAAGTACGTAGAGCGACATTGGAAAAGCTCAATGATTTTGCACTTTGGTGGCAGGCATACAAAAATGACGCCTCTGAAATCATAAAAAAATTAGCTGAAAAAGTATTAGTTGACGCGTTAACGGGTAAAGGTAATACGCCAATAGATGCAGAGTTAAAAACTAAGTTTGTTAAAGAGTGCACCAAGAGCCAACTGCTAGAGCAAGTGGTGTTTGAATTAGATGATGAAACGCTCATTATTGATACCATTAATAAACTCGACAAAGAATACTTGTACATTAAGGCCATCACCAACAGCGATTTATCTGATTCACTAAAACAAAATTTAATCGCCAAGTTTACTGATGTCGCGCAACTTAAAAAGCTCAGTAAAAAGCTTTCAGGCGAACTGTTGAGTCAAGTTGAAACTAAGATTTCAGCCATCGCCGAGGCTCAAGAAAAGCCTGTTAGGCTCGAAAAACAAGTTCGATTATTACTGGCGCAGCTTAACGCTTTAAAAGATAAAAATGACTTTGCATTGGTTAATCAGAAGCAAAAAGAAATTGTTGAACAGTGGCAACAGTTAAGCACTGAATTTGACATTTTAGAACAAGAAATCGTTACAGAACTTAATCAAAAATACGACGCCATCACAGTCTCATTGGAGCGTATTCAAGCGCCAATTAAACAAGCGTGGTTAGAACAACAAGCAGAAAAAGAATTAGCCAATACACAAGCACAGAACTTTGAGCGGTTAATGCAAGATTTAACGCATGTCGAATCGCAAGTAACACAATCGATAGCTGATGATGAAGAAATCGACCAGTCACAAATCAACACTGATATTAATGAAATCACTCATCAAGTGGTACAGACAGAACTAACTGATTCGGATAAAGCCGAACTGTTGACCCGTGCTGAATCGATATTTAACCGAGCGACTCGAGTCCCACAAATTAAAGCGGCGATCAGTAAAGCCAGTGAGTTGTTAGAAGCGTTCAGAAAATTAGAATTACCAACTGATCTTGCGTCATTAAATGCGGTAAACCCGCAATTTAAAACACTAAGAAATGATTGGCAGAATAATGAAAAAGAAGTGGGCATTGCGATGCCTACAGAGATTGATGACGCATTTAACGCGTTGCTGAAACAATGGCAGCCTGTTGTTAGTAAGTTAGAAAAAGAGCAAAGCCAGTTATTCAATCAAACACGAAAAAAACTGTCTGAGTTAGAAGGTTTAGTTCGTCGCGGAAAATTCCACAGTGCGTTTGGCCTATATACAAAATTAACGTTTTGGATGGCGGATTTAAATGAATATTATCGAGGCCAACTGAATCGTAAATGGGAGCAATTAGAGCAAGACGTTGCTAAATTAAAAGATCTTGAGCATTCGTTTGCCACACCAAAAAAACAAGAGTTGATCGCTGACATCAAAAAGTTGGCGGAAACACCTTTAGCCGATGCGTCGGAACAGGCACACCGCGTTCGTATGATGCGTTCAAATTGGCAGAGTTTAGGTCATACAGCAACGACTGACGAAGAAAAGGCACAAGAAACAGCACTTAATGAAGAGTTTAACGCGTATTGTGAACACGCGTTTGCGCCGTGCCGCGAACACTACAAACAACTCGAAGATGAGCGCAACGCTAACTATGACGCCAAAATTATTGTCATCGAGCAATTGGAAACCTTAGCCAACAATTTACAACACGCCGAAGTGCAGAACTGGCGTGAAGTGGAGTCCCTGTACGTTAAGTTAAATAAGTTATGGCGCGATACAGGTTTAGTAGACAGAGAAAAAGTGGCAGAAGTGAACAAACGTTATCACGCTGCAAATAAAACCATTAAACAAGCCATTAGTGTTAATCACAACGATAATGCCCAAGCAAAACAACAGTTAATTGATAAAGCTAAGCAAGTTGTAGAGCAGGAGCTAGAGCTCAGTGAAAAATCAGAGCAACTAAAAGCTTTGCAAAACAAATGGCAAAAAGTTGGTTTTGCTGGTCGAAATAAAGATCAAAAGTTGTGGAATGAGTTTAGAGCTATCAATAATCCAGTGTTTGAACAGCGGGATACAAGCAAAAAACAACAACAAGCAGAAGCACAACAAAGCTATGAACAACATGCCGAAGTATTTGAAGGTTTAATTAATCAATTACAAACGGTACAAGAACTAGCTGAAGTTCGTTCCATTGTTGAACAAGCGGATGCAGAAAGCGGCCAGTTAAAAGGTTTGCCGAAGAACTTGTTTGAGAAACTTAAAAAGCAGCACCAATCTCTTAATAAACAAGCGGATGATAAGATTTCGGCGTTACGACAACATAAAGAGCAACAAGTGTTTGTCGAGTTGTTTGATGCAGTAGACGCAATAGCTAATGGTAACAGCGCTGATTTGTCTAATTTGAAACCTGCTTGGCAAACTGCCATTAACAGCAACAACAAGTTTGACCGAAACGAGCTAACTCTCAAATTAGAAATTGTTGCAGGTATCGACTCACCTGATGCGGATAAATCACAACGTAATGCCGTGCAAATGGCTATGATGTCAGAAAAATTGGAGCAGGGCGTAGAGCACAATCAACAAGATTTGTTAGAGCAGTGGCTTGGCGCTGGTATATTCAGCGTTAGTGATATCGCTCTGTTAAATCGTATTAAGCCGATTTTTGTTTCTTAGCGATTGGCGAACTTTTGAAAGGTTAATAATGAGAGTTATTAACCTTTTTTATTGGTTCAATGTCGAAGCACTTTAAGGTCAAGAAAGACATTATATAAAAAGTACAGTTTTGTTTTTTATTACTTATGTTGACTGACTGCCAAAGCACTACGGAACCAATTGAGCCAGTGTTTAATTCAGAGGTAATAGGAATTTCACCACAGCAATTGAACGACTATTGGCAGGTCGATGCCCCTATAATTAGTATGTTGAAACGTCGACCAACTTGGTTACCGAAAGGCAAAGGGGGATGGACGTTCTTAACCGTGTTCGATTCAAATGGCGATGAGGTAAAAAGAACTCTAATCAGTTCATCGCATGAAGGTTGTATGACACAAAATAAGATCGACCAAATACCTAAAACCCTTTTAAGCCTTTAGAGTCACATCAAAGACGTGTGCCTGTAAAGTTTTACAGCACCGCTAAAAGAGCTGTAAGTTAACGGCATTAGCCACTAGTATCACGAAGTTAAACACTCAATAACATTGAACAGATAAAACTCCGTATTCTGTTGTATTTGCACAATGCTGTAGATTATCGATAAATAATTATACGTAGTAAATTAACATCGCAAAAAAATGACGCTTGCGTATACTAAATTTGTTAAATTACAATTACTTTAATTGCGCCATACAGAGCTACATACGGCGTTAGTCTTAGACTTCCCATATCTCTGCTAAATAATAAAGACGGGTATACTAAGGTCAACACATGAATAACATTATTTTTGCCCAGTTAAATTACGTAGTCATTATGATTTTAATTACGTTGATTGCTGCGTGTTTACTAATGTTTTCACCAATACCTAGAAATAAACCTTACCGGAATACAACCGTTTATTTTTCAGCTTTCTTTTTATGCACGGCAATAGGGTATTCGGTATTTGCTGCACGACCATACATTAACAGTTATGTTTCAATCGCTTTAACCAACTTGTTGTTTTTATTAAATGTCTATTGTCTTAAATATGGTTTGCAATGGAGGTTAGGGATTCAGGAACATATTTTTAAATGCCGTTATGTTTTAGTCCATATCTTGATTTTTATTGGTAGTCAATTCGTGATCGAATACGTTGTTGATGAAGCTCAGTGGGTGCGCACTTTGAATGGCACAGTAAACGCCGCATTTGTATTTTGGGGCTGTATTAAGTTAGTTACTCCTTTTTCGAAAGGCTCTAATGTAGGTGAAAAAATTGCAGGATTTTCCTTTTATACTGTCATTTTGGGATATTTAGTCACTCCGATCTTTATCGCGAGTACATTAAACACGTTTTATGTGTCGTCTATTATTTTAACTGTTCAAATAACCACAATGGTACTTTTGTTAGGTGGGTTGTTGTCGTTATTGATGTCAGACGTTATTGATGGACATTACCAAACATCGATTAGGGACCCGCTGACTGGAATTTTTAATAGACGCTACTTTTTTCAAAATGTAGCAACGTTAACTAATTGTCCGAAAACGCCAGAAGTTAACTCTGTAGTCATTTGCGATATTGATAAATTTAAAAGTATAAACGACAAATATGGTCATGATGTTGGCGATGATGTGTTGGTTGCGTTTGCAGGCATGTTAACCAAATCAGTGGGGGAATTCGGTGTAGTATCTCGATATGGCGGCGAGGAATTTACGGTACTGTTAAAAGGTTACTCATTGCGTGACGCCATCAACTTCACTGAGCAAATGCGACTCAATACCGAAGGTTTATCAATGTCGATAGATGGTAAATTAATTCAATTAACGGCGAGCTTTGGTATTTCAGAGATTTGGGATTTAAATGATATAGACTTAGCCCTGAAACTCGCTGACGACGCCTTATTAAGAGCCAAGTCGGACGGCAGAAATAAAGTGCTAGCTAGTTGAACATATCCGTCAGTGAGTAAGTGTACAGAGTCATTTAAACAAATAGCTACAACTCGTTATGGTGAACTCAGTTTTGACGTCACTTATTTCAATAAATCGTAATTATAGGGGAAGTTTTTTGAACGTAGAGTCTTCACAATTATTAGAAAATGAAGAATACCTTCATTTCTTGTCTAGAGATTACTTATATAGAAGAGATGTACTTGGTGCATTCTTGAATTTGTTTACTGATTTGACACAAAGTGAAATTGGTTATTTGCATCTAGTCGATGAATCACAAAACGAAATAGAACTCGCCGTATGGAGTGATAACGTCTTTTCAAATTGCACGACTGGATATGCAACACATTATCCTGTGTCAAAGGCGGGGATCTGGGCTGACTCTATTAGAAAAAAAACTCCTGTACTCCATAATGATTATGGCCATATGAACAATGACGAGAAACAGGGATTACCAGACGGACACTTCGCAGTTAACAGGCATTTAAGTATACCTGTAATGTATCATGGCAGAATAGAAGCGGTTATTGGTATTGGTAACAGAAGTACGTCTTATACGGAAAAAGAAGTAGAAATCTGGAATGGGTTCATTCAGGAAGCCTGGAAAGAAATAAAAATTAAAATTACAGATGTTGAAAAAAGGGAATTTACTAGACTACAGCAATATAAAAAAATGAAACCTGAGTCGAGCTTAATAAAAGTCATTGCTGCAATGTCAGATGCCTTAGAGTTAAGGGATGAATATACGTCAATGCACCAACGAAACGTATCATTATTATCCAATAAAATTGCCAACAAACTCGATCTTAATGAGCGACAAGTTGAAGGAGTCACCATTGGCGCACTAGTCCATGATATTGGCAAAATAGGTGTGCCATCTCAGATTTTGAATAAGATGAAAGCTCTTACTGATGCTGAGTTTGAGCTAGTTAAGCAGCACCCTAGTTCAGGAGCGAAGTTATTTAAAAGTATTGATTTGCCAATGCCGCTGTTTGATATGGTAGAGCAACATCACGAAAGATTAGACGGCTCTGGTTATCCGCATGGTTTAAAAGGAAACGATATTTGTATAGAAGCACGCATTATTGCAGTAGCTGATACATTTGATGCGATGGCCTCAGACCGACCCTATCGATATTCACCTGGGCGACAAGCAGCAATTGATGAGCTCAAATCAAATAGAAATATAAAATACGATGCTTACGTCGTTGATAGTTTTTTAGAAGTTATCGAAACAGATCCTGACCTAAAGCCTGGGGTGATCTATAAATAACTCATGTCAGCAAAAAAAGCTGACTAGCGCCTAACAAAAATGAGCATATTCGCGCAATTAGATAATGTGTAATGAGCCCCAGCTCTAAGATGAGAGTTCTGCTTTGTACCCATTCAATATCTCGACTATTTAGGTTGGCTTTCCAAAGTTTAAGGCTGGATGTAGAAAGGGGATGATGTGTATGGACATACCTACCTCTCGCTTTTGGTGACAAAAGCAAATCTGAATACTTTAATATGATATTGGCTGGGCGCACCCGTTGGACCTCATTTTTCAGCTTTTGAAAAAAGTAAGAGCCCTGAAGGGTAGCGCAAAGTCCAATACAAAATAAACTTCACCATTGTTTGTACGAGAATTCAGGGGAAGCTCATTCAGGTATCGCTGGTGGGACTTGTACGACATTATATTTTTGAGCCTTACGTTGGCTGGTTGGAAGAAATAATGAGAACTTGCGGAAATAGCCGCAAGTTCTTCCAATTAACACTCAATAATATTAACCGCTAAACCACCGCGGGCGGTTTCTTTGTACTTCGATTTCATATCGTTACCCGTGTCCCACATAGTTTTGATGACTTTATCTAAGGACACTTTGTGACCGCCTGTGCCACGAAGCGCTAATCTTGCCGCATTGATGGCTTTTACAGCGCCCATTGCATTGCGTTCAATACATGGCACTTGCACCAAACCACCAACCGGATCGCAGGTTAAACCTAAGTTGTGTTCCATCCCAATTTCAGCGGCATTTTCCACTTGTTCTGTGCTTCCTCCTAATAATTCGGCAAGACCGGCCGCAGCCATAGAACACGCGACGCCAACTTCCCCTTGGCAACCAACTTCTGCACCCGAAATAGAGGCATTCTTTTTATACAAAATGCCAATGGCGCCTGCGGTTAACAAATAACGGGTAATGGCATCATCATCCATAGGTTTAATAAACTTGTGATAATACATGGCTACCGCAGGAATGATGCCCGCAGCGCCATTGGTTGGTGCGGTTACAACTCGGCCACCGTCGGCGTTCTCTTCATTAACTGCAAGCGCAAACAAGTTAACCCAATCCATAACCCCTAACGGATCGTTACTTTGTTCGGCGTTTAGCTTTTTATATAAAATAGAGGCTCTGCGCTTTACTTTCAGGCCGCCCGGTAAAATCCCTTCGGTTTTAATACCGCGCTCAATACATTTTTGCATTACCAGCCAAATGTTCTGCAGTTGTGAACGTATGGTTTGTTCATCGGTTAATTTTTTTTCGTTAGCCATCATTAATGCAGGAATGCTCAAACCGTGCTCTGAACACAGCGCCATTAACTCACTGCCGGTATTAAACGGGTAGGGTACGGTTACCGTGGCGTTTTGCAGTTGCGCTTGCGTTTTCGTTTCAGCAAAGTCTTCTTCTTTGACAATAAAGCCGCCGCCAATGGAGTAATAGGTTTGCTCGAAAATAACGTTATCGTTATTAAAGGCGATGAGTTTCATACCGTTGGAGTGCGCTGCTAGTGTTTTGCGGCGATGAAAAATAATAGCGCCTTTGTTCGGAAATAAAACCGAGTGCTCGTTTAGCAAAGTTAAACGTTGAGTTTGTTCTACCGTTTGTAACTTTTCAGGAACAGTATCCGGATCTATCGTCTCAGGTTCGTCGCCTAACAACCCTAAAATTACCGCTTTGCCAGAGCCATGACCTATACCTGTTTGACCTAAAGAGCCATAGAGTTCGGCTTGTACTTGCGTGACATCTGATAATAGCTCTTTGTTTTTAAGTGTCGTTACAAATTCATGTGCTGCTCGCATTGGTCCTACAGTATGAGAACTGGACGGCCCAATGCCTACGCTGAACATATCAAAAACACTTAACATAACTTTTCACTATTTCTTAATTAATCGCTGTTGGCAATTGTAGCTCAGAATGAAACTCTTCACACTGACTTACACATGAGATTTATTTATTCGAAATGTAAGACTAGTTTATCTAAAATAGCTGCGGTTGCGCCCCAGATGAGTCGCTCTTGAAACGGCATAAAGTGCACTTTGTGGTTTACGTTATTCAATGTAGGATGCACTGTGAAGTGTTTTTGCCTTTCTAAAAAGTAGTTTAAAGGTGCGGTGAATACATCGTCTACTTCGTCTTTATTAATAACGTATTCGGATTGATTATTGATAAGTGAAACTAATGGATAAACGGTAAAGTTGCTGATGGTATGTAATGAAGGTAACCAACCGAGAGGTTGCACATTTTTGGGATTGAGGCCGATTTCTTCGTGGCTTTCTCTAATGGCAGTTGTAATAAGGTCTTTATCATCGTCTTCGTATTTGCCTCCTGGGAAACTTACTTGCCCAGGATGATGACGCAGGTGTTTAGCTCGTGTGGTAAAAAGCACATTAAGCTGGTCGCCGTGTTCTATTATTGGCACAAGTACGGCGGCAGATTTCGACTCATCATTAGGAACAAAACGACTGGACTCTGTATACGCCGCATCGGGAAGATTAAGTAAGCTGAAACGTGCTGCAAATTCTTGAGCATTCATTTAATCGTCCTCCTTTTAGCTTTTACAAATCAGAAAGCACCGGCAATATGCGGTGAACTTTATCTAACGTTTCTTGATATTCATCATCGCATTTAGAGTCTGCGACCAAACCGCCGCCAGCCCAACAATACACTTTACCTTGATTACAGACCAAAGTTCTAATGGTGATGTTGGTGTCCATATCGCCGTTAGGTTTGATGTAACCTATTGCGCCACAATACACACTTCTTGGGTTAGGCTCTAACTCGTGAATAATTTCCATCGCTCGAATTTTTGGCGCCCCGGTTATTGAACCACCAGGAAACGCACCACGTAATAAATCGAGTGAGGTGAAAGGTGCGCGAATTGTTGCTGTGACGGTACTGACTAAATGATGAACCGCCGGAAAACTTTCAATTTCAAAAAGCGCTGGTACTTTTACAGAGCCAGCTTGCGCAACTTTACTTAAATCGTTTCTTAATAAATCGACGATCATTACGTTTTCGGCGCGATCTTTAGTGGCGTTTCTTAATTCTTCCGCCAATGCTAAATCACGGGTTTTATCCTGACCGCGAGGGCGTGTGCCTTTAATTGGTTTGGTTTCGACTTGGTTGTCGACCACTTGTAAAAAGCGTTCTGGTGATACCGATAACACAGCGCCCTGTGCTAAGCGAATAAAACCAGAGAATGGCGCCGAATTTTGTTGGCGTAATTGCTGATACGCTTGCCATTCATCGCCTTGATATTCTGCACTAAAACGCTGTGCCAAATTAATCTGATAACAATCACCTGAGTGCAAATATTCTTGCACTCGTTGAAACTTCTCGGAATATTCTGCTTTGTTCATGTTGGACTGCCAAGCAGATTTAAGTTTAAAACTGTGCGCTAGTTGCTTGTGTTCAGCTAGCAGCTGTTTGGTTTTAGCCAGTAACTCGTCATACAGCGCACTCGCATTATTCTTATGGTTGAAATAATACACTTGTTGGTTTTTATGATCGTGTACTATGCCTTGTGTGTATATTCCAACAAACATGTTCGGCAGGGTGATGTCGTTATTTCTAGGTGCAGGTAAACGTTCAAATCGACCACCTAACTCGTAATCCCAAAACCCAACTGCGCCACCTACAAACGGCAATGATGCATCAGTATATTTTGTAAACTCAGTTTGATTAAGATAAGTATTGACCAAATCTAGTGGATCATCTTCAGACACTGTTACTGACCGCTCTTTACTAATTCGCGATTCGAATAGGGTGCTTTCAATCGTTACATCTGGTTGCCAAACAAACACCGAAAAATTACTGTTAACGTGTTCGGAGGAGGCTGAATCTAAATATATGGCACCATTGTTTTTTTGCAGTGATGCATAGAGAATTTGCAACTCTTGGTCAGAGAAAGGTAAATATTTGATAAACATAGATAACTAATAACTATAAAAATACTGAAAAATGAAGATTTGCTCAGTGAAGCGGTTGTTTAATCTATCGGGGAGAGTATCATTCCTACCGCTGAATTTCAGTATTACGATAAAATTAAAATTTCGTACAAAAGAGTTTGTTGAGTTTTATTAATAAGTCATACCAACCTGCATAAAGAATTAGTCATTCAGCGAAAGTTATATATGTAGGTCGTTATAATAAAACTCAACACGCTTTTGATAACACATACACATAAACAAAGGAATTCAAGAGGCTGTCATGACCATTATCCGCCAACAAGATTTCATTGAAAGTATCGCAGATGCGTTGCAATACATTTCTTATTACCACCCGCTCGATTACATTCAAGCGGTCGAGAAGGCATATAACAAAGAAGAAAACCCTGCGGCAAAAGACGCAATGGCGCAAATTCTTATCAACTCTCGTATGTCGGCAGAAGGGCACCGTCCAATCTGCCAAGATACCGGTATTGTGACCTGCTTTGTTAAAATCGGTATGGATGTTAAGTGGGACAAAACGGACTTAACGGTTCAACAAATGGTGGATGAAGGCACACGTCAAGCCTATCTAAACCCAGATAACCCATTGCGTGCGTCAATTGTTGCCGATCCTGCCGGAGCCCGTAAAAACACCAAAGACAATACGCCATCTGTTGTTCATATTGATATGGTTGCGGGTAATGAAGTAGAAGTCATGATCGCAGCTAAGGGCGGCGGCAGTGAAAATAAATCAAAAATGGCGATGTTGAACCCGTCGGATGACATTGTTGAGTGGGTTAAGAAAACCGTACCGACCATGGGTGCAGGCTGGTGTCCACCGGGCATGTTGGGCATAGGTATTGGCGGCACGGCTGAAAAAGCGGCTGTAATGGCAAAAGAATCTCTGATGGACCCTGTTGATATTCAAGAGCTAATTGACCGAGGCCCTGAAACTGCCGATGAAAAATTACGTGTTGATTTAATAAATGCGGTAAATGATTTAGGTATCGGTGCACAGGGTTTGGGGGGGGTGACTACGGTTGTAGATATTAAGATCAAATCTTGTCCTACTCACGCAGCGTCGAAGCCGGTTGTTATGATCCCGAACTGTGCGGCGACACGTCATGTACATTTCCACTTAGACGGATCTGGCCCTGCGGAGTTAACACCACCAAAAGTAGAAGATTGGCCAGAAGTGACTTGGGAACTGGGCGACAACGTTCGTCGAGTTAACATTGATGATTTCAGTAAAGAGGACATTTCTGACTGGAAAGCTGGCGAAACCGTTTTATTAAGCGGTAAGATTTTAACCGGTCGTGATGCGGCGCATAAACGCATTCAAGAAATGCTTAATAATGGTGAAGGTTTGCCGGAAGGTGTTGATTTCACTAATCGCTTTATCTATTACGTAGGTCCTGTTGATGCAGTGGGCGATGAAGTTGTTGGCCCAGCGGGTCCTACAACAGCCACGCGTATGGACAAATTTACGGACATGATGTTAGAGCAAACGGGTCTAATAGGTATGATCGGTAAGTCTGAACGCGGTCCTGCAACGGTTGATTCCATCGCTAAACATAAAGCAGTGTATTTAATGGCTGTAGGCGGCGCGGCTTATTTAGTGTCTAAGGCTATCAAAAAGTCACGTGTTGTGGCGTTTGGCGACTTGGGCATGGAAGCGATTTACGAGTTTGAAGTTGAAGATATGCCAGTATCTGTTGCGGTTGACTCGTCAGGTAATAATGTTCACGAAACTGGACCTGCGATCTGGCGTGGCAAAATTGAAGAAGCTAAATCAAAATAATCTGACTTAAGCCAAGTAAATCGATATAAAACCGTTTACCTGATGTAAACGGTTTTTTACGTTTTAGCCTATAAAACTTAGCTGAACAGGCTATATTTTTTTCGTCTATAGCTTCATGCAAATATCGCTAGTTTTGCAGTTAAAACCTTCTACACTCAGAGTTCTCTAAATCTGTTTTATGAATTAAGGACAATCATTACCTCATGCCAGTCTCTGTCGCTTATCTACTAGTTATTTTGATCTGGGCCACAACGCCTTTGGGCATTGTTTGGAGCAGTGAATCCATGGAGCCAACATTTGCGTTATTAACTCGTATGGTAATTGGTTTAGTGCTTGGTCTAATGTTTATGCGGATATTTAACATTGAGTTTGATAAACGCAGAGCTGCAATAAAAGTATATTTGTACTCTGGCATAACTCTGGCGGTTGGTATGTTACTTACCTATTTTTCAGCGCGTCATATCTCATCAGGATTAATGTCGTTGTGTTTTGGCTTAACGCCAATTTTGGCGGGCTGGTTTGCGCAAAAAATCATTGCGGAAGCCAAGTTTACTGGATTAAAGAAAGTGGCGCTTACGGTAGCACTGTGCGGTCTTGCACTAGCGAGTTTAGACAATATCGACATGGGCATGAGCAGCATTTTAGGTTTTGTTTTGGTGTTGGGCTCGGTGACTATCTTTAGTTTAAGTGGCGTATTGATAAAAAGTGTCGGTGTTGAACTGCATCCACTTTCAACCACGGTTGGCTCGCTGATAGTCAGTTTACCGTTTTTTATTGTTGCCTGGTTATTATCTACCGGCGGAATTATACAATATGAAAATTGGCAACCGAAAGCCATATATGCTGCTGTATATCTGGGAGTTTTTGCCTCACTTATTGGCTACTTGGCGTATTTTTATGTATTGAAAAAGCTGCCGGTAACCACCGTAGGTTTGATTGTCATGGTTACGCCAATTATTGCCAATATATTGGGTGTTTTGGTGAACGGGGAACATTTCTCCACGTCATTGCTGCTTGGCGGGACGTTGGTAGTTGCAGGTTTATCGATATTTCAATTTGGCCACCGTATTAAGTGGGCGAGTTCGAAGCCTAAAAGCAGGGCGGTTTGAGTAAGATCAACAAAATGCCGCCGTTACCTATCTATTTTTAGACAAGCTCATTATAATTGCGCCGGTTAAAATAAGTAGAGTTTAATATGTTATCTGTCGTTGATTATCAATCTGAAAATGCCGCGCAAGAATTTGTTCAATCGTTGCATGAAACAGGTTTTGGTGTGTTGTCGAACCACCCAATTCAAAAAGAACTGTTGGAATCCATTTATACAAACTGGGCGGGCTTTTTTGCATCCGAGCAAAAACACGACTTTCATTTTAATGTTGAAACCCAAGACGGATTTTTCCCTTCAACTGTGTCGGAAACCGCAAAGGGTTTTACAAAAAAAGACATCAAAGAATACTTTCATTACTACCCTTGGGGCCAATGTCCAGATGAGTTAAAAGCACAATTGGCAGATTATTACCAACAAGCTAATGCGTTGGCAACCCAACTATTGAATTGGGTTGAAGAGTATTCGCCAGCCGATGTTTCGGTTAAGTATTCACAAGCTTTGTCCAGTATGGTGGCGGAAAGTGAACGTACGTTATTGCGTGTATTACATTATCCTCCAATCACAGGTGACGAAGAGGTTGGTGCCATAAGAGCAGCTGCACACGGTGACATTAATCTGTTAACCGTATTACCTGCCGCGAATGCCAGCGGTTTGCAAGTGAAGTTAAAAGATGATTCTTGGTTCGATGTTCCAGGAGACTTTGGTTGTATTATTGTGAATATTGGCGATATGTTGCAAGAAGCGTCTGGCGGCTATTTCCCGTCGACCATTCATCGTGTGATCAACCCTGACAATCAAGATCGCAGCAAATCTCGCATTTCATTGCCGTTATTCTTACACCCGAAAGCGGATGTGGTTTTGTCTGAGCGTTATACTGCCGATGAATATTTGCAAGAACGTTTGCGCGAGTTAGGCGTAAAGTAAGCGATATGCTTGTTTTTAAATACAGAGCATTAAAAAAGGTTAGTTGTTTAAACAACTAACCTTTTTTATTGGAAGTTAATGATTGAGATTAGTCTTCCAATTTATAAACCACGTTTACGCTTTTTGAAATTTCTATGAATTCAGGAATGAACATGGATTGGACTTGGAATGCCATACCTTCAGCTCGAGAAAACTCATAACTTTGCGTATTCAAACCAAAGGTAGCAAAAAACGACTGATATGAACCAGAATCATTAATGGCAAATACGGAATCAATTTTGACACCTAAACCAGCCGCGAGTTGCTTAGCTTTGGTTTTGGCTTTATGGCCAGCTTCAGCAATAAGCTCAATAGTAATATCGTCGCGGTTTGAAACATCAAACTGACTGCTGATATTGACTACATTATTGATACGATTTAAACCCGCAGTGATGTCAGAATAATAAGTGAGTATGTTGAGAGTGATCTCAAAGCGCTGGGAAAATTCGTAGCCTAGAATTTCTAAGTCTTCATAACTTTTCGAATTTCTGGCGCGTTTGGTGCGTTTATCAATCTCAAAGCTGACGATATGGTGAGTAGCTACTTGATGTTGCTCTAAAACATTAAGTACTTTATCTACGGTTTCATTGAGCAGGTTATGCGCAGTTGCGGCTTGTTTATCAAACACCAGCACTTGTAATTGAATTTTGGCTTGATCTGGCGTGACTTTGCGCGTGCTTTCACCAGTGACAGTAACAAACGGAAAGTCAGGAATAGGCGAGCTGAATACCGGTAAGCTCAATAGTGCTAATAATACGATTCCAAATGCTTTCAATTGTATCTCCTTTGTATTACAACAAATTATTTGGCAATAAAACGTATTTTGTTTTATTTAAACGTCGAAGTTTATTTCGACTCTGCTTGATTAGAGCTATCTAACTCACCTAAGTTCAGTACTGGAGCTGCATCGATATCTGATGCACCCATCATTTCTGAAATACGCTCGACACTTGAAAGTAATTGAAACTGTTCCCATTCCTTGAGGCTATAAAATTTTTCGACAAAACTTTCTTCAATAGGTTGTGGTGCACTAAGCAATGCTTCTTTACCTTCATCGGTTAAGAACAATGCAACTCTTCGCCTATCACTCTCACTGCGAATACGTTTGACAAAACTTTTTGATTCTAATCTATCTAAAATATTCGTGACCGTTGCTTGGCTTAAGTTAATGTTGGTCGATACTTCTTTAGCAGTGATCCCTTTGACTCTTGCCAACTCTTGTAAAATGATAAGTTGTGGACCGGTGACACCCGCTTCTTTACTTAATTTTCGCGAGCGGATATCAATCGCTCGAATGATCTTTCTTATTGATACAAATAACTCTTCGTGTCTTTCCACTTTTCTAACCGCCCACGCAATATTCAACAGCGCTAATATAGCGCAATCAGGGGTTTATCCAACCCTTTTTTACAACGACTGTTTATTATCAGCGCAAAACGTGTAAAAAATGTTGGTGTTTATGATATTGATCAACCATGTCATTGAGAACGCCGTGTTTTGACCATCCCATAATATCGTAGTCTTGTCCGCCTTCTGCTAGGTGAACTTCGGCGCGATAGTAGTTATCGTTCTCGACATCGTCTGTATAGTCAGGTTGTGCGTGTTTACGACAATAGACACCATATACAAATTCATGTTCATCACCATGTTGTACAGTGATTTGAATGCCGTCTTTCAGGTTTTCAATGACTGCTTCCATGTTATGTTCACTAAAATATTGCTTTAACATAATCATAGCCGGCTGAACTTTGGTGTTTATGTACTTGGTAACATTGGATTTACTCGGATAATCAATAATATTGTCTAATCGCTCTTTCCAGTCTTGCTCGTCACTGTGTGGATAAAGTGGCGTTAGGTTCATTTGCAAGCTTTCGCGCTTTGCGCTTTCAATCCGTAACGCATTCATAAGACCAATCATTGCTATGATTAAGATGATTGCGAATGGGAACGCTGCGGCAATTGTCATGGTTTGCAATGCCGATAACCCACCGACTAAGCTTAAAATAGCAGCAACCGTTCCCATGCCTATTGCCCAGAACAAGCGTTGCCAAACTGGGGTGTTACTTTTGCCATTCGAGCACAGCATATCGACAACCATGGCGCCGGAGTCACACGAGGTTACAAAGAAAATAACAATCATTAAGACGGACAAAAATGACAGGATATTTGAGTATGGTAAATTCTCTAAAAATACAAACAAGGCGACAGAGGTGTTGGAATTAACCATATCTGCCAACTGATTGATACCTGAGTCAAATATCAATGAAATGGCACTATTGCCAAAAATTGTCATCCACAGTAGCGTAAAAGCGGTAGGCACTAACATGGCGCCAAAGATAAACTCTTTAATGGTGCGTCCACGAGAGATCCGAGCGATAAATAAGCCAACAAATGGCGCCCACGCTAACCACCATCCCCAATAGAAAATCGTCCACCCACCAATCCAGTCGGTTTTTTCATAAGCAAACAGGTTAAACGTATTTCTCACAATATCAGATACATACGCGCCAATATTTTGTACATATGCTTGTAACAGAAAGACGCTTGAACCCGCGATAAACACTAATAACATCAGCAAAATTGCTAAAATCATATTAGCTTCTGACAAACGTTTAATACCTTTATCTAATCCTGTTGCCACTGATATTGAAGCCAATATGGTGATCACCACCATTATCAATACTTGGTTGATGGTTGTGATATCTAACTCAAATAAGTAATTCAAACCAGAATTCACTTGGGATGCGCCAATCCCCAAAGACGTTGCAGTTCCAAATACTGTGCTGACAACCGCAAATATATCGACAAGGTGGCCACGCCAGCCATAAATTTTGTCACCAATTAATGGGTAAAGCGCAGAGCGCAGGGTAAGTGGTAAATTTTGGCGATAGCAAAAGTAAGCAAGAATTAGCGCGACCACCGTATATATGGCCCATGCGTGAACCCCCCAATGGAAAAACGTCATGCTCATTGCTTCTTTTACGGCCGCTAGCGTACCAACATCTGCTTTAGGGGGAGCAAGGTAGTGCATTACGGGTTCGGCCACACCAAAAAACATAAGGCCTATGCCCATGCCCGCGGCAAATAACATTGAGAGCCAGGCTGAAAATGAGTAGTCCGGAGTTGAATGGTCTGGGCCCAAGCGAATAGTCCCGTATTTGGAGGCGCCTAAATACAGAACAAATATTAAAATAATGGCAACAGTTAAAACATAAAACCAGCCAGTATTTGTTACCAGCGCACTTTGGATGTAATTAAAAACGTCGGTAGCGTGATTCGGGAAAACACTGCTTACGATTAAAAGAAACGAGATAGCTAACGTTGCGGGAACAAAGACGTATTGGTTCAATTGGTTATTTATCATAAGCAAAGTAGTTTGAATAAGTATTATTACTAGTCTAAGTATTTATTTTTAATAATGCTAACTAATTTTAATTTTACTCAATTAGTATAATTACTTGAATGTATTAAAAATAATTACAATACTAAGTATGAGATAAAAAATGTACGAAACAGTGATCATATAATCTAATAAAATAGGAACACTATGTTTAATAAAACGCCCGTCAATAAAGCTCTATCCTGTCTGTTTGCCTCGAGTTTAGTCGTACCGACCATTGCAGTCGCCCAAAGTAATAACGAAATTGAAACCATTGAAGTCACAGCGACAAAACGTACACAGAATATTCAAGAGGTTCCTGTGGCCGTATCGGCACTGAGTGGCGATGCGATGGATGCTTTAGGTATCGACAATTTTCAAGATTATGTTGAGTTTTTGCCTAATGTGACTTTCCAGGGAACAGGCCCGGGGCAAAATGAAATTTATATTCGTGGTGCTGCTACCTCACAAACAGGCATCGCAGTTTCCTCGGTTCAGGCGTTACAACCTTCAGTCGCCACCTATTTAGATGAAATTCCAGTTTCAATGCAAGGCCGAAACTTAGACGTATACGCGACAGACATTGAACGTGTTGAAGTGTTGCCAGGGCCTCAGGGCACATTATTTGGAGCCAGTTCGCAAGCGGGGACGGTACGGATTATTTCTAAGAAACCAAATCATAACGATGTTGAATTAGGTTTTGACATGAACACTGGATTTACCAAAGGTGGCGATCTTAGTAACTCGGTGGAAGGTTATTTTAACTTACCCATCACTGATGATTTGGCATTTCGCGTTGCTGCTTATACAGATCACCAAGGTGGTTGGATAGACAACGTACAAAGTGTGCCGGGTGAAGGTGGATATATTGGTAGCGTGGAACACATAAACCGAATTTCTGCCGGACAACCATTTGTCGATGTTTCGACGGCTACAATAGACTCACCAAGTAACTCAGACACAGTGCAAGATAATTATAATGATGCGACGTACGCTGGTGCACGCTTTAGTCTCTCATACTTAATCAATAATGATTGGAGTATTTTGTTCCAGCACACGGCTCAGTCATTGGAAACCGAAGGGGTGTTTGCGTATGACCCATCTTATGATGACCAAGAATCAACCAGCCGCTTTGAGCCAGAAACCAACCAAGACACTTTTGGTTTAACGACTTGGACGCTTGAAGGGCGACTGGGGCAATTAGATGTGGTTTACGCTGGTGGTTATTTAGATAGACAAATTGATACCACGGTTGATTACATCGGATACACAAACGGTGGTTTTTATTCCGCATTTTACGCTTGTGATTACGGCACAGCAGGTGAAGAACATTGTTACGATCCAAGAGGTTATTACGGTGAAGACACTGAAAGTACGCGTTTTACTCAAGAGTTTCGTATAAATACACCGGTTGATAACGTATGGCGTTTAACAGCTGGTGTTTATCTTGATGAGCAGAGTTTAGGAACTGTTGGTGAATTCCAACTAGGAGCGGCTGGTAAGTTTACCGACGGTTTTAACCGTGAAGTTACTGGCGAGGGCACTAATAATAATGGCAAACAATTTGCGCCAGAAATCAGTTATGTTAACGATGTAACGCATGATATTGATCAATTGGCAGTTTTTGGTAATTTCGAATACGACCTTACTGAAACTGTAACAGCGGGGATTGGAGTGCGTTGGTATACCATCGATGATATCTATACAGGTGGCACTACTTCTGGCGCATATGGTGACGTTACTGGTCGAATTCGCGCGTTTGGTGGGTCAAATCAAGACATTATCGATTTCTTTGGTGCAGAAGAGGGGCAAAAGATCATTGATGCGGTTGCCAATGGTCAACTAGAGACAGATTTATTGGACTCTGAAGGTGTATTAACAGTTGACGATACTATTCTCAAGTTTTCAGTGAACTGGGATGCAATGGATAATGTTATGTTCTTTGCTAATTACTCGGAAGGTTTCCGACCGCCTGTGACTGCGCGCACGGGTGGTGCTGAAGCATCAATTTCAGCAAGTGGCAGTGTACCAGCAGGCTCAGCGTTTGATGGTTACCGAATACCAGTGTATTCGTTGACGGATACTCTTGAAAACTATGAAGTAGGTATGAAAGGGGACTTCTTTGAACGCTCGCTAAGATTCAACGCTACAGCGTATTATTCTGAAATTAATGACTTGCAAACCTCACGATTTGACCCGACTAACATTGCGTTTTTCGTATTCACCGATAACGTTGGTACCGCAGAAATTGCCGGAGTAGACGCAGACTTTACATGGCGTGCAACGGATAACTTAATTATTAGTGGTGCGTTTAGTTTATTAGACTCAGAAATAACTGAGCTAAATGAAACCATGAACAATATTTCAGCCCCAGTAGGCAGCGCGCTGCCGTATACAGCTCCTTTTTCTGGAAATATCAGAGCACGTTATTTTTACACGCTTGATAACGGTTGGGACAGTTATATAAATGCATCTATCAGTTATACAGGTGAGCGATTGTCTGGCATGTTTGGCAACGCATATGTTACCGAAGATACCCATGAATTGGTGTATGGTACAGGTACTGGGCTAGAAATTGAGCAGGAAATACCAAAAGGGCAATATGAAGGTGTGTCATTTAACGATAGAAACGGTGAAGCGTTTGCTGGTGGCCGTTATGTTGCCCAAGCTTATTCGATAGCTAATCTGGCATTCGGTGTCACTAACGGCGCTTGGAACGCAGAATTGTACATTAATAATTTATTTGATGAACGAGCAGAGCTGTACATCGATGAACAACAATTCACCCCTAAAGTGGTTACCAATAGGCCTATGACAATGGGCGTTCGTTTTGGATATGACTTTTAAGTCAACCACTTAATTGATACGCTAACAAACGGCAAGTTGATAAAAGATCAACTTGCCGTTTTCTATTCATTTACCAATTTTTGTCGACATGTCAGTAGAATTCTCTCGCTCATTAAACGCTATAAAAAAACAATTACAAATGGGTCATCATGATCAGGTAAATCAAAGTATTGCTGAGCTACGCACTACGCCTGATTTATCAGATGAACAAAAGATAGAGTTATTGTATTTAAACTCTGTAGCGCTTCGATATCAAAAACAGTACAAACAAGCGTATGAATGTCATACACAACTTATTCAATTAAAAAACAGTTATGCTCGAGTTTACCAGGAGCAAGGTTACTGCCTTTTAGCTGAAAGCCACACTGACAAAGCATTAGAGGCATTTCATAAAGCGGTGGAGTTAAACCCAGCGTTGCTTGCGTCATGGCAAAAAATAGTTGAGTTGTTAAATGCGCAACAGCACACCAATTATCACAGTGCCTTGAGCCAATTTAAACGTTTACAAGCACTGCCTCCGCCAGTTCTAGCTGCAATGGATCTTATGCATGAAGGGCAACTTTATAAAGCAGAGCAGGTATGCCGTAAGTTTTTGCAAGCTAATAAACATCAACCTGATGCAATGTGCTTATTGGCGGAAATTGGTCTGCAGCTTAAGGTGTTTGATGATGCTGAGTTTTTATTAGAAAGTTGCGTTAATTTATATCCGGATAATGAACAAGCCAAAGTTAGCTACATTAATATTTTGACTCGGCTTGGTAAATTTGAGCAAGCAGCAAAACATGCGTTAGATTATTTAAAACACTTTTCCATTAACTCTACGGCCAGTATTAACGTCAAGATGAGGTTGGCCAGTTGTTACGTGAGTTTGGGAAAGCTAGAAGAAGCGATTGAAATCTATCAGCAAATTTTAACGTCTTCACCAAATCGCGCCGGGGTTTATGTGCAACTAGGCCATGCTTATAAAACGGATGGACAAGCAGAAAAAGCCATAGATTCGTATCAGTCAGCATATCAGCTGCAGTCTAATTACGGCGATGCATATTGGTCGTTGGCCAATATCAAAACGTATCGTTTCAGTGAGCAAGAATTGACGGCGATGAAAATCAGTTTAAATGATGCTTTGGTATCCGAACAGGATAAAATCCATATTAGTTTTGCATTGGGTAAAGCTTATGAAGATGCAAAAGATTTTGAACAGTCATTCATTTTTTATCAACAAGGAAACGATTTACAAAAAAAAGCATTATTCTACGATGCGGATAAAACGTCAGAACTCATCGACTTACAAATAAAACACTGTACAAAAGATGTATTTGAGCAGCAAAAAGGTCACGGGGTTGAAAGCAATGCGCCTATATTTATTTTAGGGTTGCCAAGGGCAGGTTCGACCTTGTTGGAACAGATTTTAGCGTCACATTCGCAAGTTGACGGTACGATGGAACTGCATAATATTTTGGGCATCGCGTTGAAGCTTCGTGGCAGAATCGTTGGTGGGGAGCCTCAATACCCGAAAAATTTGGCAGAGTTATCCGAAGTGCAAATACGCCAACTAGGTGAAATATTTCTTCGCGAGACGCAAAGTTACCGAGGCAATGCACCTTATTTTATAGATAAAATGCCGAACAATTTTGTTCACATAGGGTTAATTAAGCTGATATTACCCAATGCAAAAATAATTGATGCTCGAAGAGAGCCAATGGCTTGTTGTTTTAGTGGCTTTAAACAATTGTTTGGTGAAGGACAAGAGTTTAGCTATAACCTGACGGACATCGCTCGATATTATAAAGATTATGAACGATTGATGGCGCACTGGGGTGAAGTCTTTCCGGGACAAATTTTACGTGTACAGCACGAAGATCTGGTTAATAACTTTGAGCATGAAGTAAAACGCATTCTTGAATACTGTGGTTTGCCATTTGAACACTCGTGTTTGGAGTTTTATAACACAAAGAGAAACGTCCATACACCGAGTGCAGAGCAAGTGCGACAACCGATCAATACAAAAGGATTAACTCAGTGGAAGAACTACGAGCCGTACCTTGATGAGTTGAAACAGACTTTTAATAACGTTTAGAGTCTCTTTATCATCTTAGTTGGTAAAGCGCCGAACTTTCAATAAGCGAGGACGGCACACGGATTAATTCGTTATGGCGGTTGAAACAAACTTACTTGTCAAAAGTAGCTTGTAAAAATTTTACCGCTTTGCGGCGAGACTTTTTGGCGGTTTCCAAATCTGGCGATAATGTTACCAAACCTCCTTGTCCAACATGTGATGCAGGATCCTCAACAATAAGCTTCGGCTCTAATCTATCCCACGTGTGATACACGTCTGGGTATTCAATAACAGTTACAACTTGTTGATCTGACTCAGGTATTTGACTGACCATTAATTCACAAGCACCTGGAAAGTCGTAATCATCCAATTCAGCTGTTTGGATAAGTACAGGTGCGCCAGTTAAGTTTGAAAAGTCGAAGCCTGGAATTTGGTTATACGCGTAACAAACTGGGTAATGAGCAATATGTGCTGCAAACCTGAAAGGTAAGTTGAATGCTGAATCAATGGCGTTGGTTGCCGTTAACATGGAAACTACACCTCCCCAAGAGAAGCCCATTAAAGCAATTTTATCTGCATCAATTGAAGGGTGTTGGGCAAGATAGACTAATGCTGAATATGCATCTGGTAACGTTTCGTGTGGTGCTTCTGGACGGTCAGCGCTGCCACCAGTAAGTCCTCGTCCGCCCCACAAATCTACTTCCAATGTGGCGTAACCCACATTGTTAAATTTTTCGCATAAAACGAGCCTGTGCTGTCTATGCCTGCGGAATTGTGCAATATAATAACGGCTGGTATTGGTGCGTTTACATCACGAGGTATTCTAAGTTGGGCACCAACATTAAGAGTATTCTCTGCCGATAGTTGTACAGGCAAATTAACGTAGTTTACATGTGGTAGTTGGTCTGATTTATGTTCGTGGCTTTTGGCAGAAACGTGAAATTGACACAAAGATACAGCTGCAAGTAGCAGAAATTTATACATGGTTAAATACCTTTAAATTAAAAGTTGAGAACAAACTCTAGTTAACAAATTAAAAAGGCGCAATTCAATGCACCTTTTAATTTGTTATAAATTAGTTACTTTACTAGATAGTAAGGAAACCAGTTTGGCTCTTCGTTGTATTCGTTGTTCATTTGCAGATCTCTTATTTAAACGTTTGTTTTTTTATGTTGGTTGGGTACAAAGTAAGTCACTTTGTGGGTGAAGTTTACTGCATCTGAAATAATTATGAAAGTTAAAATGTAATATTACACTTTAACTTTCAGTTTGTTGTGCGGGACTTAACTATACGAGTTAAAAAGTGTGTTGTAAGTTTTTGTTGCCTGTTCATCAGACATGCTCGCTAAATAGTCGCAAAGTATTCGGTCAGCATTACCTTGTTGTGACATGGTTAGTTGCCACAATTGACCAACTGGCAAGGGTAGTAGGCGAAGAGGATCTGTTTTAAAAGCATCGAACATTGTCATTAACATTCGCTGACCTTTGAATTCGATTTGTTGAATTTCCGGAGCCATGATCACGTTGTTATAAACAAACGACTTTAAAATATTGAGCAGTGGCGCTGAAGATTCTGAAAGTTTTGTGTTGTATTTCAAAAGGGGTTCCGAAAACTCAGGCTGTTCAACCACTTTAATATTGGTGATTAAATGGTTAACAAGAGCGCCGATCGCGCTTTTTCTTTGATGATGCTGGTCGCTGAACAACATATCACTGAGTTGTTGTGAATATTTTTTAGACCATAAGTTGTCGATTTTTTGTAGTTGTGGCAGTGCCTGTTCGAACCACTGCTCTTTTTTGACATTGTCAAGCACAATTGCATCTTCTAAGTCGTGAACCCCGTATGCTATATCATCTGCTAACTCCATAATTGACGCATCAAATGATTTAAACTTTGTTTTGTTGTTTTGACTAGTTAAAAATAGTGACTTGTCTTGTTCAGACAGTGGCTTAATTACCCATTCAAAACATAGTTTGTCATCAGAAAATAGCCCTTTGGTTGGTTTCCAGTCATCCGCTTTTATTAAGTAGTTGGGATGATTGGCGGCTGTGTCTTGTGATCTTGTTTCGATAAACTGCGGATACTTGATGAGTCCTAAAGTGCTGCGGCGAGTTAGGTCCATACCATAATGTTCTGTGTATGGTTCTAACAAGGTAATGATCCGAAACGTTTGCCCGTTGGCTTCAAAACCTCCTGAATTACGCATCATATAATTTAACGCGATTTCTCCGCCATGACCGAACGAGGGGTGACCTAAATCGTGAGCAAGACAAAGTGATTCAATTAGCGCATCGGACGGGATGAGGTCAATAAGCGTCTGAGAACTCAATACTTGTTGATTTTGTCGTAGTTGTGCGGTTAAACCGGTACCGATTTGTGCTACTTCTAGAGAATGGGTCAATCGTGTTCGATAAAAATCATTTTGACCAACGCTTAATATTTGGGTTTTTGATTGTAAACGTCTGAATGCTGCTGAATGTAATATTCTGGCTTTATCTCTTTGATAGGGGTTTCGATGATCATTAGGACGTTGTTTATTTTCCCCTGATAGTCGCTCCGTCCATACTGACATATTCTCTTTATTCTCCGTTAAACCCAAACGCAATTAATTTACTGAGTTTAAAACGTGCTGTCTATTGAAAATAGGTTAGAAGGGTAAAGTATCAATAATCTTTTTGATCGAATTTCAATTATTGCCCGTATCTGTGATCAGTTATCAAAAATCGTCATTAGAAGGTGTGTCAAAATCAACGTGAAGTTACCTATATTTACATTACCCATATTTTTATTGCCACAAGGTATCACCCGCATTCGAGTGTATGAGCCGAGGTATTTAAAGTTAGTACGGATAGCTTCGCAGAACGACGGGTTTGTTATTTATCATGGCAACAAAACTGTCGACAACGTTGGTAGTTGGGTAAACATTGTCAACTTTGAGCAAGGTGACGACGATGTGTTGATTATAGATGTGGAGTGTCGTTCTTTAGTGGGTTTGTCTGAGTTTGAAGCGGATGAAGAACAGTTGTCTTTTGCGACGATAAACAAAATAACGCACTGGTTTGACGGTAAAACCCAGCAACAAAAAGTTAATGATGAGATAGAACGCGAATTGTCAGTTGCACTAAGAGCGGTATTTGACGAACACTCGGTATTGCAAAACCTTTATGAAACAAAATTTCTTGATTCGCCATATTGGACGGTAGCCCGTTGGATAGAAATATTGCCCGTTTCTTACGCCGATAAGCGGTCATTCATTGCTTCTGACTCGTATGAACAAGCGAAGAGTTTTGTTTACTCTGTAGTGGTTGATAAAAATTAGTAAAAATTTTTCATGCAATGTGATCTTTGTAGCTAGCCAAAAAGTATTATCTGTTAACGATAATTGGAGAGTATGCATTATGGCTGATGTTCAAACTGAGTTGCGTAATAAGACGGTCAGTGATAAACCTAGTCTTATGAATAAAGAACTCGATCATTTGCAACTTTGTCAATGGCTTACTGCGGTAGCTACTGATAGAGACAAACAAGCGTTTACTCGTTTGTTTCAGTTTTTTGCACCTAAAATTTTACGGATTGCAAAAGGGAAATTTCCAAACGAAGCGCAGGCTAACGAAGTGGTGCAAGAAACCATGACAAATGTCTGGCGAAAAGCACATTTGTTCGATCAGAACAAAGGCGCAGTAACCACTTGGATATACACCGTGATGCGTAACGTGACGTTTGACATGTTACGTAAAGTGAAATCAAACAAGGAAGATAACCTCAGTGATGATATTTGGCCACTTGCAGAAAGTTTGGTCACAGAAGATGAAGTATTTGTCGATCACATTGAGAATAAAAAAATATGCGACGTTATAGCTGTGTTGCCAGAAAACCAGCAACAAGTCATTAAAGGGTTTTACTTTAATGAGATGTCACAAGAGCAGTTAGCTGCTCATCTAAATGTACCTTTAGGCACCATCAAGTCACGTTTACGACTTGCACTCGCAAAACTCAAGAAGCAATTAGGAGAGTCTTATGATTAACCATCACCCTAAATTTGAGTTGATACAGGCCTACGTAAACGGAGATTTACCAGCATCTGTTTCAGCAGCTATTAAAATCCACGCAGATATGTGTCCCGAATGCCAAGAAAAAATATTGCAGCTAACGGAGCAAGTAGCGGAAATCAGTTTTGAGAAAGTAGAATCTGATGAAGATATGTCGATTGAGTTGTCTGAACAAGACGCTGATATGTTAAGTCAAATACTGGCCGATGCTGAGTTTCTGCAAACAGATGATGTTGTTACGGCCGAAGTCGCCGAACGATTTGTTATGTTTAAGGGTAAAAACTACAAATTACCCAACGTGTTAGCCAACATGGAGATTGGTGGGGTTACTAACATCGGAAAGTTGGCTCGTTCACGAGTTTTGCTCGATGAAGGCGAAATTAGAACCAGTTTATTACATATAGAACCGGAGGGCTCTGTACCTCAACACACGCATAAAGGTTTTGAAATTACGCTTTTGCTTGATGGAGAGTTTTCCGATAAAAGCGGAACCTATGTTAAGGGCGACTTCATTATGTTAGACGGTCAACATGAACATCAACCAGTTAGCGATAATGGGTGTTTGTGCTTTACTGTAGTTAACGATGCTCTGCATTTTACGCAAGGGATCAATAAATTACTCAATCCAATTGGATCTTTAATTTATTAAGCGAGGTTAGTATGGCCAACTACGAATTTGAAAGACGTGATGTTGAAAGTATCGAAGCGCAGCAGGAATCAAAACCTAAAAAATTACCAGAGACTATCGAAATTGGTATAAGCGCTTGTTTGGTTGGTGAAAAAGTTCGTTATGACGCCAGTAATAAGCCGTCAAATTTTTGTAACCATGAGTTAGGTAAACACGTCCGCTACAAAGCATTTTGTCCAGAAGTCGCGGTTGGTTTGCCGATTCCTCGTCCCACCATACGACAGATACTTGATGGTGACGTTATTAAAGTCGCTCGCCCAGATGGCTCTGGTGATGTGTCTGATGCGCTTCGTGAATATGGTAGAAAAGTCGCTAAGTTAACGTCAACCATGAGTGGTTATGTTTTTTGTGCGAAAAGCCCGAGCTGTGGGATGGAGCGCGTGAAAATGTACTCACCAGAAGGTAACCCGTTAAGAGAACAAAGCGTTGGCGTTTTCGCAAAAGAAATAATGGACGCCAACCCACTTTTGCCTTGTGAAGAGAATGGCAGACTGAACGATCCCGTAATTAAAGAAAATTTCGTGGCTCGCGTTTTTGCTTACCGTAAATGGCAAGAGTTGGTGGAAAGCGGCCTTAGCAAACATAAATTAATGACGTTCCACAGCCAATACAAATACACGCTAATGAGCCATGATCTTGTTGCTTATAAAGAATTAGGCCGATTGCTAGCAAGAGCTGATCTAGACGTTGAACAAATGGCAGATCAATACGTGGCAGGTTTTATGGCTGCGCTAAAAATAAAAGCGACTCGAAAAAAACACGCCAATACGTTAGCTCATATCCAAGGGTATTTTTCTAAGCACCTGACAAAAGAGCAACGTCAAGAATTAACCGAACAAATCGAGGCTTACCGCGTTGGATTGTCACCACTAATTGCGCCGTTAACTTTGGTAAAACATTATTTGATGGAACATCCAAAACCTTATTTGGCACAGCAATCATATCTTAACCCGTACCCGGACGAACTGCGATTGCGATATGGATATTAGCCACTGATGTCGTCGATAATTTGGTTTAGAAATGATTTAAGAGTTCACGACAATCCAGCATTGCATCAAGCTTTATCGTTAAGAGAAAAAGATGCCGATTATAAAATAAGCGCCATTGTTTTTTACCCCAAAAAGCAATGGCTTTTGCATGATTGGTCGGAAATTAAAATTGATTTTTATAAGCGTCATGTTCAGCTTTTAGCCGCGCAATTGGCGAAACTAAACATTCAACTCGACGTAGTCGAAGTGGATGACTTTAGTCAACAAGTGGACTATTTCATTAAACTTGCCGAGCAAGATGCAATTCAACACATTTATGCCAACTCAGAGCCTGAAATTAATGAAGTGAAACGTGACCACGATTGTCTAAACGCAGGGTTACCACTGACTCTATTTGAAGCGGATGTCATTGTTGCTAAAGGTCGCGTGCTGAACAAATCGGGCGAGATGTTTAAAGTATTCACACCATTTAAAAAAGCTTGGCTCGAATACGTAAAATCGCATGGCTTCGAATATTTGGCAAAACCGAATGGTTATGATGAACCTTCTTTCACTGAAAAATCAGAATCAACTTCTAGTGTTTGGCCTCTTGTCAGTCAAGTTGAACAAGAAGTTATCCCTAACTTTTTGGAGACAAAACTATATAGTTACTCAGAACAGCGCGATATACCGTCAATTAAAGGGACATCTGGACTTTCTCCTTATTTAGCTATCGGCGCCCTTAGCCCAAGGTATTTACTGGTTTTATTGTTAAACCGTGATCCGCACTTATTGGATGATATGAATAGTGCTCAGTTCACTTGGGTCAATGAGCTCATTTGGCGGGAGTTTTATCGTCACCTCATTTACCATCAGCCAGCATTGTGCAAACACGTATGTTTTAACGAAAAATATCGAGCGACACAATGGCCAAATCAACAAGCTTTGTTTAATGCTTGGTGTGAGGGCAAAACGGGATATCCGATTGTTGATGCGGCTATGCGTCAGCTGCTAAAAACGGGCTGGATGCATAATCGACTGAGAATGATTGTGGCTAGCTTTTTAACGAAACACTTGCTTGTCGATTGGCGTTGGGGTGAAAAGTTTTTTATGAATCATCTAATCGACGGTGATTTAGCTGCAAATAATGGCGGTTGGCAATGGGCGGCTAGCACGGGGTGCGATGCGCAGCCATATTTCAGAATTTTTAATCCGACGTTACAAAGTAAAAAGTTTGATCCCGAAGGTGAATTTATTCGTAAATATTTACCAGAATTGGAGGTCATTCCTAACAAGGAAATTCATGCTCCTCATAAGTATATGAAGGCGAAAGGACTCAATGTTTATTGGCCTGAGATAGTAGAGCACAAACAAGCGCGTTTAGCGGCTTTAGATTTTTATAAATAGAGGCTGCTCGAAAACGGTATCAACTGGAACTTTTTAATTTATGAACACTGTTGTTGAACATAATCCAATTTGGCTAACTAAGTTTGTTAATGTTTATGAGAACTTAGCTACTGATAATTTGGATTTGTTATTAGACTTGTATCACCAAGACATTTATTTTCAGGATCCGCTGCACGAACTTAAAGGCTTATCGCAGCTAACAGAATATTTCGATGGTCTTTATGAAAACCTGATCACGTGCCAGTTTAATATTCATAGCGCGGTCTGCGATGGTACACAAGCCTCGCTGTATTGGACTATGACGTTTGAACACCCCAAATTAGCGAAAGGAGTTCCAGTAGAGGTCGATGGTAATTCCTTAATAAAAGGTAACGCCGATAAAGTTACTTATCATAGAGACTATTATGACGTGGGTGCCATGTTATACGAGCAGTTACCTTTATTGGGACGTGTTATTCGCCACATAAAAACTAGGGCTGCACAATCATGAGTACTGTATTGATGACCGGCGCGACTTCGGGGATAGGTTTAGAACTATTCAATAAATATGTTGAGCAAGGATACGACGTAATAGCTTGTGGCAGAAATCAGGAAAAGTTGACTGAGTTGGAGCCTAAAGCCAAAGCGACAATGCGATTTGACGTCAATGAGCCAGAGCAAATTAAATCCGCCATTCAGTCATTTGAAGGAAATATCGATATCGCAATCTTAAACGCAGGTGACTGTCGTTACATTGATGATGTAGTGAATTTTGATGGTCAATTGTTTGCTGATGTGATCAATACCAACTTAACCTCAATGGGATTTTTACTGCAAAATATCTTGCCTAAGCTTTCTGCCAATGGTCAGTTGGTTTTGGTTAGTTCTAGCGCAACTATTTTACCATTTTCTCGCGCGCAAGCTTATGGCGCATCGAAGGCTGGATTAGATTATTTAGCGAATAGTTTACGTATAGACTTAGCGCCTAAAAATATTTCAGTGAGCTTGGTTCATCCTGGTTTTATTAAAACGCCGCTTACCGATAGAAACGACTTTCCAATGCCGTTTATCATTAGTAGTGAAGAAGCGGCAATTCGAATTTATAAAGGAGTGAGTGCGAGAAAGCCTTACATTCATTTCCCTAAGCGTTTAACTCTTTTATTGAAATTAATCGCTTGGTTACCTGACATTATTTGGCACAAGATTGCCACAAAAGGATTATCAAAATGAAGAATATTGCAGTTATAGGCGCAGGAGTGTCGGGACTTACCGCAGCATATCTATTGTCAAAAAAGCACAAAGTCACAGTATTTGAAAAAAATGATAGAGTAGGTGGTCATACAGCCACCGTCGATGTAGAACTTGAAGGCGAAAATTACGCCATAGATACTGGTTTTATTGTATTTAACAACAAAACGTACCCCAATTACTTGGCACTATTAGATGAGCTTGCCATTGGCAAACAAGAAACTGAAATGAGTTTTTCCGTTCACAATGTCAATACTGGCATGGAATATAACGGACATAATCTAGATACTTTATTTGCTCAGCGTTCAAACTTCTTCAAACCTAAATTTTGGTTATTGATTAGGGAAATTTTGCGCTTTAACAAACTCTGTAAGCAGAGTGTGACGCAAGATAACTTCTTAGAAAATTACACATTAGGTGAATTTCTTAAAGAACATAATTTTAACCAATACTTTTCTGAGCACTATATTCTGCCGATGGGCGCTGCCATTTGGTCTAGTTCGCTCGAACAAATGGAAGAGTTTCAATTTGGCTTTTTTGTTAGGTTTTTCCACAACCACGGTTTGTTGAATATAGCTGATAGGCCGCAATGGTATGTGATCCCAAATGGTTCTCGAAGTTACTTAGCTCCGCTTTGCAAACCGTTCCAAGAACGTATTCATGTAGCAGCTAATATTACTGGTGTTACAAGACAAAACAATAAGGTTCAAATTCATTTTAAAGACCAAGCCACCCAGGAGTTTGATGAGGTCGTTATCGCATGTCATTCCGACGAAGCGCTAACTCTTCTAAATGACGCCAGTGAATCCGAGCGTTCTGTTTTATCATCGATTCCTTACAGCAGTAATTCAGTTGTTTTGCACACCGACGAAAAGCTTTTACCTAAGCGCAAAAAAGCTTGGGCGAGCTGGAACTATCAGTTAAGTGCAAATCGTAATGTACCTGCTAGCGTGACTTATAATATGAATATTCTGCAGGGACTAAGTTCCGAACATACTTTTTGCGTTACGCTCAACCAAAAACAAGCAATTGAACCGAGTAAAATATTACGAGAGTTTACTTATCATCATCCGGTATTTTCCATTGAGTCGATTGCTGCTCAAAATCGAAGGGCTGAAATTTGTGGCAAGCAACATACGCATTTTGCAGGTGCTTATTGGCACAATGGGTTCCATGAAGACGGCGTTAGAAGTGCAGTAGAAGTCGCAAAGCGCTTCGATTGTTTCCTTGATAAGTTTACTGAACAGACAAATGAAAGTGTCGAATTTGTACAACAAGGTGAGTTAAAACGAGCTGTAAATGAGTAGTTTTATCTTTAAAGGCTCGGTAAGTCATCGGCGTTTTGCGCCCAAAAAGCATAGTTTTTTATATAACCTTTACATGTTGGCACTCGACGTTGAAGAAATAGAGCAGGAGATTAAGCCCTCCGGAGTCTTTGGTTTTTCTTGGTTTAACCCCTTGAGATTTAATCAAAAAGATTATATTACTGGTGAACCCCAAAAGTTATCGAGTCGTATAAAGAATAAAGTTGAAGCAAAAGGCGGTCACAGCGACATCAATAAAATACTGATGTTAGTGCAAGTACGATGTTTTGGACTGTACTTTAGTCCCGCCAACTTTTACTTTTGTTACAACCGTGACGGTGTTTGTGATCAAATGTTAGCTGAGGTCAGCAATACACCTTGGAATGAAAGGCACTATTATTTAGTTGACCTGTCTTCAAACGAATTGATGGTTAGCGACAAACGGTTTCACGTTTCACCGTTTATGGACTTAAATATGAGATATCACTGGAAGATAAAACCACCAGAAGACAATAAAGATAATGTATTTATTCATATTGAGAATCGCCGCAACAATGCGGAACAGGTTAAGTTATTTGATGCTTCGTTAGCGCTTAAAAAACAGGCATTCACATCGAGTAACTTACTAAAGCTTTTGTTCAGTACTCCGATGATGACGTTAAAGATCGTCGCAGGTATATATTGGCAAGCCTTAAAGCTGTTTGCTAAAAGAGTGCCGTTCATTAGCTATCAAAAAGCCGAATAATAAGTAGGAGAATAAAATGGAAAAAACGGTAGGTTTGAGCGACACGAAAAAAGAAAGTTGGTTAGATAAACGCTGTCGTTCACTTGTATTTTCTGTTCTTTCGAAGTTGGATTATGGCCGCTTAGAGATAGTCGAAGGTGAGCAACACCACGTATTTCCTAGTGCTGCATTGCAACAGGCTACTGACAATCCAGTGACAGCTAAGATAAATATTTTAGACACTTCCACCTATCGAGATTTTGTTAGAGGTGGCAGTATTGGCGCCGCAGAGTCGTTTATTGAAGGTAAATGGACTAGCCCTGACTTAACGTCGGTTATCCGTATTTTTGCTAAAGCGCAACAACAAACAGACGCTTTGGAAAACCAATCTTCTTGGTACTCTAAATTAAAAAATAAAGTGTTCCATTGGCGCAACCGAAACAGCCAATCCGGCTCAAAACGCAATATCTTGGCCCACTATGACTTGGGTAACGAGCTATACACACGTTTTTTAGATCCGCAAATGCAATATTCATCGGCTATCTATCCTACTGAACAAGCTAGCCTTGAGGAAGCACAAGATCACAAGTTAAAAACTATCTGTGAGCGTCTAGCATTAACCAGCGATGATCATCTGTTAGAAATTGGTACGGGTTGGGGCGGCTTGGCGATTTATGCCGCTAAACATTATGGCTGCCAAGTAACCACAACAACTATTTCGGATGCGCAATTTGAATACGCAACCCAAAAAGTAGAGCAGGAAGGTTTGGCTGATAAAGTCAATTTGTTGAAAAAAGATTACCGAGAACTGACAGGCAAATACGATAAGCTGGTTTCAATAGAAATGATAGAAGCGGTTGGATATGAATACCTCCCAAGTTTCTTTCAGCAATGTAATGACAGATTAAAAGAAGGTGGCAAGTTACTGATCCAGTCGATTACGATAGCCGATCAGCGTTTTGACTATTATCGTAATAACGTCGACTTTATTCAGCGTTATATTTTCCCTGGTGGTTTTCTTCCGTCAATTACGGCATTGTCACAACACATGACGGACAATACAACGCTAGTGATGGAATCATTACATGATATAGGGTTGGATTACGCAAAAACATTAGCAGATTGGCGCAAAGGTTTTTTAGCATCCTGGAATGAACTAACGTCATTTGGTTATGACGAAAGGTTTAAACGTTTATGGTTATACTACTTAGCGTATTGTGAAGGTGGTTTTTTAGAACGTTCGACCAGCACAGTACATTTGGTAGCTCGCAAATAAATACGTAGGGCAGATAAGTATTAACAGTATTAGCAAGCAAAACGCTTGCTGATACTTTTACAATATGTTGGTGTTATAGCTGACTAGAGATCTCGTCAAGACTTAGAGAAAAACTAGGAACAAACACTTCCATGAAATAGTCGACTTCTGGACTGCGATACTTTTCCAATGTTTTTGCAATATTGTTTTTCGCTTTTTCAAACTCATGGTTGCCAGCTGCGATTTCTTCCATCGTTTTAAGGTAACCACATATGACATCCGCTGATTTTACTAATCTGCCAAGCTCAGGCTCTATTTTGTCATGTTCGATAAGTTCAGCGAAATCTTGTTGAAACTCTTCAGGTACCATATTCACTAAGGTGGTTTCGGCAATAGCTTCAATCTTTTTATATTCGCTAGCAATATCTTGATTAAAATATTTGATAGGGCTCGGTAAATCCCCGGTGATAACCTCTGAAACATCGTGGTAAAGGGCTATTAAAGCAGCTCTTTCCGGGCACACATTACCGCCAAATTTTTTATTTTTAATAAGCGCTAACATGTGACTTACTACGGCAACTTGATGACTATGTTCTTGTACGTTCTCCGGTGTGACGGTGCGCATTAGCGGCCAGCGTTGGATCAATTTTAACCGCGCTAAATTGGCAATAAAATGACTAGTTTGCATCATGTTTGCCCCTTATTGTCTATAAGTGGCAAAGAAGTCGGCGATAGCTTCAAGTGCAGGTTTTAATTCTTCCATATTTGGTAAAAAGACCAAGCGGAAGTGATCAGGGTCAGGCCAGTTAAAACCGCGACCATGAACTAACAATATATGTTTTTCATTCAATAAGTCGAGCACCATTTTTTCATCATCTTTGATGTTGAATTTTTTACGATCGATTTTGGGGAACAAGTACATTGCCCCTTGAGGTCGCGCACAACTAATGCCGTCAATGGCGTTTAGGGCTTTATAAGCGTAATCCATTTGGCGATAAAGACGTCCGTCTTGTGCAACCAGATCATTGATGCTTTGATAACCACCGAGCGCTTGTTGAATAGCATATTGAGTTGGAACATTTGGGCATAAGCGCATAGACGCTAACATGTTCAAGCCATCAATGTAGTCTTTTGCTTTATGTTTGGCGCCCGTTAAAATCATCCAACCTGTTCTAAAACCTGCGGCACGATAGTTTTTCGACAAACCGCTAAAGGTTACAGTAAATAAATCAGGTCTTAAGACTGCAATGCTGTGGTGTTTGGTTTGGTCGTACAACACTTTGTCGTATATTTCATCACTGAAAATGATCAGACCGTGTTGTTCAGCGACTTTGGCAAGCTCGAGTAAAATCTCCTTACTATAAACCGCGCCAGTTGGGTTATTTGGATTAATCAATACAATGGCTTTGGTTTTTTTGCTGAGCTTGCTAGTGATATCCTCAATGGATGGATTCCAACTATCTTCTTCGTCACATAAGTAATGAACAGGTTTGCCACCACTTAAGTTTACCGAAGCTGTCCATAACGGATAGTCAGGGCTTGGGATAAGAACCTCGTCACCATCATCTAACAAAGCTTGCATAGACATAGTAATTAACTCACTAACGCCGTTGCCAATGTAGATATCTTCGACCGCAATGTCCTTTAAGCCTTTTTGCTGGTAGTACTGCATAATAGCAACACGCGCCGAATACAAACCTTGCGAGTCGCTGTAACCTTGAGCTTTAGGTAACTGTTTGATCACATCCTTCAACATATCATCCGGGGCCTCGAAGCCAAACGGGGCAGGGTTACCAATGTTCAGTTTTAGAATTTTATGGCCGGCGTCTTCTAATAGCTTGGCTTGCTTGAGGACAGGCCCCCTAATTTCGTAACAAACATTGTCTAACTTGGATGATTTTTTAATGGATTTCATTCTGTTATCTAAACTCACTCTTTGGCTGATATATTTTGTTGCACATTTTTACAGATAATTGCCTGTTTATGTCAAATAATAAACATGAAGTAACTTAATTAAAACTGAATAATATATGGCTTTACCTTTAATTGCAGCGATTATCGCGGGTGCAACAGCAATTCACCAAAGTAATAAATCGCACTATAAAAAAATTGAACATAAGCGCAAGTACGACTCGCTTTCAGATAGCTCGTTTGGCGAGCAAAAAATCCGTTCAAGCCATTTCACATCTATACGCAATGAAGCGAAATATATGCCCAAGGTTCGAAAGTTACCATCTGATACTTATTCAAATGGCCTGACTGTAATACCTGAAGCCGGATCGATTGTTTGTTGTGAAGTATATGGAATGTTTGATCACACCGGTATTTGGTTAGACGATGAGACGATTATCGAGTTAAGTAACTCAGGTCTTGTTAAGGCGGTTTCCAGCCAACGCTTTTTACAGGAGCGTTCCGGGAAAAACTTATTTGTTGCTTGTAATAACTTGCACAAACCTATTGTTATTAGTGGCTGTGAGCAACGAGCAGTATCAAATTTATTTAGTTATCGAGAATATGACGTTATCGACAATAATTGTCATCGATTTGTTAATTTTTGTCTATCAGGTAGAGATATTGAACTTACAACATTTGCTAACTTAAACAAACAATTAGCAAAGTTAAGTGGACAAAATATTTATTGGGATAAGGTAAAAGTTCGGCTGGATTGATGCTAAAATTAAGGCGTCTTTCTAACTAAGGTGAACTTCGTGGTAAAACAGTTAAAAATATCGGTACTAACCCTCGTTGTCTTATACAGCGCGATCTATCCGTTTATCAGTAAAGATAACTCAAAAGATGTACAATCTTCATCCAGCGAAACCGTAACATCAGCAAATGTAGATGTGCCTGAAGAGGCTTCATTTGGCTCAGAAGTGCTGCCTGATTTTTCTAAATACCAAGACGTGAAGCAAAAAAAGCGTGCGTTTTTTGGTTACCTAGCTCCATTAGTGCGTCAAATAAACTCAGAAATGTTGAGTTATCGAAAATTTGTACTCAGTGTTAAAAATCCACCAAAGGACGCAAAAACTACAGCTAAATTTGAAAAAGTCGCGAATAAGTTTCACATCGACTTAGATCAAGACTTTGCTTCAATTAGACAACAGATGTTGTTGCGCATAGACGCGATCCCCGTTGAATTAGTATTAATGCAAGCAGCGAATGAAAGTGCATGGGGAACATCACGATTTGCGTTGGTAGCGAATAACTTATTTGGTCAATGGTGTTTTAAACCAGGTTGTGGCGTGGTTCCGACAGGACGACCTGATGGAGAAAAATATGAAGTTCGTAAGTTCGAGCACCCAATAAACTCGATTCGTAGTTATTTTAACAATTTAAATACTGGCCACGCGTATGATGACATGCGTGAAATTAGACTGGCACTGCGAGAAGACGATAAGCCACTAAATGCATCAGAAATAGCTGAGGGTTTATTGTCATACTCTATTCGCAGAGAAGCGTATATCGAAGAGATACAAGCTATGATCCGAATCAATAGCAAGTATATTCCTAAGGCGAACGGGTAGAGCATTTCAGTGAAAAAACAAAATAGCTTTATTCTTGCCATAGTCATGTGTATTGGCTCACTGACTGGTTACACTCATGCGAAAAATGAAAAGACTATGGTGTTAAATTATGATGGTTTTTTCGATCGGATGGATGATCTAGAGGCTCCGGAATATAGCTCAATTAAATTGGCATTCTATTTAAGAGCCGCAACAGGCAAGCCTTGCGATGTTAATGCAGTTTTTTTAAAAACCAAACATAAATCGATCGAAGTTTATACGTTGCCGGACGGTGAATTGTTATTACCATTTGATCCCAAGCTAGATCAGGATAAAGCTGCCATAGTTATTGAAAAAAATACGGATGAGACTTGTGGTTTAGATATGCGACTTGAATCGACTCAGCTATTTACCAGCACAGTAACGGTTAAAAATAGCCTTGAGTTGATAGAAACCTTTGATACTGCATTTTCAGATTTAGGTGGCATGATGTCATTTATGCTACCCAAGGTGCAGGGCATTACGTTTTTGTTAGAAGATGGCAACTCACTGTATTTGCTTGATAAATCCCTAGGTAAGTGCACAGAAAACAGTTGTACTGTCACAACAGATGAATTACAGCGTTATGGTAAATCGTTGAAGTTTAATCAAGCGCCGAAAAAGTCAGTGGCGTACATTCAATGATCCTGAATTAAGTTAGCATAAGTCACCGAGTGCGGTTTCAAGCTCGGTATACTTAAATTCAAAACCTTTTTGCAATAATACACCTGGCACCACTTTTTTCCCCGAAAGTAACAATTCTTTACCCATTTCCCCCATAAGTAAATTAACCAACCATGCTGGCATTGGTAAAATAGCGGGGCGGCTCAATACATGTGCTAACGTTTGACTAAATTCAGCATTAGTGACCGGTTGCGGAGCCGTTAGGTTTACTGGGCCGGATATATCAGTGTTATCGATACAGAATAAAATGGCATTCACTACGTCTTGGATATGGATCCATGGCATCCACTGTTGGCCATCGCCAATCTTTCCGCCGAGACCAAGTTTAAATGGCAACAGCATTTTCTTCAGCGCGCCTTTTTTATGGCCAAGCACAATGCCTGTGCGTAGCAGACAGGTTCGAATATCTATTGCTACGGCTTGTTGAGCAATGTTTTCCCATTGAGTGCATAAACTGCTAGAAAAGCTGCCATCACGATCACCCGTTTCATCTATCGGGTTATCACAGCGTTCCGTACCATAAAAGCCAATGGCCGATCCGCTGATAAAAACAGTTGGCTTTTTGGATTGTTGTTCCATGTGATTGATCAGGTGCTGGGTTGTCGATAGCCGGCTAACAACAATTTTTTCTTTGGTCGAATTGCTCCAACGACTATCGGCAATCGGGTGCCCTGCTAGGTTAATCAACACATCAAAGTTTTGCTGTTTTGGAATAGTGGAAAAAGCTTGTACTCCACTTTGTACTTTATCGGGCGAGCGTGACAAACAACTAACTTCGTAGCCTCTTGTTAATAAAGCCTTTATTAGCTCCGAGCCGATAAAACCTGTACCGCCTGTTACTAAAACTTGTGTTGCCATAACTAATCTCCAAAATTCTCTTGTTAATACGAGGCTTCATTAGATTTAGTTTAGAGGTTATTTATTTTATTGGTATTTTGCAGAGAGGAATTGTCGAGTTACAACACTTCAATTTCTATTTCTGTGTCCGGTACGCTGCAACAGGTTAATATTTCGCCTTTTCGTACGAAGGCCAATGGCTCATTGATATAACTTATTGAACCGGATTTTAGTTTACAACGGCAGGCACCACAAAACCCTTCGCGGCAATGGTAAAGAACTTCTACGGCGTTTTTTTGTAGGGCGTTGAGAAGGGTTCGATCGTTAGAGTCAAAGGTGAACTCTGACTCTAATTCATTGTTTCGATGAACCCGGACTTTAGACATTAATCAGAAGAGGGCTGTAACATTAAAGCTCGAAAGCGTCGAACTCGGTAGCATCTACTTCTGAGTCAATTTGGCCAACAAGGTA
>JABXID010000184.1 GCA_013373245.1 Gammaproteobacteria bacterium
AAATTCAGGGCTGAAATTTTTACGTGACTTCTTAGCCATTATCTTCACCTAATACTGCTATGAACAAATCATAACATCCTCTAATTAGGTGGCCAAAATCACTATGCCACTACAGTGCTCGCAAATAAAGCAAGGCATTAAAGCATGTTTACTCCTAAGTTTTATGGGAGTAACCTACAAGTTAAATTAGTAAGCTCTAATAAAGCTGAGGTTTTATGTGGGATAATGTTTATGACACTGATAATTACGTTTATGGTAAGCAGCCAAATGATTTTCTTAAGCTAAACTACTCTAAGCTGCCAAAGGGAAAAGTTCTTTGTTTAGCGGAAGGCGAAGGTCGAAATGCCGTTTTCTTAGCGAAACAAGGTTACCAAGTAACTGCCGTAGACAATTCCAAAGTTGGCTTAGAAAAAGCTACCAAGCTTGCAGCAGAGAACGAGGTTGAAATTGAAACTATTTGTGCAGATCTCGCTAACTTCGATTTAGATGAGCAAAAATGGGACGCCATTGTTTCTATTTATTGTCATTTGCCCCCAAGACTTAGACAAAAACTTTATCAAAAAGTACAAGTCGGACTAAAAACGAACGGTTGCTTTTTACTGGAAGGTTACACTCCAAAACAATTGGACTATAAGACCGGCGGACCGCCAAACGCTGACATGATGTTAAGTGCTTCAGTTATAGAAAAAGAACTGCCAAGTCTGCATTTCGAATTACTTCATGAAATAGAACGTGAAGTCATTGAGGGGGATAAACACACAGGCTTGGCCCATGTTGTCCAAGTTATCGCTTTTAATAACTTTTGAAAGTAACAAATGAACTGATTCATTTAAACCTAATCAGTAACGTACTCGTCATTAGTTTTGCAGGTCCCTTGCAATTGCAATATTACTCCAGAATAAGTCTACTTTCGGCTTATTTGCTTGGTAAAACTGTCGATTGAATGGGACATACCAATTAGTGTTTAGCAAGGAAATTTCAGTCGCTTCAACTTGGTTCGATATTTTTAGTTGCTCAAGGAGCTTTTCACCGATAAGCCTTTCTACAACATAACCATCTAATTTATTAGCTGCGACCATAGGCAGTCCTTCACTAGGTTCATAAGGGTATGGACTTAACCAATTTTTCTTCTTTAGTAAGTCTTTGACTACGTAACCAAGAGGAGCCGCGATTCCCTTATTTGGTATATAATTTTCATAATCAAATCCTCTACTTCTTTCATAAAACACTGGGTATTGAGCGTGCCAAAGAAAAAATACGTCTGGTTCATCAGGTGGGAATTGAAATAGCTTTTCTCGCTCTTTTGTTTTGACCATCGCAAAAAGTGCGTCAGCTCGACCAGATTGAACATCTTTTTGACAACGTAACCAAGAAGAGGAGTACAAGGTCAACCTTATTGACGACAAATGTGCAGATTGCTCAATAATATCAACTAGTAATCCTGTTGAGAGGCCTTCCTCCGCATAAATGTATGGAGGATAACTATTTGCTTCATGGCAAATCGTAAGCTCTAGCTGTTTTGAGGCATAACTCTTGATACTAATTAAACCAACAATAAAGCTGATTAATAAAGTTCTGCACAACACGATAAGGTTCACCTTAAATCACTCTCACTGTATTTGGCTTAACAATTGAGATTTGAATCTTAATTATTTCTTCGAAATGATGCATTAATTAAGTTACACCATGCTAATCCACCAGTTTCACCTTGTCCACTGACAACTAAGCTACAAACTCGGAAATGGACAAAGGCGAGTTAGAATCAAACTCGAAAATGGACATAAATGATTACTAACTCATTTAGTGGCCAAAATTCAGACTCCTGACTTGGCTAAATCCTAATCAAATAAGCCCCTACTTATAAGCATTCTTTGTGTTTTACAAATAAAACTAATGTTTGATATCTAACTAGTGGTACTTAATTCAGTGGTTTGTTATAAATTGATTCGACTACGCCTTTGGCCGTTAGTTTTTCAAGAGCTTGATCAAAAAGAGCCTTTGTCGCTTTTTGCTCCTCATTGAACAAATAATAAAGCTTAACACTGCCTAGAGTACGCTCGATCAATTCCGTATTCGGCATTTCGTGTTGTAAAAACCGGTAAGTTTCCTTTGTCATCACAACAATTTCAACTCGTCTTCGCTCAATGAGTTTGGCCAATACACTGGAGTTCGCCACACTAACAACATTGAACTTAGTGTCTTTTTTAAATGCTCCAGAACTTCTAAGCGCATACTCTGGATCAGTTGTATTTGCCAAGCCAATGCTAATTTCATTTGTATTTTTAACGTCGTCGTATGACTGATATTTGCCATCATTAGGAACTACAAAGTGCCATTTAGAGTCCAAGGTTGGTAAACTAGATACTAGAAATTGAGGCCGGGGAAGTCCGTCAATAGCAACATCATATAAATCTTGTTTAACACTTTTTAGACAGCGTGACCACGGCATTATATCGATGGTTAACTTGAACGCTTGGGTGCTAGCTTGATTAACCTCGCTAATCACCTCATGAATTAAATCGATGCTATGACCTATAACACTATTGCCATTTTGAAACGAATAAGGAGGAGTGTCACCAGCACAAGCCTTTATTATCTGATTGGCTGTAGCTGCCTGACTAACAACAACGAGACAAAACAGAAATAAATTAAAGGACAACTTATCAACATATCTTCCTAGCATCGACATCACTATCCCAATTTATCCAATTTTAAGGCCCAGTAGTATAATTTATCCGCAAATATATCTGTTAGCTGCGTTAACCAACAATATAAATTTACCCTACAAAAATATCGTTCGCAATCGCATGAACAGAAAAACTTGTACTAACCTTAAATCACCGAGTACTGACAAGCCGGGACCGTCTTCTGTGACGTATCCAGAGACTATTTTGTCTAGCGCCTGAGAAGAAATTTTTGTCTGTGCGGTTGCCGATTGAGTGAGTGCCAGCACGATTAGCCCTCCCATCAAATAGGTGAAGATAACCATCATCAACGATGGACGACTTTTGCTTTCAACTGGCTTGGCCATATTCGCTCCGATATGATTGGAATTCGTGGAAACATCAGTGAAGGCCAATCCATTTGATATCAACAAAGTTTAGTTTACGACGAAAATAAAGGTTAGCTCATATCTTGAATACATAAATGCTTATTAGCACAGGTTTAAAGGCAGTTAGCGTAGATGTGGACTTTAGGGCTAAAATTAAATTTTTCTCAAAGCCGACCTATAGAGTATTTACGTTAAATGATTTCGGGGCAGAGACGAGTCAGTAACCAACTCGTCAATGGACATTTTGTAGCCTATAGTATGAATAAACTGCATACAACGCTTAAAACTCGATTTTATCAAGCTCACCTTTGGGGTCGTAGCTATCTAACCACTCTTTAGATGAAGTAGGTGGGGGAGTATTGTTTTTACTTTGTAGATTATGCTTTTTACCGTTTTCATTACATACAGTTTTGATACTCTCTAGCCCAATACTTTCAAAGTTTAAAGGATAATTTGAATGCGGATTGCATTTGTGGATAGATTGAGTGTTTGATGAGTGTTCAGTGGGGGAGTTATGAGGCGGAATTTGTTTCCAAGATACTTTTGTATCAAGATTTAATATATTGTAAATATCATCAACCGTTAAATTAACTGGATTAACGTCTTTATCTACGTATCCATTATCATTAACACGGCTTACAAAAAAACGTTTTTCAAGAGGCCTAGGTACTCATGCCATTTGGTTAATGAAAACTCAGGGAAACCAGCTAGTTTAATGAATACTTTATGCACAACAGACCGTTTGCCCGCATAAAACTGTTTGCCCTTGTAGTTTTTGCCAGTACCTTAAATTGTTTTTTGTTCCTGTAATGAAACTACGTTACTTAAATTTAGCTGTTTACTCCACCAGCTCATTAAATGCTTTCTAAGCACTAATAATTCACCTCGGTTGTATGCCTGAGTAACTTCGTTACCGACAACATGATCTAAACAGCGTTCTATTACATCAGCTCTAAACAGTGCTTTTCCGTCTTCGCTGGTGGCCTCATGTGCAAGAGTAGAAAAACTAGATCGCCAACCATGAGCACAATGCTCATCAGTTTTTAATCTAAGCTTATAGACCTTAGTTAGTGCCTCAATGGTGATATGACCATTTTTTGATTTGCTAGGAAATAAATAGTCAGAATTACCCCATCTTAGTGTTGATCGCCACTCGCTTAATAAACTAACCACTTCTTCAGATAGAGGGACAATGAAATATTCTCCGTATTTATCCGCGTCTGATAGCTTCATACGTCCTTTTATTCGTGGTATACGCCATATAGCGTTAGTAAGGTCGAATTCGTCCCATTTGGCCGCTATGACGCTTTGAGAGCGTAAAGCGGTGTACGCTTGTAGTAGGGCGGCTGTTCTAACCTCAGGAGATAGGTTAATTTTTCTTATTCCAGCTATAAGGTTTTGCAATATAGCTAAATCGGTAATAGCAGGGAGCTTTTTAACTTTGTATTTTGTTACGGCTGTTGCTTTGCCGCGTGGCGTTGGGTTTAACTCTACTTTATTGGAGTTTAACGCGTCCTCGAAAAGCATATTTAGCAAAGAGCGAGTTTTATTATAGGTGGCTGGTTTGGCAACGAGGTTATCTAACACCTTGGCAATATCTTTTCGACCAATCTCGTTTACGGGGTAATAACCAATCGAAGGAGAAACATAACTATTAAACTTAGAGGTCATATCTCTTTTGTGTCTGGGCGTCCATTGTGCCGCTGTTGATGTTCTTTCTACCCAAGCATTAAAGTATTTATCTAGGGTAAGTAGTTGGCTTTCGCTTTGTTTGGCTCTCTCTGCCCGTTTTGCTCTTATAGGGTCTATTCCATTAGCGGCTAATGCTTTTGCCTCCTCTGTGGCAACAATGGCGTCTTCAATCGCTTGTGCGAGAGTTCTCTCTGTTCGAGCAATTAATTTACCTAATGTCAGGGTTTTTTGCTTAATACTCCCGTCAGGCTCTTTGAAGCGGTACTTAGCTTGAAAGCTGGTACTTTTGGCCGTTACGTTTAGTCGCACACCGTCACCAGCATAAAGTTTAATCGCTTTGCCTGTATTTTTTGCTTGTTCCTTGGCCTGTTTGATTGCCTCTAGTGTAATCGCCATTTTACCCTCAAATTACTTTTTACCCCCCACGATATGAGAGATTGAATGAGAATTTACCCCCGTATTTAACCCTGTTAGAGTTGTAACGTGTTGTACTCTCATGTTTGGAGTTGTTAATTAAATATAGGGTAAAACACTTATTAAACAAGTGTTTTATTGGATTTTGGGCATAAAAAAAGACACCGTTGTGATGTCTTGTTTTATGAAAGTGGTGGAGCTGGGGGGAGTCTACGACATTCGACCTTGAAGTCCTTCATCCATCTATAATCAAGGGTTTGTGAACAGTTAAGGGGTCCAAAAAAGGGGTCCAAAATCGGCTCTCGATTCCTGTTCTTTTGGTTTTCGGTTCAACTCCTTATTTGGGAACTGAACCCGCGTTCTTGTGACAAGCCTCGAGAGCTTCCGCAATGATCCTAAGTTCGGCCTCCGGGACGTCATACTCAAGAGCTTTTCCAACAAATTCGACCGCGTCGAGAACGATGTAACAAAGCGTATGTATGACCATATCGAGATCTTCGAGGTGAGGTTCGTTTTTGAACTTCTTAACGGTTCCGTCCTCGTTAAGTTCGAAGTGTCCGTCCTCGAGAGACTTCGCGTCGGAGTGGACCGAGGCGCTCCCCATCCGATAATGTAAGTCGTACATATCGAGTCGTTCCGCTATTCTCGCGTATTGCTCCGTTGTTACTGAAGACTTCTTAAGGGCCTCCTTTTCGGAGCGTCCTTCGAATAACTCCGGGCGGTGAGCCTTTAGTCGTTCGATAAGGTCCGACTCCTTTGCCTTACAAGACGCTTCGATTTGCTTTATCAAAGCCTTGTCTTTTGGCTTCCTCCGGTTTAAATAAGTAACGAAAGCTCGTCCTTGTCTAATGTGGTCCTTCCGTTCGGCTAGATCATACTCGATGATGAATTGCTCGTCGTTCGTTAAGGCTCCGAGCTTAAAGAGGGTCTCGAGGGCGCATCGGTGTTGTGTGTCCGCTTGGACCCTCATTCCTTTAGTCGCGAGCATAACGGCGGCCTGAACGAAGTTGAGGGTCCGAGCATAAAGAACGGTGCACCATGCGCGACGAATATCGTTCTCCGGCTTGGGGAGTTTCATCTCGTATTGGAGAGACCAAGCGAGTTTATTCAACCGATAGAAGACCTCGAGGAAGGGAGCGAAGTTCTCCTCCACATACTCGGGAACGTTCAAAGAGTCGACCTTAAAGAAGCCCTCACGCTCAAAATCCGTTAAGTCGCCCATATTAGACCCTTGTTGAACTTAGTTATTAGTTAGATGGGGTCGTCATTAATTAACATAACTAACGAATAGTGAGAAGGTCCTTTTCGATTAACTTCTTTAAGCTGTCGTTAATTTGTACAAGGATAACGATCTCGGGAACTGCTCGTCTCGACTCACGGAAGTACGTCTCCCGGCGTCTTTGGTTTCGCTTCTTTGCGGTGTTCTTTTGAGCTTTAGTTCTCATATATTATTTCCTAATAACTGAAAACTGGGTACTATGGTTTTGGAGTAAATTCAAATATCTTTTTTGTAAATATGGAAAAAGGAACGTTCAGATATGAAATTTATAAAATTGTTACTTGTTCTTGGTGTTCTCACAATAAGCACTCCAAACTTCGCCCAGACTGAAACATCTGGCACTTTTCTATTTGACATTGATTTGAACTGGTTAACTTTCAACAAGAATTTGCCCATCGATGTTGTTGCAGATGACCAAGTGGATGGCGGTTGTTGGACTAACGCGAAGCAAGTGGTAAACGCAGTTAAGTTAGAGTTTCAAAGAAGCGGTTTTGAAATTTACGATGCTGAATCGCCGAATGCCTTCTTCTTTAATCGAGTAGTGTTAACGGCAGTTGGGTATGAAGTCGGAGGCACTTGTGCGGTTTCTTATAATACGACTTTAAAAGTAGTAGATACGGATGAAAAAAGTTATGAAGATGGCAAGTACAACTTGTCATCAGTTTATTTGACACTTCTTTGGAGTAATGGAGGTATCTTAACCGGAACACGTAGCAGTGAGAGATTGAAAGACGCATTTGTAGGAAAAATACAAGAACTTTTATTGTTGAGAGTGCAGATGATAAAAAATATGATGAAAGAGGCCAGTGAAGCGGCGGTAGAAGAGGATACTAAACAGTATTGGAAATCGTTTAAGATCGATATTTAATGAAATAAAGGCGTTCGAAAACGCCTCGCAGAAATGAAAACCCGGGGTCGGAATTACCCGTGGGCTAAGGCCTAGAGAGGACCCGAACGGCCCTCCCTTGGTCACATCTCGTCGTCCATCTCCCCTTCGTAGATAGGCGCTCCAACTTGTAGAAGTCTCGTCGTCTTCTTGTCCGAGAGTTGGCCCTTTCGACTGTTCGCCGAGGGGGACAGGGGACGTAAGTTCGTGATGTCCCAACACTCGCGAGCGTCGGCGGGGTCGCTCAAGTTGAAAGCCGCTTGGGGTATCTCGTGGTCTATTTGCCAAGAGGACGGGACCTCGAGACTCATCCCGGTGGTGAACTTGGCGGAGAGAGACGCGAGGAGGTCCTCGAGGGGATACCCGAGGATACGTTCGATTGAACAGGGGGAGTCGTACTTTTTAACCCCGGGGGCGGCCTCGAGAACGTCCGCGAAGGCGTTAAGGGAGGGGCGCTCCTCTGGTCTGTCCCGTTCTAACTTCTTCATGATCTGACGCTTGAGGCGTTCTTTAAGCATGAACAACGGATCGAGACGGTAACGAAGGCGATAAGCTTCGGCTTTGGTAAGCGCGGAGGACATCCACGGGTTCGCCTTAACGACCTCCTCTCGTTGTTTGGCTCGTTGGACCCGTCTCTCGGCTTCTTCCTTGGCCTTGCGTTCAGCCTCGGCTTTGATCTCCGTTAATGGTCGGTATTCATAGGTGAAGCCCTCAAGGGTTCCGTGTTTCTTCTTGTAGCGTCGTTTGGCTTCCGCTTCGACTCGCTTCCGTCGAACTTCCTCTCGTTGTCTGTTTGCTTTCCTCGCGGCGACGGCCTCGGGGGTCTTTTGTTTGGCCCGTGAGCATAGTCGGCAATAAGACGAGAGGCCGTCCTTTCGGCGGCTGTCCTTTGTGAAGTCCTTTCGGGGCTTGGTCGCTTTGCAACGAATACAGGTTTTATCGTGGGGATCTTTTCTCATGGTGTTTGTTCTCTTTTGGTTAGTCGGTGGGCAAGATGGAGGGGGGCTATTTACGAACCCCAACGGAACGGGTTAGCGGTCCAACGTTGGCGAGTCCCGGGGATAAAGTCGTCCTTCTTTGCGTTGGCTTCCGTGGTTTTCTCTTGGACGTGTTGTCTTGCTCTGGTCATCAACGTTCGGAAGACCTTCTCCGTCTCCGCGTCGCTCATGTTGTATGACTTCTTAAGCCAGTCCTTCGACGCCTTCGTTAAGATAAATGGTTGATAGTCTCCGAAGGCGCTAACCATGATCCGGACTCCGTGGTCTCCGGTCTTGAAGTCGCTGTCCGGGTCGCCGGGTCGGGTCGAGATAATGCATCCCTTTGCCTCCTCGAGGGCGAGCTTATAATCCGACTTTTTGTCTCTTTTGAATATGTTCATTGTTTGATCTCCTTGGTGGTGGGTAACCCCGAGGAAGGACCCCCCGGGGATATTCATTAAGGCGGACCTTTAGGCGATCCCGGTGACCTTAACGAAGCTCTCTTGGTTCAATACCTTAGCGTCCACGTCGAACAACGAACGGATGCGGGTCGCTCCGGTCTCCGGTTGTCCTTGGGGTGTGTATGTGTGAGCTAAGAAGTTGATCTCGGAACTCGTAACGGCCTGATAATCGCTATAACGTCCGGCGATTAGGGTTCCGGTCGGCATGAACTTAGAGACCAACATTCGATTAGTCGGAATACTTAAAGCCGGATGGGTCTTATAGCCCGTCTCTTGGCGGAACTTTTTCGCGACGTCCGGGGACATAACGACCGATAGCGCGTCTTTATCAAGACCGTTACCTTCCAAGACCTCGATGGCTTCGCTAAGGATAACGAGGCCCGTCTTCGCGTCTCCGGCTAAGGTCTGCCCGGTGACTTGCTTAACGAGGCCGTCGGGTTGGTTCGCGTTGGTCGCTGAGTCTCCGGCGATAAGAGCTTCCTCGACGGCGTTCTTAATGGCGATGCCTTGTCCGATCTTCACTTGGGGAATAAGACCCGGAGCAAGCTTCGTAATGTAACGAGACGCAAGCGAGAAGGCTCCGACCGTGTGGATTGAATACGGGAAGTTAACCGTCGAGGCGGTACTCTCGGGGATCTCCGCGTTCTCACCTAGCCAAGCGGTCCCGAAGTGAGAGTCGAAGCCCGGGAAGAACGGAGTCCCTTCGAAGTTGCCGCTCGTATCGAAGGACGTCCCGGCTCTGGCTAAGATACCCGACGCTAAGATCATGTGCTTCCATGTGAAGTTATTCGCCTTCGAGGCGTTCGCAAGGCCGGAACTGTTCGCCGTGGTCATATCGCGACGAAGGATCGATCGGGTTGCCTCGGGAAGTGTGGCCCGTTCGTCGTTCGTAACGACTGAGTCGTCGAGGGAGACGCGAAGGTCCGAAGGGGCGGCGTGTTTGTAGCCTCGGAAGTCGCCCTCGTCGTTAAACGTTGGGATCTGCTCCGGGCGAGCATTGGCGATAAGGTCCGCGAAGGTGCGGTTCTCAATGGTCTGATGTTGCATGTTGTTGGTTCCTTGTGGGTAAGGGTTAATGCTTAAAGGTTGGCGGAGCGTTGCACTCCAAGAGGAAAGAAGGCGGGGGGAGTGAAGTCCGGGGAAGTGGACCTCGAGGGGGGGGGATCTCGTCCTTGAGTCTCTGACTACAGGTTAAGTAATTGATTATTCATCGGTTATTGGGCCGAAAAGGGCTTCGAAATGGCCCCCTAACGCGATTAAAGAGGGTAAGCCGGGCCGATGCATTACCGAGAGGAGATCTAAGCGTCTGAGGGCGTGAAGTGCGTTTTTAAGGGAGGACGCGGAGACTCCGGCTCGGTCCTTAAGGTCCCCGTGAGTTGGGGAGCATGAGGAGCGACCGTCGAGGAAGGACAAGACGGCTAACAAGACGAGCTTATTCCGTCCGGCGTTCTCTCGGTCTTTCGTGTTGCGTGGGACCCCGTCGAAGAACTCTCGGGCGTCCTTGTTGTTGACGAGTTGGAGGACGTAGGGGCTATACATTAGCGGTTACCTCCCCGGAACTGTCCGAAGGGAGGAGAGCCTCGAGGAGACGTTCGGCGAACTGTTCGGCCTCTTGGTGTTCTGCGCGTTGTTCGTCTTTCATTCGACGGTAAGCGAAGGTATGAGCCGCCGCGAGCTTCTTCGCGACCTTATTTCGGCCCTCTCTCTTGGTCTCATTGATCCAGTAGTGAAGGAAGACGTCCAACAACTCGAAAGGAACGATTTTCTCTCGGCCTGTTATGAACCGAAGATCCCCGAGAACCTCCTTTAGCGTCTCTTGTGAGTGAGGACGAAGGAACGGGTAAACGTCCGGGAATCGCTTCGGTTTGGTAACGGTTGCCTTCTGGACGAACGTCTTCGGCTTCTTGAGTTCGGTCTTAACGTCAATGATCTTTTTCTTCATGGTTTGGGTTCCTTGTGGTGGGTCTTTGGGGAGCGTAGAGACGTTCTCCGGTTAGTTCTTCTCGGTGGTGGCCTTATGGCCTTCCTTCACGAGGTACGCAATAGCGACGGATAAACTCGGTTTTATGCCCGTTAGCTCGGATAAGCGGGACTGAGCCTCGAGGATGTGGCTTTCGGTGGTCTTGTCGGCGCACACGACGATGCGGCGACGGGTGGAGCCGTAAGGCGTCCGGTTCTTTAGGTCGGTTCTCATGGGTGATGTTCTCCGGGGTTCATGGGTTAACGAAGGTATGCAAATTGGCAAAAAGAAGACGCTCCGAGGAACGTCTCAAGGGGTAGCGCTGGCAAGCACTAAGGTAAAAGGGGATGCCCGACGGCTCTCCGGCAAAAGGAGAATAAAACCCGGGGAGTCTTACGTCGGGACTTTAAGCCCACCAAGGACCAACTAAGGAAGGAGAAGACCTCAGATCTACAACGGTCCATTAGCGAGGAGACTTGTCGATGCTTGGGATCTGTTCTTTAAGGCGAGACCCAAGGTCGGGGAAGTTCGTTAAGACGGGTTGCGTCTGTGCTGAATAGCAACCAATACCAAGGAACGATCTTAAGGGTAATCTTCGAGACCATCGTTAAGACGGAAGGGTTACCAATCTCGAAGGCTATCCTTAAGAACGTCCTTAAGTTAAAGATCCTTGTTAGGAATTGATCTAAGTGAAGACGAAGGGATTCTTTCGTCGTTCTTTAAGAACATCCTTTAGGTGGCCCCCCTTACCCCCCAACGGTTCCGATGCCCCCCTTAAGGTCGTTCGGTCGTTGTGTCTTGGTGGTAGGTCTTTTGGCCTGATCAAAATGAGAAGATCGATTGGTCCTTTGGCTGTCTCATGGTATTTTTATAATCGGGACCCGGTCGTTGGGTTTGGTCCTTTGGATCGTTCCTTTGGGACGTCTTAAAGAACGTCTTAAGGGTCCACTTCGTCGAGTGTTCTTTCTCCTATATGGAGGGACAATTCTGGAGGCCGTGTCCTTATTGGCTTTCGGTGTTCTTGGAGATTGGTCCTTGCGAACAACTCGGAGCGCGTCTCCCGTGTATGTTCTTTCTTCATATTAGGGGGGACAATTCCGGAGGCCGCGTCTTTTCTGGCTTTCGGTGTTCTTGGGGATTGGTCCTTTTGAACGGCTCCGAGGACGTTCTCCGTATGTTCTTTCTTCATAGTAGATGGGACAATTCAGAAGACCCCATTCTTAAAGGCTTTCCGCGATCCGTGGTCTACTCATAAAGACGATATTCTTAAGGGCGGCTCTTAAGGCCCTCCCACTTCGTCGAGTGTTCTTTCTCCTATGTGGAGCGACAGTGACGGAGGCCGCGTCCCGCTTGGATTTGACAAAGTCGTAAAACCTCAATAACTTGTGGTTATTATTTAACCAAGGAGGATAAGAGATGGCTCCCAAAGATAGAAAGGTAGTTAACTTTTCGGAAGACTACGAGTTAAACAATCGGTTACGTCAAAACGGCAAGAGACAAACCGAGGAAAACCGGGAAGCGTTACGAGCGATTGGAGACAAGGCAAAAAAGCAGTTGGACAAAAGGGTCTTGTCGCATGATGACTTAGACGCTGCAATCCAAAAGAACAAGGATAAACTCGAGTAGTTCTTTCTCCTATGTGAGGGGACAGTGACGGAGGCCCCGTCGAACAAGGCCTCGTGACGTTCTTCACGGTCTCATTAAGCGACCTTGGCGATCTTCTCCTTTGCCACGAAGATCAAGTCCCCAAGAACCACGTAAGGACGGCCCTCTTTGACCACCTGAGCGGCGTTCTCGGGGTCGGTGACCTCGTTCCAAAGGTAAGCGAAGACGTCGCTCTCGTTGGCGTTGTGAAGGTCTTTCGGGGCGGCGGCCCAAAGCTCCCACGGAAGGCGGTCTTCGGGGTAACCAAGGGCGGAGGACTTAGCCTCGACCCCTTTTCCCGAGCTTCGGTTCGACCTTGAGGCCTTTGTACGTGATTTTGTTCAAGAGTTCGGCTTTCTCGGGAATCGTGAGTCCCGCCGAGTACGTTCCGTAAGTCTCCCCGAGCTTCTCATGGCCTGTTATCTCGGCGGCTTGGTTGTGGTGGTAACCTTGACGCTCGAGGAGAGTCGAAAGGGTCTTTCTTAACGAATGGAAGACGTAACGCTTATCGTAACCGAGTTTCGTCTTAAGTCGGCCGAACGACTTCCCGATAGCCGAAGACCTTTCTCCGTTCGCTGTGACTGGTTCCCCGGGGAGAAGGTAACCGTCGGACGAGTTCTCGACGAGGTGTTCGACAAGCGGAATAATATCTCTATGAACGGGAAGATCCCGGAGTCCCGCTTCTGTTTTTGAATCTCCAATCTCGAAGTATTTAACGCCTTCCTTCTCTTTGACGTCCTCGACCCTGAGATCTGCTAACTCCTCGATACGCGCCCCGGTGTAAGCCCCAAGGAGGATCAAGTCGTGGAGGTTCGCGTCGTCCTTCTTAGCGCGAGCCGCGTCGACCAACTTAATAACGTCCTCGGTCTCCCACGCTTGGCGGATCTCCTTCCGGCTAACTTTCTTCTTCTTGGTGAACTCCGGATTCTCGAACGGGTTAACGCCGTCGGGGTCAAGGTGTCCCATCCTCATTAAGAAGCCGTAATACTTCCGACAAGCTCCGATAAGGCCCTTTAGCGTATCAATAGCGGGAGCGTTCTCGCCGGACTCCAACTCGACGATCCAACGGGCGACCTCGGTCTTCTTAATGGGGAGCGCGGGGAACTTCTCGGCCATCTTCTTTATCCGTGTGTCGTGTTGTTTGAGCGTTCTCGGGATAACCTTGTTCTCGAGACTGGACTTCCACTCGTCCAAGAAGGAAAGCGTCGGGACCTGATTCCCCGAGATAATGTTCGCTAAGGTCTCGGCCTCGGCGGCTCCTTTGGTCCGCGAGACGTTCTCGAGATAGTCGTCCATTGCGAGAGCTTGGGTCCCAACGCCGAGATTATCAAAGTCGGCGGTCGTAAGTTCCCGGTCGGGGTTGTTCTTGCGGAAGGCGGTTAAGAGGTCGGCGTCTTTGCGTCTCTCCGCTTCGATGACCTTCCTCCAACGAAGGGCCTCGTCGATAGCAGTCGAAGATCCTCGGTACTTTTTGATTTGAGACTTCCACTCGTGGAACAACTGAGCGGCCTTATATTCGGCTATCTCGAGAGTGTCCGTCTCGAGTGACTTAATGAGTTCCCCTTTTGGGAAGTGTTCCCGGACGTCTTGGGGGACCACCATTCGAGCGTATAATGTGTTGCTCATCCAGTAGATCCCGCGCTTGCCCGTTGAGACGCGATTCTTCGACATTAGACGTAACCCCTTGTTATTGATGACGTTCCGCATCCTAACAGATTTTAGGGGGTCCAAAAAGGGGGTCCAAATAGCTAGATAAATAAAAACCCTAAATCGTTGATTTCTCTCGGAATTTAGGGTTTTCGTGTTGTTTGGTGGAGCTGGGGGGAGTTGAACCCCCGTCCAGAAAAGCTTAACCTTTGGCACTACACGCTTAGTCAATCTTTAAATTCACCGAGAAGCTGCGGACCGACACGCCACTTTTCGACTATCCTGAATTAAATTTCGTGG
>JABXID010000057.1 GCA_013373245.1 Gammaproteobacteria bacterium
AAATTCAGCTTCTAGCTGTTGCCAAGCACTTGTAGTCATAATGTCCTCTTAACCTTAAAAATTCAGAAGGGGAGATCACGTAAAGGCATCGCCTTCCGAAAATAAAATGGCAGTCGATGACTGCCATTTTTATTCTAGTAAATTCAATTAAAGTTTTGCGTCGATAAGTGCTTCTAACTTCAATTGGTCTTTTGCGAAGTTGCGGATACCTTCGGCCAGTTTTTCGTTGGCCATGGCATCTTCGTTGTGTTCCCAACGGAACTCAGCTTCGCTCATTTTTTCAGGTTGTGGTTGTGTGGTTCCTGTGAAAGCAAGTTTAGTTTCTAACTCACTTTCCATTTGCTCTAGCTCATCCAATAGCGCTGGAGCAATTGTTAAACGGTCGCAGCCGGCTAATGCGATAATTTCACCCGTGTTACGGAAGCTTGCGCCCATAACAACAGTATTGTAGCCGTGCTCTTTATAATATTGGTAAATCTTACGCACAGACAGTACGCCTGGGTCAGTTTCACCTGTGTATTCTTTTTGGTCTGTGTTGGCTTTGTACCAATCTAAAATACGACCAACAAATGGTGAAATCAAAAATACACCAGCTTCGGCACACGCTCTTGCTTGTGCAAAGCTGAATAATAACGTTAGGTTACACTGAATACCTTCTTTTTCAAGTTGCTCAGCGGCTTTAATGCCTTCCCAAGTTGATGCTAATTTGATTAATACACGGTCTTTGCTGATGCCTGCATCTTCATACAGTTTAATTAGCTTATGAGCTTTCGCTACCGACGCTTCAGTGTCGAATGATAAACGCGCATCAACTTCTGTAGAAATACGACCAGGGATCACCGCGCTGATTTCTTTACCGATTAATACAGCAAGCTTGTCACTTGCATCTTCGATTTGCTGCGCTTTGTCAGATGACTGTTCTTTTGCCCAAGCAACCGACTCATCAATATAAGCTTCGTACTCAGGAATTTGTGCTGCTTTAAGCAATAACGAAGGGTTAGTAGTTGCGTCTACTGGTTCGAATTTTTTGATTGCATCGATCTCGCCCGTATCAGCGACAACGGTTGTAACTTCTCTTAATTGTTGTAATACACTTGCCATTTTGGATTCCGTAAATAGAGTTTTGACTCAATAGATGAAACTTTATTACATAAAGTTTCAATATGGAAGTCTTAATTTGTATGATAATTCATTATAACTGTAGTTAAATTACGAAAGAACGGTTGTATCTGCAAGTGCGGGAGTTACTTATAGCGTTATGATTTTTACTGGGATTCGTATATATTTGTCGCTTCAGTTGATCCTTAAACCAGCTCGGAAACGTTTATAACATATGGCTAATTCTTCTTACTTTAATGACCAATTCCGCTCACTACTTTCTGCAGTAGGGTACTTAGGTGTCTTACCGTTTTATGCATTTATGTTGTTAACTTGGTTTGGCAGTTCGATTGGCTATGATGGTTTTGAACCCATTTGGCTGTTTCGTTTTTATGCCATCAGTATTTTGGCATTTATGACTGGCACGCTTTGGAGCATTGCCTTTGCTGTTCAACCAGAAAACGAAACCTTTGAATTCAAACCCGCAGGCCTTATTTTTGGTAGCGTGTTTGTGGTATTAGCAGGTTTTGGTTTGTTAATCCCAGAACCTAAAGTGGGGGTTTTTGTAACTGCATTACTGTTTTTAGTATTGTGGCAAATTGAACTTAAAACCAATTTAGCAAGGCTGTACCCAGAATGGTATTGGGTGCTTCGAACAAAGCTCACTATGGCGGTTGCACTCGCCCACATATTGCTGTGGCTGACATTGGGGTAACCAACGCATAAACATGCTCTTCATTTTCATTCAAATTGTTGAACACCGTTATCGAAAATATTGAATGTAGTCATTTACTGAGTTTTGATAGACTCGTCTGTAGAAAATTAAAATTAATGAATTAAACAGGCTTTTATTTATATGTTGTATGTTGTCTCTCCTGCCAAAAATTTAGATTACGAAACTCCCGCTACTACCGATGTGTTCACTCAACCGGAATTATTAGAGCATGCTCAGGAGTTAGTTGATGTTTGCGTTGAATTAACACCAGCAGATTTAAGTAATTTGATGGGAATAAGTGACAAACTCGCCGGTTTAAACGCTGCGCGTTTTGCCGATTGGCAGCCGGACTTCAATACGGATAATGCCAAGCAGGCGGTATTGGCCTTTAATGGTGATGTGTATGCTGGTCTTGAAGCAGATTCATTCAGTGAAGAAGAGTTAGATTACACACAACAGCATTTGCGTATTTTGTCTGGTCTTTATGGTTTGCTGAAACCTCTCGACTTAATGATGCCGTATCGATTAGAAATGGGTACTAAATTAGAAAACCCTCGTGGTACTAATTTGTATCAATTCTGGGGTGAAATTATCACCGACAAAATTAATGAACAGCTGGCCGCGACCAATTCAAAATTTTTAGTGAATTTGGCTTCGACCGAATACTTTAAGTCGGTTAAAAAGAAAAACTTAAATGCGGAATTGATCACGCCGAGTTTTAAAGATTGGAAAAACGGCCAATATAAGATGATCAGCTTCTTTGCTAAAAAAGCGCGAGGCATGATGGTGCAATACTTAGTGAAAAATAAAGTTGAAGATTTAAACGAATTATTGAAGTTTAATCTCGCAGGTTATGAATACAACGAAGAGTTGTCTAAACCAAACGAGCCGTGTTTTACGCGCCGAATTGAAGAGTAATTAAAGCTACTGAACATTTATTCAGAATAAATATTAATAGCGTATGAAATTAAAAATCAACATTGTTGACGCATTCACTGACACGCCATTTAAAGGTAACTCAGCGGCAGTTATTATTACCGAGGCTTGGCTTGATGATGACTTGATGCAATCGATTGCCATGGAAAATAGCCTTTCAGAAACCGCATTTTTGGTTAAAGGTTTAAATGATGTTTATCACATTCGCTGGTTTTCACCACTAACTGAAATAGACTTTTGTGGACACGCGACTTTGGCGTCTGCATTTGTTCTATTTCAGTCCAATCCAAAGCTACAGCAAGTTGTGCTGCAGGCCGATGCGGTTGGCGCTATGACTATCATTAAAACTGCCGATGGCTTAATTGAAATGGACTTCCCAAATCGAGCGCCTTCGAACATCGAGCAAATCCCAGTTGAATTATTAAATGGCTTGTCGATTAGACCAAAACAGGTGCTTAAAAATCAACAGGCGTATTTTGCGGTTTATGACTCAGAACAAGATGTGTTAAACGTAAAACAGAACACTACATTGATAAAGCAACTCGCCCCTTTAGATGTGGTTGTAACAGCGCGATCTGGAGCGGAAGACTATGATTTTATCTCCCGCTATTTTTGGCCTGCAAACGGTGGCGATGAAGATCCGGTGACAGGTTCTATTCATACCGGCCTTGCCCCTTATTGGGCGGAACAATTGCACAAGACTAAGTTGGTTGCTTACCAAGCGTCAAGTCGCGGTGGTACCTTGTATTGTACTGTTAGTGCTGAGCGAGTAATCATTGCAGGTAGGGCAGTTCAATATTTAGAAGGACTTATTGAAGTTTAACGGAGCGTTAAGGTAACGCTCCTGTGTGTTTCAGTTAGTTTTAATTATTGGATTGTAGAGTGTCTAAAATCGCACGGTAGTTTTGTTCCAT
>JABXID010000039.1 GCA_013373245.1 Gammaproteobacteria bacterium
AACTCTATCCTTATCAAGTTCAACCAAATTGGCTCATTGACTGAAACGCTTGAAGCAATTCGTATGGCGCAAGAAGCTGGTTACACAGTAGTTATTTCTCACCGCAGTGGTGAAACTGAAGACAGCACAATTGCTGACTTAGCAGTTGGTACTGCAGCGGGTCAAATCAAGACGGGCTCTCTATGTCGTTCTGACCGTGTATCTAAGTACAACCAATTGTTACGTATCGAAGAGCAATTAGGTGATGTTGCATACCGTGGTCGCAGCGAGATCCGTGGTAAAGCATAATAAGCTTGATTATTTTTTAGTAAGTAATTGATTAATAAAGGAGCGCATTGCGCTCCTTTTTTGATTATACTTAGTGAAATAATCATATTCGGCTAACCGTCACTTTTTGAAAATGCTCAATGATAATGCGCAACAGCCAACTATTTGGCAGCAACGTACAAATCAGCAATTATTTGCTGAGCTTTGTAATGCGTTATATGAACGTGAGCTTGCTCGATTGTCATCTGATCAACACATTAATTTATCCACATTGCAAAAACGCATTGCCTCAATGCCTTACTATATTAAACGGGCAGCGGAGCATATTTGTGATTTATTCACTCCATTGGATTTAGATAGCCAAAATGGGTCTTGGATAAGTTCGCAATCGGTTAAGCCGTTTTCCAGCAAACAACAAAAAGACAAAACTCTACAGTTTTTCGAACAATATGCCCAAATGGCGTTGGTGGTTCCCATTGTGGTTAATCACAGTGGCATTGAACAAGTGGTATTAGACTCCATAGATGAAATTGACGTTGCTAACCAGCGCTTGCACTGTAACGAACACGGATGGTTTTCTTATACAGGTGAACAACAAGAAGCTGGGCTAATAACCAAACAATTACTGAAACCTTCTAAGCCTGTAATGTCCGCTGCATGTTGTGGGCATCAATGGTTGAATGGACGCAGAACTTCACCGAGGTTGTTGTCGCTTCGAGAAATGTTATTAGCAACAAGAATTAATTGGCGGCAATTCCATAAACTGCTCTCATTAAAGAAATAACCATTATTTAACCTAGGCTACGTCTTCTCTCTACTGCTATCCTAATGCATAATAGCCAGTGAAATATTTACATCAGGACAAATCGTGCGACTAGTTAATGTCATTCTAATATTGTTGTTTGCTTTGCTCCAATACCGGTTTTGGTTTGGTCACAATGGTTTGCAGTTTTATCAAGAAAACAGAGATGAAGTTAGCGAGCTGAGAAAGGGGAACGAAGAACTCCTCAAGCGCAATGAATTATTAACTGCTGATGTAACCGACTTAAAAGTTGGGTTAGAAGGAATTGAAGAGCGCGCTAGAAATGAGTTGGGCATGATCCGAGAAAACGAGACTTTTTATCGCGTTGTACCTGCCAAAAAAGAAAATTAATAGATGTCAGAATTGCCAAAACTCACCGTTGTTATCCCTGCCGCGGGCATCGGTAAACGAATGCAAGCCAACCAAGCCAAACAGTATTTAATACTTAAGGGCAAAACCATTTTGCAGCACACAGTCGAGCGTTTTATTGATTTACCTTATGTCGATACTATTGTTGTTGCCATCGCTAATAATGACTCTAAATTTAGTGATTTGGATATAGCTAACCACTCGAAAGTAACCACAGTATTTGGTGGCAAAGAACGAGCAGACTCCGTGTTGCAAGGATTATCAGTTGCACAAACCAATGGCTCTGAGTGGGTTATGGTGCATGATGCGGCACGCCCGTGTGTAACTCAATCGGATATAGACAACTTATATCGGCAATGCTTAACTCAAAACAGTGCTGGCATTCTTGCTAGTCCAGTGCGAGATACCATGAAAAAAGCGAAGTTAGTCACAGATTCATCGACGATCGCAGAGACTATCGACAGAACAGATATGTGGCATGCATTGACCCCTCAATGCGCTAAGACGTCGGAACTTAAGGGCGCAATTGAGTCACAGTTAGACGCAAATGGCTTAGTTAATAAACAAATAACCGATGAAGCTTCGGCGCTCGAACTAGCAAACAAACCGGTTTTATTAGTAACGGGTAGTGTTAAAAATATAAAAATAACGATGCCAGAAGATTTGGAATTGGCAGAGTTTTACCTTACATCAGAAAACAAAAACTGATCATAAAAAAAGAAAAAGTACCTAATTATGAATATTAAAATTGGCTTGGGGTATGATGTACATACGTTTGGCGGCGATGGTCCTCTGACGTTAGCTGGCGTAAAAGTCCCTTATTCGCGAGGCTTTGTTGCCCACTCCGATGGTGATGTGGCTATTCATGCCCTTTGTGACGCTATGCTTGGCGCATTGGCGCTTGGCGATATCGGAAAACATTTTCCCGATACTGCATCAGAGTATGAAAACATAGACAGCCGGATTTTATTACGGCACATTGTTGAATTAACTAGAAAACATGGTTTTAAGCTTGGTAATTGCGATTTAACCATAGTGGCACAAGCCCCTAAGATGGCACCTCATATTGAAGATATGAGAGCGACCCTAGCGGAAGATCTGGAAGCTGATATTTCCCAAGTCTCTGTCAAAGCAACAACCACTGAAAAGCTGGGGTTTGAAGGAAGAAAAGAAGGCATTTCAGTGCAAGCGGTTGTCTTGATGACGGCGATATAGTCTAAAAATAGCGAATTCAATTTTGAGTAGTGAGCAAATATTTCAAAAAGATTGGTCATTTGACCATTGGCATTATCTGTACGGAAAACCAGAGGCGTCGGCATACTTTAAGCAACGTCCCGAAGACTTTGTCGTAACTGAAAACTTAGGGTTTGAGTTAACGGGAGAAGGCGAGAATTTATTTTTATGTATTGAAAAACGAGAATTAAATACGCAGCAAGTGTGTGAGTATTTGGCTAAGTTTTTCAAAAAGCGTTTACGAGATATTGGGTATGCTGGTTTAAAAGATAAACAGTCGGTTTCTCGGCAGTGGTTTTCAGTGCAAATGAATGTGACACAAGCTCCAGATTTGAGTGATCTCGACACCGAAAACATCAAGCTGATTGAATACAAACGTCACAATAAGAAGCTTAAAGTGGGCGCTTTGGCGTCGAACCACTTTAAAATTGTGTTGAATCAAGTGGAAAATATTAATCATGTTGTGCAGAAGTTAACACTGATCCAGCACAACGGAGTGCCAAACTATTTTGGTACTCAACGCTTTGGCTTTAAAGGTAATAACCTGAATTGGGCTGACCGTATGTCGAGCGGCGAAGTCATAAAAAATAAAAAAATTAAAGGTTTTGCTTTATCCGCCAGCCGTTCTTACTTATTCAATCAAGTCGTTAGTCAACGATTACAATCCAATTTATATGAACAAGCTCAAAACGGTGATGTGTTTATATTAGCTGGTTCAAACTCTTATTTTCAGGAGCCGGTATCTAAAGCGATTCAAGAACGTTTGGCTAACCATGATATACAGTTATCAGGCCCATTATTTGGTCAAGGGCAGTTGGAAAGCGGCAATGATATTTGTAAGATTGAACAACAAGTAGCAAATCTGCATCCTAAGTGGATTGCTATGTTGCAGAACAATGGCTTAAAACAAGAACGTAGAGCGTTGAGCTTATATCCTAGCAACATAACTTGGCAACAAAACGAAGATACTTTAACTCTTGAATTTGATTTGCCGACAGGTTGTTTTGCAACTTCGGTGTTACGTGAGTGTGTAAATTTCAAAGTGGAACAAGATAATGAACATTCTGATTAGTAATGACGACGGCGTTCATGCCCCCGGCCTTGAAGCCTTGTACAACGAGTTACAAAGTTTAGGTAATCGCGTCACAGTTGTAGCGCCTGATCGCAATTTAAGTGGCGCCAGTAGTTCACTGACATTGACCAATCCACTTCGTGTGCAAGAGCACCAGAATGGTTTTTTTAGTGTCAATGGAACACCAACCGATTGTGTGCACTTGGCAATTAATCAGTTATTGGACACCCCACCAGATATTGTAGTCGCCGGCATAAACCATGGCGCTAACTTAGGCGATGATACGTTTTACAGCGGCACAGTATCGGCTGCTGCGGAAGGCCGAAATTTAGGTTTGCCAGCCGTTGCAGTTTCTTTGGTCAGTCGCGTCGATGACAATATGGTATCAGCGGCTAAAGTGGCAAGACAAGTGGTGGAAAACTTGATTGCAGAACCTATTCCATTTGATCAAATCTTGAACGTAAACGTACCGGATTTGCCATTTGAGCAATTGAATGGTTTTGATGTCACTCGCTTAGGAAGTCGCCACAAAGCGGAATTAATGCAAAAACAGCAGGACCCTTGGGGGCGCGATATATATTGGTATGGCAAACTAGGAAATGAGTTAGATGCAGGGGAAGGTACCGACTTCTTCGCGATCAGAAATAACAAAGTATCCATTACACCACTGAAAATTGATATGACTGCATACAACAGTATGGAAACAGTCGCGAATTGGGTAAAGAAGATAAAAGGTAATAAATAGAGTCATATATGAATCAATTTGCACGAAGTGGTGCCAAACTGGCGCAACTCTTAAAAACATTAGGGATTGATAACGAGCAAGTATTAGATGCTATCTCAGACATACCCCGCCATATTTTTGTTGAGCAAATTTTAGCGCATAAAGCATATGAAAATACTGCACTACCGATTGGTCAAGGGCAAACCATTTCACAACCTTACACAGTAGCTAAAATGACTCAAATGTTGGTTGAACATGGTGTAACAACTAATGTACTAGAGGTCGGTACAGGCTCCGGTTATCAAGCTTCTATCTTGGGTAAGTTGTTTGACAAAGTTTATTCGATTGAAAGAATTAGAGCGTTGCAGTTTACAGCAAAAAAACGTCTTCAAATGTTGGATATTTATAACATTCAAATGAAACATGGCGATGGTTGGAATGGTTGGGCGTCCAAAGCGCCTTTTGACGCCATTATAGTAACGGCAGCGCCAAGCTCAGTGCCTGAGCAGCTAAAATTGCAATTGGCGGATGGTGGTATTTTAGTGCTGCCGGTCGGTACTGAGGAACAAACCTTAGTGAGTATCGTCCGTAACGGCGATGAGTTTATTGAAAAACGTTGGGAATCGGTTAAGTTCGTGCCTTTGGTTGCTGGTGATACGCTGTAATGAAAATTTTTAGTTATTTATACGATGCTTGCTTGAGATGGGCTAAGCACAAATACGCCACTACTTATTTAGCGATATTAACGTTTGCTGAGTCTGTATTTTTCCCTATTCCACCAGACGTAATGCTGGCACCTATGGTATTGGCTAATCGCATGAAAGCGTGGTGGCTTGCTGGTTTAACTAGTTTGGCCTCGGTTGCAGGTGGAGCGGCAGGCTATTTGTTAGGCGTTTATTTATTTGATCCAGTAGTCATGCCGTTTATTGAAATGATGGGTTACCAAAGTAAGTTAGATACCATAGTGCATTACTTTAATGAATACGGAATTTGGGTCGTATTCTTAGCTGGCTTCACGCCAATCCCATACAAGTTATTTACTGTCAGCGCTGGTATGTTATCGATGGCATTTTTGCCGTTCATAATAGCGTCAGCCATTTCTCGCGGATTACGATTTTATCTGGTCGCTGCCATTTTGTATTTTGGTGGTGAAAAGATGGAAAAGAAACTACGTAATTATATCGATACTATCGGATGGACTGTGGTTGGTTTGGTGATCCTTCTTATTGTATACAAGCAATTTTTCTAGCTAGATATGAAGTGGATACTGGTTTTAATTGTTTTTATTCTGTCTGCGTGTACCACGAGAAACACACCTGCGCCAATATCGAATATTAGTAGTTTGCCAAATTATCAGGTGCGAACTAAAGGTTCGATTGCCAGTGATAGTTATACGGTAAAAACGGGAGAAACTTTATATTCAATTGCTTGGCGAGCCGGTATCGACTTTCGTCAATTGGCTCGGATCAATAACATAAACAAACCGTATCAAATTTTTCCGGGGCAACAATTATCCTTGCAAGGCCAAGTAGCATCAGCCTCACGTTCACAAAGTAGTAATAACAATAATGTGAAATCAAAAAATCATAAAAAAACTATTGCAAATAAAAAATCAGAGGAGTACGGTAAAACTCAACAGGATCAAAAAGATATAAAACAAACAAAACAAGATCCTTTTCCTAGTAAGGTGCGCCGATGGCGTTATCCAAGCGAAGGAAACATTATTGAAACTTATTCGAGCCGAGAGAATGGCCACAATGGTTTCGATTTTGGTGGAAAAGCTGGTGATCCTATTATTGCTGCAGCAGATGGCAAGATAGTTTACGCAGGCAGTGCGCTTAGAGGTTACGGAAATCTGGTCATTGTTAAACACAATGATGATTATTTGAGTGCTTATGCTCATAATCGAAAGATTAAGGTAAATGAAGACGATTGGGTCAAAGCTGGGCAACTAATTGCCGAGATGGGTGACACAGGTTCGGATAAAGTGAAATTACACTTTGAGATCCGATATCGAGGTCGCGCCGTGAACCCTTCGAAATATTTACCAAAGAGATAAGTACTCGTCGTTAAACTGATAACTATTGAATGATTCAATAGTGTCTCTAGGAGGCGTACATGACACAAGAAGCTGTTATAGAAGTAAACTTAGATTCTGACGTAGATATCGAAATGGAAATCGATGAACTTGCGGTTGAAACTCAAGCAAAACATGCTGAAAAGCAATCAAATTCCTCAAAAAAAACAAAGGCTAAATCAGCCGAGATACTAGCAAAAGCAGAACCGAAAAACTTAGACGCAACACAAATTTATTTGAGTGAGATTGGATTCTCTCCACTACTTACTGCGGAAGAAGAAGTATTTTTCTCTCGAAAAGCGCTAAAAGGCTGTGAAGCCTCTAGAAAGCGTATGATCGAGAGTAACTTAAGATTAGTGGTCAAGATAGCTAGACGCTACAATAACCGTGGCTTAGCGCTGTTAGACTTAATTGAAGAAGGTAACTTAGGTTTGATCCGCGCTGTCGAAAAGTTTGATCCTGAACGCGGGTTCCGATTCTCAACTTACGCTACTTGGTGGATCCGCCAAACGATCGAACGTGCAATTATGAATCAAACCCGCACGATTCGATTACCAATACATGTAGTGAAAGAGTTGAATGTTTACTTACGAACAGCCCGAGAGTTGGCGCAAAAGTTAGATCATGAACCAACAGCAGAAGAAATAGCTGAAGAGTTAGATAGACCTGTAGAAGACGTTTCCAAAATGTTACGTCTGAATGAAAAGATCAGTTCAGTAGATACACCAATTGGCGGTGATTCTGAAAAAGTACTATTAGATGTTATTGCGGATGACGCTGTTAAAGGGCCGGAAAATAGAATAACAGACGAAGACATCAACAGTAATATTGTCACTTGGTTAGAGCAGTTAAATCCCAAACAACGCGAGGTACTTGCACGTCGTTTTGGTTTGTTAGGTTATGAGCCGTCAACGCTAGAAAATGTAGGTGCAGAAATTGGATTAACTCGTGAGCGTGTTCGTCAAATTCAAGTGGAAGCATTGCGCAGATTGCGTGATATGGCGCAAAATGAAGGTTTAAATATGGAGTCGTTGTTTCAAGTAGAAATGTTGTAAATATCAATAACTCCTTTAACAATAAATACTTAGAAAAGAAAACCCGTCACAATTGACGGGTTTTCTTTTCTTTGCCTATACCTTATATTGGAGAGAGTTTTTATTTTTAAGCAATCACAAAGTTAGTAGGGAAGGTATATCGTGAGTCAACAATCAAATAACAATGAATCTCCTCAGGTTGAAACTGCACAAAAGCCGTCGTTATGGATATACGCTGCAATAGTTTCCGCTATTCTCGTGGCTGTCATTTGGCTGTTATTAATGCCAAGTGCTGAACCGGAACAAAAAACTCAAATAGTTCAGCAACCTATTGTTGCACCTGAGGTTGAGGAAGCGCCTGCTCCAGAAACCTTCGGTGAAATTGAAGAACCACAAGTTATGGAGCAAATGGAGCCTGAGGTTCCGGTGGCATCCCAAACCATCGAAGAAACAGCAGAAGAGCAAATGCCTGAACCTGAGCCAATAACGGAAGTGGAACCAGAAGTTGTTGAGCCGCCAAAAGTAGAAAAAAATAGCGCGTGGTTAATGACGCAATTTATGGAGATATTACCAAGCGATGCTCTGGTTGCCTTGTTGAATAAAGATGAGTTGATCAATAACTTTGTGGTATTTGTAGATAACGCATCTCGTGGCCAACTATTAACCTCATTCAGTCCATTAAAAGAACCAAACAAAAAATTTATCGCGATTGAAGATGAAGAAAATCAGCTTCGTTTTACGTTAGATTCTAGTTCTTATGAACGTTATGACTTGCATGCACAAATTATCGCATCGTTACCTACGGAAAAGTCGCTTGAGATATATCAAGAGTTGCAGGAAGCTATAGATAAAGCACATCAGCAACTAGGCTATGAAACGGGAAGTTTTGACCGTAAGTTAATTCGCGTTTTAGATTATTTAATAGAAACGCCGTTGGTTACGGGGGATATTGAATTGGTAGCGCCATCGGCCATGTATCAGTTTGCGGAGCCTGAATTGGAAAACCTAATGGCAATTCAAAAGTTATTAATTCGAATGGGACCTAATAACCAGCAACAAATTCAAGACAAGTTAAAGGAATTCCGATCGGCAGTTGACCAATAACTGCGTTCTATAGTTGATATAAAAAAGCCTGCACAGATACTCTGCGCAGGCTTTTTATTTTCTAATTAGTCTTTTTATTTAAATGATGTTTCTACTTCGTCAAACTTAGCAAGAACATCTTTATTTTGCTCTGGCGCATATTTGCTCACAGCCCAAATCGTTAATGACGAAACAATGAAGCCTGGCACTATTTCATAAACGTAACTGCCTAGTGATGCTCCGTTGATTTGAATCGGCGCGTAAATCCATATAAGTACTGTCACCGCACCAGATACCATGCCAGCGATAGCGGCATTCTTTGACATCTTTTTCCAATACAAACTAAAGATAACTAAAGGACCAAACGCAGCGCCAAAACCAGCCCAAGCATTACTAACTAAGCTCAAAATAGTACTGTTTCTATCTAAAGCTAGCGCACCGGCGACGATGGCAACAGTAAGCACACATATACGACCAACAAAGACTAGTTGTGTGTCTGATGCATCTTTTTTGATAAACAACTTATAAAAGTCATCAGTTAGTGAACTAGATGATACCAACAGCTGTGAGCTAATAGTACTCATAATAGCCGCTAGGATCGCTGCTAATAAGAAACCTGTAATTAGTGGATGGAAAAGTACATTAGAGAAAAATAAGAAAATAGTTTCCGCATCATTCAATGGGTAGTTGAACTTAGTAACGTAAGCAAGGCCAGTGTAACCTGTGGCTAATGCACCAATTAATGCAGTGACCATCCACCCCATACCTATGCGTCTCATTGCTGGCATATCTTTAATAGATCGCAACGCCATAAAGCGCACAATAATATGAGGTTGACCGAAGTAACCAAGTCCCCAAGCCATACTGGATATTATGGCCAGAGCGGTCAGCCCTTCAAACCAATTGAAAAACTCTGGGTTGGTGCTGGCAATAAGTTGGTTCATTTCTGTTAAGGAATCAAATTCGGTAAATGCAATGACTGGAACCAAAATAATTGCAACAAACATAATACAGCCTTGCACGAAGTCAGTCAGACTTACTGCCAAAAATCCGCCAAATAGAGTGTATGCAACAACAACCGCACCGGTTACCATAATACCTGTGGTGTAATCTAAACCAAATGATGATTCAAACAGCTTACCGCCAGCCACTAGTCCTGATGAGGTATAAAGTGTGAAGAAGATCACAATGACGGTAGAAGCAACGATACGTAAAACATGTGAATTATCTTCAAAACGCTTTGCAAAATAGTCAGGCACAGTCAGCGCATCGCCTGCGACTTCGGTATATACTCTCAATCGAGGCGCAACGACAAGATAATTAAACAATGCGCCTAACATTAGCCCTAAGCCAATCCAGCTACTGCTAAAACCAGAGACGAACATGGCGCCTGGTAAGCCCATCAAAATCCAGCCACTCATATCGGATGCGCCAGCTGAGAGCGCCGCAACACTGGGTGGTAAAGAGCGCCCGCCCAACATGTAACCAGACAAATCTGAGGTTGCTTTACGATAGGCGTAGAGTCCAATGCCTAACATTACGATGAAATATAGTGCGAGTGTAAAAATGGTATACCAGCTCAATGTTTTCTCCTTTCTCAAATAAACCTAAGCTGTGGATAACAGTTGCTCGGATGTAATAACTTTTATCCAAAGTTCAGGGCAAAATAGTCTTATTCTCTCAAGATCGATAAGCTCTATTTACACCCTAACATATTTAACTAAGCTCTTAAAATGATGCGGAAAATAGAGCATCTAAATGCGTAACGCTAGAAAAACAGCCGTTATAAATATGGTCAATTTATTACGGCTGAAATGTAGCGGATTGATGTGACGGTTTAGTTGAGGATTTGTTTCAACTGATTAATCAGTTGCCATGCTTGTCGTGGCGAAAGCTCGTCTAAATCGGTTTTATTAATGATGTCAGCAACTTCACTTTGGCTCGAATTCATCAAGCTCATTTGTTGTTGACTACTAGTAACTTCACTTAACGTGGTTTTTGAATCTTGCTGATTGTCTTGATGATGTTGCTCAAGTTGCTGCAATTTAAGCTTGGCAAAGTTTAGTACTTCATTTGGCAGTCCAGCTAATTTAGCCACTTGAATACCGAAGCTTTTGCTCGCTGCACCTTCTTGTACTGCGTGCATAAATACAATGTCATCGCCATGTTCATGTGCATCTAAATGAATATTGACCACATTTTCCTGAAGCTCGGCAAACTCAGTTAATTCAAAATAGTGGGTTGCAAACAAAGTTAACGATTTGATTTTTGTTGCAAGATAATCGGCACTTGCCCATGCAAGGCTCAATCCGTCATAAGTACTGGTACCACGACCAATTTCATCCATTAAGACTAAACTGTGTTTGGTAGCATTGTGCATAATATTGGCGGTTTCTGTCATTTCTACCATAAAAGTTGAACGACCCGAGGCCAAGTCGTCTGACGCACCAATTCGAGTGAATATACGATCGATTTCACCAATTTGCGCAGACTCCGCAGGAACAAAACAGCCAACGTTTGCCATAAGTGCAATTAGCGCGATTTGACGCATGTACGTTGATTTACCGCCCATATTCGGACCTGTGATAATTGCTAATCGACGATCCGCATTTAAGCTAACGGGGTTGGCGATAAATGGTTCTGACATAACCTGTTCAACGACGGGATGGCGTCCTGCATCTATCTTAACGCCAATGCCAGAAACCAGTTCCGGTTTGTTGTAATTAAGCGATTCAGCACGTTCAGCAAAGTTGGTCAATACATCGACCTGCGCTATTGCATCAGCTGTCAGCTGCAAAGGCTCAATGTACTCTAATAGTTGTTGCAATAAAGACTCGTACAATCGCTTTTCCAATGCCAAGGCTTTACTTTGACTGGAAAGTACTTTTTCTTCATGTTGCTTTAACTCTGGAATGATATAACGTTCGTTATTTTTTAGGGTTTGGCGGCGCACGTATTCTGCAGGCACTTTGTCAGAATAAGCTTTGCTGATGTCGATATAAAAGCCGTGTACTTTATTAAAACCAACTTTCAACGTTGAGATACCAGTGCGCTCTCGCTCCGATAGCTCTAACTGATCTATGAAACTGGTTGCGCCTGCGCTAAGTTCTCGCCATTCGTCCAATTCACTATTGTATCCAGTCGCAATAACGCCCCCATCTCTAATCAATACCGGCGGGTTTTCAATAATTGCTCTTTGTAATAGTTCAAAAATTTCTGGGAATGGATGAATGTGATTATTAAGTGCTTGCAGTTTTTTAACTTTATTCTGGTCGAGTTCTGACTTTAAGGCTGGCATGATGCCAAGCGCATTTCTAAGACGTGCTAAATCGCGCGGTCTCGCCGAACCTAATGCGAGTCGAGCAACGATACGTTCTATGTCGCCGATGCTTTTTAAGAGATCTTGGAGGCTCTCGAAGTTACCTTGCTGTAAAATGTTTTCAACAGCATTCAGTCGGTCGCCAATTTCCACTTGATTGCGTTTAGGAAGGTGCAACCAACGTTTTAATAAACGGCTGCCCATTGCGGTACTGGTTTTATCGAGTACGCTAGCAAGCGTATTTTCGCTAGAGCCGGAAAGGTTTACAGTTAACTCTAAATTGCGGCGCGTGGCAGAGTCTAAAATAATCGTCGAATCAATTGATTCAAGTGTAATTGAACGAATATGAGGCAATGCTGTGCGTTGAGTGTCTTTAACATATTGCATTAAACACCCAGCAGCACAAAGTGCGACAGCGGCTTTATTGACACCAAAACCATCCAATGATTTTGTTTCAAACTGCTGCGTCAATACACGCTCACTGGTTTCGAGATCAAACTCCCAGTCCGGACGACGTCTACAACCTTTAATGCCAGATAGAATTGATATGTGCTCGAAAGATTCGGAATACAATAACTCGGCTGGTTGAAGCCTAGTTAAGGTCGCAGACAAATCAGTTAATTGGTCGAATTGATTGATCAGAAAACGGCCACTGTTGATATCTAAATAAGCGATGCCAAACGAGGTATTTTTTTGTTTGTCGTGTTGTGAATAAATTGCGCAAATTAAATTATCAGTTCGCTCATTGAGAAGGTTCTCATCGGAAACTGTACCGGGCGTTACGATGCGCACAACTTTGCGTTCTACCGGACCCTTGCTGGTCGCTGGGTCGCCAACTTGCTCACATATAGCGACAGATTCACCTAGCTGAACTAACTTGGCCAAGTAATTGTCGACAGCATGGTATGGTACGCCAGCCATTGGAATTGGTTCGCCAGCTGAAGCACCACGTTTAGTTAATGAAATATCAAGCAATTCTGCGGCTCGTTTAGCGTCGTCGTAAAAAAGCTCGTAAAAGTCCCCCATTCGATAGAATAATAATATATCTTGATGCTCCTTTTTCATCTTAAGAAACTGTTGCATCATAGGCGTGTGACTTGCAATATTCTCGGCGCTAAACAAATGGGTCATATATCGAATTTAGATTGTGAAATTTGATAAAAAAGATACTGACTATTGTCACAGAATTGCAAACCACTGTCTCGAAAATTATTGAAGGAATTGTTTACTTGCGCGAAATTGAAACACTTAGCCAACAGTTAGGAGAAGCGTTGATAAAACGCAATTGGACTATAACCACTGCGGAGTCCTGTACAGGTGGCGGTATTAGTGCTGCGATAACAGAAACAGCCGGTAGTTCAGCCTACTTTGAACGTGCATTTGTTACTTATAGTAATCAAGCCAAAGCAGAGATGTTGGCTATTCCAATAACGCTAATCAATAATAACGGCGCAGTCTCGCAGCAAACGGTTGAAGCCATGGCAAAAGGTGCGGCCCTGAAGGCGAACGCAAATTTGGCAATAGCGGTGAGCGGTATTGCAGGTCCGGGCGGAGGCAGTGATGCAAAACCAGTAGGTACTGTATGGGTGTCTATTTTCATCCAGTATGTACTGGATGAAAAAACAACAACACAGTTGTTTAGTCACTGTTTTTTGTTTTCAGGAAACCGACATTCTATTCAACAACAAACAATAAAATATAGCTTAAACAAAGCGTTAGAACTAACAAATAAAATAATTTAAGATTTTTTGAATTGAAAGGTTGATACTGTTTAATTATACAGTATACTTTCAGCCATCAGTCGAGAGTAGTGGAAATTATTTTATCTTCCCCTACAAAATAAGACAGCAAAGAACCATCGGAGAATACAATGGACGCGAATAAAGAAAAAGCATTAGGTGCTGCGTTACAACAAATTGAACGCCAATTTGGTAAAGGTTCAATTATGAAGCTTGGCGATAGCAAAGCACTTGATATTGAATCTGTATCAACAGGTTCACTTGGACTAGACATCGCGTTAGGAATAGGCGGCTTACCTTGTGGTCGTATCATTGAGATTTACGGTCCAGAGTCGTCTGGTAAAACAACGTTAACTCTACAAGTTATCGCTGAAGCACAAAAACAAGGTAAAACTTGTGCATTCGTCGACGCAGAGCATGCGTTAGACCCTATTTATGCCGCAGCTTTGGGTGTTAATGTTGATGACTTGTTAGTATCGCAGCCTGATACTGGTGAACAAGCGTTAGAGATTACAGATATGTTAGTTCGCTCAGGTGCTGTTGATGTATTGATTGTTGACTCGGTTGCCGCCCTAACACCAAAGGCGGAAATTGAAGGTGACATGGGTGATTCTCACATGGGCTTACAGGCTCGTTTGATGTCGCAAGCATTGCGTAAATTAACGGGTAACATAAAGCGCTCAAATACATTGTGTATTTTCATTAACCAAATCCGTATGAAAATCGGTGTTATGTTTGGTAACCCTGAAACGACAACTGGTGGTAACGCACTTAAATTCTATGCTTCAGTACGTTTAGACATTCGTCGCATTGGTTCTGTTAAAGAGGGCGATGAAGTCATAGGTAATGAAACCCGGGTGAAAGTTGTCAAAAACAAAGTTGCACCGCCATTTAAGCAAACCGAATTTATTATCATGTATGGTAAAGGGATTTCAAAAGAAGGTGAGTTGATTGACCTTGGTGTTAAAAACGGCGTGGTCGATAAAGCTGGCGCTTGGTATGCGTATGGCGGCGATAAGATAGGTCAAGGTAAAGCTAACTGCATTAAGTTCTTAAAAGAAAACACTGAAATAGCAGGTGAAATCGAAACTAAATTGCGCGATATGTTGTTGCTAAAAGCAACGGTTCAGGAAGAAGAACCAGAAGATACAGAAGCATCTTTATAATAGAAAAACTTAAGAAATAGAAGAAAGTCGCCAATTGGCGACTTTTTTATTGCTTAAAATTAATTGATGCATTTTCGTTAAATCTGCTGATATAGTCGTTATATATTCTCTAATTGCGTTGAAAATAGGTAAACGTATGGCGATTAAGTATGACGTTGATCAAGTTGTTGTTGGCTCTGGCTTTGGCGGCGCAGTCAGTGCTTTACGTTTAACAGAGAAAGGAAATCGAGTCCTTATTTTAGAAAAAGGAAAACGCCGCAAGGACAAAGACTACCCAGAGTCGAGTGGCGATATCAAAAACTATATTTGGCAACCTAGTTTAGGTTTATACGGAACTACTCAATTATCTTTTACTCGCAAGGTGACAGTAATCCACGGCATCGGAGTCGGCGGTGGATCGCAAGTTTACGCTAATGTGCACTTTGTCCCCCAACCTGAAGTGTTTCAATCACCACCTTGGCGAAAAATAAGAAACGACTGGTTCGAACAGCTTTTGCCCTTTTATCAATTGGCAAAAAACATGTTAGGTACAGCGAAAAACACCTATACCAATATAGCTGACGATACTTTAAAGCAAGTAGCCAGAGATTTAGGTACAGAACATAGTTATCGAACCGTTGATACTGGTGTTTATTTTCCGACGAGCATAATTAATAGCGGTGTCGAAACAGACGATCCCTATTTTGCTGGTGACGGTCCTAAACGTGAAACTTGTCGTTATTGTGCAAGCTGTCAATTAGGCTGTCGCTATAATGCTAAAAATACATTGGAAAAGAATTACCTTTACTTTGCCGAACGCAATGGTGCCGAAATTCGACCAGAAAGTGAAGTTATTCGCATTGAACCTATAAAAGCCCATGGGAATAGAAAAGCGAAAAAGGAAGGTGAATTCGGGTATGTGATAACGATAAAGGATTCTTCTGCTAGCCCAAGGGATATATACACTATCACTGCTCGCGGTGTTGTGTTATCGGGGGGGGTGTTGGGGACAGTTCCGTTATTAATGAAAATGCGCGATAAAGAAAAAACATTACCTAATATCTCCCATTGGCTTGGACGGCAAATTCGTACTAATTCTGAAAGCCTTACAACTGCCAACAATACCCGAGAAGATGTCGCAGATGGAGTGTTCATAAGTTCGTTTATTTCTGTGGGTAATAATACCAATATGGAAGTAAACCGATTTAATGAAAAAAGCGATGCCAATTGGCGATATTTACCTTTCGTCCCCATGGTGTGCGGACACGGATTTATCCGAATTATTAAGTTTTTATTTAATACGCTTCGTCATCCAATTAAAACAATGAAGATGTTAAAAACCAAGGGAAAAGCCAAGTCTTCAATTTTATTTTTGATCATGCAATCAAATGAGTCTTTTATACATTTTGAATGGCGTAGACCTTGGTACAAATTATTTCGTAAAAGTATCACAGCGGTTCAGAAAAAAGACGATGAACCTCTTTCTGTATCCTTCCCAGACGCTGAAAAGGCGACTCGATTATTTGCCGAAAAGCTAGGAGGAGAAGCTGGTTCTGCGCTGTCTGAGATATTGTTAGGCACGCCAATCACTGCTCATATTATGAGTGGCGTTGCTATTGGCACAGACAAAGACAACGGAGTTATCGATGAATCCGGTGAAGTGTTTGGCTATAAAAACCTCAGAGTCATCGATGGCTCTGTTATTCCCGGTAATTTAGGTGTTAATCCATCTTTAACCATAACTGCGCTTGCGGAGTATATGATGGCAAAAGTGGAAGTTTTTGATGAGGAAAAAGCTGCGTTAATTCGACCGATAAAGTTCTCAAAGCCACAAAATAGCCAAGTACATAAAACTTTATAACAGAAGTGAAATTAATTGCTTAGATTGCAGGTCTTCTTGGCGTTGTAGAATTTTTTAAGCAGTTTAAGGTGCACATGAAGTCTTTATTTATACCAACGGTTACTATTATTTTGTCACTTGTTAGTTCTTTTAATCTCTTGGCGAAAAGCGATCCAAGTGGCATTGCCGACAAGGTTGAGTTGATTCGTCCTTTATTACCCGGGCAAGTATTGACCAACGTTTGTTTGCAAGATGTATCGAACAAACAAATTTGTACAGAAAAACTATTTGCTGACAAACCAACAGTTCTTATTGTGTATCGAGGTGGCTGGTGTCCTTATTGTAATGCTCAATTAAATCAAATTAAGTCAGTTGAAAAAGGCATTGTGCAGCTTGGTTATCAAGTTATTGCCGTGTCGCCGGATTCAAATAAAAATGTAGCGGAGCAACAATCGCGAGAAAAAATTAATCACACCTTGTTGGCAGATACTGAAATGAATTTAGCCAAAGCACTTGGTTTAGCTTTTTTCTTAGACTCAAAAACAGAAGCTATGTATCGCGAAAGATTAGGTGTGCCATTTGTTGATTTTGAAGGGGAAAGCCGAGTAGCGCTACCAGCACCTGCTATCTATATTTTTGACACCGAAGGTCGAGTGCATTTTCAGTACGTGAACCCTGATTATAAAGTTCGCTTGAACGAAAAACTGTTATTGTCGGCGGCGCGTTTATTAAGAAAAGATTTAGATTAATAAAGCCGTACAACTAAATTTGTAAAAACAAAAAACCGTGACAACCTTCGTTATCACGGTTTTTTAATGTATAGCCGTCAGAAATTAAATTTCTAACATATCCAAGATACCTTCAGCGGCTTGACGACCTTCGTGTATCGCTGTAACAACTAAATCCGCACCCCTTACGATGTCACCACCGGCAAAAATCTTAGGATTTGTTGTTTGGTAAGGATACTGTGAGTGTTCACTCGCTTTGATGGTATTCCAATCTGTAAGCTCGACACCAAATGGTTTTAACCACTCTAGGTTAAGAGGTTGGAATCCAAACGCTTGAACTACAGCGTCCGCTTCAATCACATGCTCAGAGCCTTCAATTGCTTCAGGACGACGTCGGCCATTGGCGTCTGGCTGACCAAGTTGTGTTTTCACGAATTTAACACCATTGGCATTACCTTCGCCGTCAACTTCAACTGCGATAGGCTGTACGTTCCAGATAAACTCAACGCCTTCTTCTTTGGCGTTTTGCACTTCTCGCGCAGATCCTGGCATATTGGCTTCGTCACGACGATAAGCACAATAAACACGCTTAGCTCCCTGACGAACGGCAGTTCTTACACAGTCCATAGCCGTATCACCACCACCTAAAACAACCACGTCTTTGTCTTTGAAGCTGATGCAGTCTTGCGACGTGCCCATTACTTTGCGTGTGTTTGATACTAGGTAAGGTAAAGAGTCATATACACCTGGTGCATCTTCGTTCGGGAAACCACCTTTTAAGTACTTGTAAGTACCAACTGCCAAGAAAACAGCATCGTATTCGTCAACTAAATCTTGTAGTTGCACATCTTTGCCAACCTCAGTGTTAAGCACAAACTCAACACCCATTTCAGTAAATATCTTACGGCGGTTAACAATAACGTCTTTTTCTAATTTGAATGAAGGAATACCAAAGGTTAATAAGCCACCGATTTCTTCATACTTATCAAATACAACGGGTTTAACGCCATTACGGATAAGGATATCTGCACAGGCAAGCCCGGCAGGACCTGCTCCGATAACAGCAACCTTTCTATCTGTCTGCTCAACGCCTTCAATAGTTGGTTTCCAACCCATTTTGAACGCTTCGTCAGTGATGTATTTTTCGATGTTACCAATGGTAACCGCGCCAAAATCGTCGTTAAGCGTACAGGCACCTTCACACAGACGATCTTGTGGACATACACGTCCACAAACCTCAGGTAAACTGTTGGTTTTGTGTGATAGCTCTGCCGCTTCGATGATCTTGCCTTCATTCGCCAGTTTTAACCACTGAGGAATATAGTTGTGAACTGGACACTTCCATTCACA
>JABXID010000012.1 GCA_013373245.1 Gammaproteobacteria bacterium
ATAATTGGCTATTACAGCCAAGTTAGGCCGCATCAACATAATGGCGGTTTAACACCAAACGAGTCAGAGAAAAGATACTGGCTAAACTATAAAACCGTGGCCAATTTAACTTGACCACTACAGATTTAGCGTGATTAACTTCGATAAATGCAGAATCCAACAGTATTGAGAATACTTTTTGTAGAAAGGAAATTTTGCGATTAACTACGTTACCAGACTTGCCACTTGTATATTCATTCAAGTATTCAATCACATTTTGGTAACTATAGTCTTTACTGTAAATATGTCCCTGAAATTCAACTAGACGTGTAAGATCTAATTCGAATGTTCTGATTGTGTCTTTCGATTTCTGTTTTCCACTTTTAAAGCGTTTAAAGATCAATTCTTGAAGATCTTTTAAACGCTTATTGAACTTATTATTTTTTTCAAGATTTATGATTAACTCATCTCTATGTTTACCATTGTATGTGGCGGCAGCTGCAACAGCCGCTGCCCTTGTCACTTCCTTAGGAAACAGCACTTCTTTTCCACTTGGATAACGGTAGCGAAATCTGCGCTCTCCACGCTTTTTTATGACTGAAAGTCCAGTTGGAAGATCAGAATGACCATTGGATCTCTTGCGAGCCATCTTTAGTCCGATGCCTCTAACAAGTCCACAAGGTACGAAACATCATTGGCCGCGGGCGTGCCATTAATCAACACAAACCACATTCCACCTTCTTTAACTCCTTGTATCTTGCCTTGATTAATCCAATTAATCACTGTTTGATTGGTGACAGGATCATCACCAAACTTTTCGACAATATATGTCGATACCTTTACTTTTCTCATTGTTCCAAAACCTCTTTTTTAATTACGTTAATCTAAAAGTTTTGGCGGGCCACTGCATACTCAGGATATTATGCAAACAAATTTGTAGTAGGATCATATCGTAAAAATGAAGTCACATTCTGTTACTTTGGCTATTAATTCACGTATCTAATTACATTTTCTGATGTATTTTTCACTTTTTAATTCAAAGAAGCCTAAGATAGTAGGATTACTGCATTTGGATTTAAGGTAAGTTATTTTTGGACAAAAACAATTCAGGTCTGAAAGGCGGCTTTTAGCCTAAAGCAGAAGTTAGTTATCAGGTTAAAACGTTATCGATGGTAATAACTCTCCCACCAACTGCTCTTCTGTTAGTGGTTTGCTGAAGTAAAAACCCTGAAGTAAATCTGCCCTACATTCTTTTGCAAATACAGCATCTGCCTTTGTCTCCACACCTTCGAACAAAATTTGTTTATCAATACTTTTACAGGCGGCCACTAAATGTTTGGTGAAGTCCGGTTGACTCAGATTAGTTATCAGGCTTCTATCAAATTTGATGACTGTTACGGAAGACTTTAATAAGTTTTTTAAGTTTGAATAACTGGTTCCAAAGTCATCCATATAGACTTTTAACCCCTCAGCACTGAGTTTATCTATAATCGATAATGCCTTATCGCTGTATATTTTCCCCTCTGTGATCTCGATGATGATATCACTTTTATCTATATCAGCTTGAGCTACATAGGTGTTGAGCTGAGATGTCAGTGAAGATAATTCTTCTATATTCGCTGAAACATTGACTTGAAGTGGGAGTGACTTACTAAATTTTTGCCTCATACGACTGGACAAGGTTACTGCTTTTTTCAATATGTATTTATCAAACTGAACCGATAATCCATGTTTTTCTAGCAATGGTATAAATTTCGCGGGTGAAATAGCCCCCAGTTTGGGATGGTACCATCTTGCTAAGACTTCAAGTGAAACGACAGACAACTCCGAGTCATACACGGGTTGATAGACACAGTAAATTAATTCATCCTTAAAAGCGTTTTTTAAATCACTCACAAATGAATACGTCTCTAGCTCTTCCTGTTGGCTGTTATCATAACGAAAAACATGGTGTAACTTTGATTTTTTCGCCTTAAACATCGCTTGGTCTGCGTGGCTCAATAACTTCGATAGCGTAGACGTTTGCTTGTTAGCCGCGCTTATTCCAATAGAGCAGCCGACTTCCAATTCCCCGAACGACGAAAATATCGGTTTAATGAGTGCGTCGTATAGTTTGTGGGCTATGGACTCTGCATCGGGCAATAATTCAAAGAATAGGATACAGAATTCATCGCCACCCAAACGCAAGACTCTATCGTGACGTCTAGAGCTCAAGCGAATACGCTCTGCCACTTGACGAAGCACCTCGTCACCAGCATTGTGACCATACGTATCATTTACGGCTTTAAATTTATCGAGATCTAAATAAAATACGGTCATGTCCGTTTCGATTTCGTCGTCTAGACGCAACACCGTATTTAAATACGTCCTATTAAAGCATTGCGTCAATGTATCGATAAACGCTAACTCTGCCATTTTTCTATCGTGGTTTTCATGGACGGAGTTGTCGATAAACCAAATATAGTAGCATTGCTCTTGGTGCTGCATACTTTTGAAAAAGCAAAGTTTATAAGGATGTTCTTGATTATTGATGATGAGTCTCCGCTCATAAACACGTTCAGCTTTTATACTTTTGAGCTCAATCGCTTCATCACTTCTGTGCGGAGCAATAAAGTGTTTTATATTAGCTTCTTTGTCTCCGAAAAGACTCTGGGCATGTTTATTCTGGTAAAGGACATTACACTGATTGTCGATGACCACTAACGGAAATGGTGAAGAGTTGACCAGCTCAGTAAACTTTTTTTGGTACTTCATGCCTTGTCCCTCAGGATAGAAGCAACGAGTTGAGCTTTGAGTAAATCTGGTGCAACTCAATCGGTTTCAACAATACGTCGTTAAAACCCACAGTTCGGTAATAGTCATGGTCAACTGGGTCGGCGTTTGCTGTTACTGCAATAATGGGGATAGTCAGCTTTTCACGTCGGCTCATCTTAAGAAGTTGAACACCATCGATGTCAGGCATCTGGATATCGGTAAATATGATATCAGGTGCTTGTGATAATGCGCGCTCTAATAATTTACTTGCCGAGACAAATCTTTCTACCTTCGCACCAGTTTTAAGTAGCATCCGATATATAACCTCTAGATTTAATGGGTTATCGTCTACCGTGTATATCGTCTTGCCTTCTAGATTTGGTGTTTGTAGCGACTTAGAAGGAGACGTGTCGCTCGATAAATCGGATGTGTGTGCTCGTTTAAGCGGCATAGACACAATAAATTCAGAGCCCACACCGAGTTGACTAATTACACGTATCTCCCCCCCCATTTTATTAACTAGCTCTTTCACAATGGACAAGCCGAGCCCAACGCCTTGGATTTGATTGTCATTGGCCTCTCGACTGCGGAAGTACTCAGAGAATACGAGTTCTAAATCCTCTTTCGCTATCCCTCTACCATTGTCCTTAATAGATAGGGTGAGCAAGTCAATACCGATATCTTCCGATGAGTCCGTAGTAATGGAAACCTGAACATGGCCTTGCTCCGTATACTTATTGGCGTTTGTCAGTAAATTGATAGCGATATGTGCGAGTCCTTCAACATCGAGCTTATATGTGTCGTGACATAAGTGATAATCAATTTCAAGTGTGTTATCGGCCGAATTGAACGCCTCAGAAACCTTATCGATGAATTTGTCAAAAACACTTTGAAGACGGGCATTTGTATAGATGGGCTTTCGAACACCTGAATTGATGGCCGCATAATCGAGCAATTCATTAATGATTACTAACAACTCTTTAGACTCTTCAATCCCTCTGTCAACTAACGCCTTTTGTTCAGTCTGTTCACTCATCTCGTCCCTCAGGATTTGTAAAATTCCGAGTACGCTGTTGAAAGGCGTTCTTAGTTCATGACTCACTCGAGCGACAAAATTGCGTTGTGCCAGTATCTCTGCCTCTGCTTTTTGCTTTTGACCTAATAACTCTTTGGTCGCTTCTCGCTCGGCTGTGACATCAGAAATGGATATCAATATCTGATCTTCAGCCAGTTCAACTTTTTTCATGGCGAGATGGCAGTGGTCACTAAACAATAACTCCAATTTGTCTTCTAAGGGGTTAAGCAACCAACTGATGACTGTTTCTTTGTTATTTGCGCCATTAAATAACGAGAGTACGTTATGGTTAGTGACTCGATGAGCAGAAACGTCTAACAGGCTACATGCATGTTCATTTATTAGTTGAATGTTGAATTTATTGTCGATGGTTAATAGCCCAAACGGCGCTGAATTAAGTACCAGTGATAAACTTCGGTTCGCTTTATCAAGTGCCGCTTCAGTGTCTAACAACTCAGTAAATTGCGCTTCGAGTTCCGCTTTATAGACGCTGATATCATGCAGGTTTTTTGCATTAAATTCTGAAGATTCTGAAGATTCTGAGTTTAACATAGAAGTTTCAGCTTGTTGTTTCAACTTGGATAATCGCTTTTCATCCATCTTAAATGCCCTTCGATCTTAAAGTTTTTCTACCATTGCCAAAATATATGATAATTCTCCCGAATAGCTAAAAATGCCAGTAACATTGAGGTTCGCCATTACCACCTTTCCATCTTTAGCTATGTAACGTTTGTCAATCTGATATGAGCTGATTTCCTGCTTTATAAGTTGGTTAAATAACGCCAAATCCTTTTCATAGTCTTCTTCATGAGTAAACGCTTTAAATGATTTTGTGGTTAACTCTTCTTTAGTGTAGCCAAGCATACTCAGTAGGCCTTGATTAACATCAATGGGTACGCCATCAGTATTGACCAGAGCAACGCCGTATAAATGACCGAGCGAGGTATTCATGAACTCAAAGTTAGCGACGGCCTTTTCTCTTAAATCTTGCTCTGAGATATCAATAAAGCTGCCAGTAAATTCCAACGGCTCGCCTGTAATGTTTCTCAATGTGACCGAGTCTTGTGAGTACAAGGTAACGTAGTGACCTTGTTTGTGTTTGAATCGATACTTCAATCCCAGCACTTCGGAATCAGACGAATTAATCACTTCCTCCATGTGACTAGCAACATTCTGGACATCATCAGGATGGAATAACGCCATGAACTCTTCACTATTCATTTTGTTCAAATCGTCGAAAGTGTACCCGGTGATCTGTGTATAACGCTTATTGATAAAGGTATTGGATTGCAGCTCAAAGTTGTAAACATAAATACCCGTGAGAGAGTTACTGATGGTTTTTGCTAATTCCTTCTCAAACTGATTCGCTTTGTCTTCAAGTGCAATCAGATCATCGATAACTTGTACCGTGCCCACAAGCTCCTTATTTCCTGTTGCTTCATTCGTCCGTATTTCGCCTTGACCATGCACAAACGCCACACCATTTGGAGTATGTGACTTTCTAATTCGATATTTTAGATTAAACCGCCCAGTTTTTTGAGACGTTTCGATTTCTTTTTCGAGCAACGCTCTGTCTTGTGAAGCAACGCGACTGGTAATATATTCCATTGTTACGGGGCTATTTGGTGTCAACTCAAAAATGTCATACATCTGCTCAGACCAAACTATCTCATTGGTCTTCAAATCCCATTGATAATGCCCAATTTGAGCAACGACTTGCGCTCGTCTAAAGTCTGCATTCAGTTTTTTCAAGCGTTGCTCGGAGTCTTCGAGCGCCTTGGTTTGTTTTTCAACGTCGTCATAAGCAGCTCTTAGCGCTGCATAAGCAGTTTCCAGCTCTTCTACTGTGGCTTCTAACTCTTCATTGGTTGACGCAAGCTCTTCATTACTCGATTGCAACTCTTCATTGGTCGACTGCATTTCTTCATTGGCGACTTGCAGCTCTTCGTTCTTCTCATCTAACTCTAACAATAATTGTTTACTTTCATTTCGGCTAAAGGTTAATTCAGCTTCCAGTTGTGCAAGTGCTTTTTCGGCGTCAGTTCGATTAGTACTATTGCCACCTGATTCAGGTAACCCCTCTTTGTGCTCAACAAAACTAAATATTTTAAGCTCTTCGTCTTTAATTAGCTCTAACTCACTGGGTACTGTGATGCCCACCACCTGAACCATTTTTGTCTGACCAGTAATAGTGACTTTCGTAAAACCACTTCGTGCTACCGCTTTTTCTTTTAGTTCGGAATTGACAATACGCAGCGCCAGTTGGAGATCTGAATGGACCAAACTGGGCAGTTGAGTTGACGGTATGCCCTCGTCTTGGAAACCAAGAAACGGGTTATTGGCACTTGTGTAAATGACATTATCCGCGCTGTCGGTAAGCACGTTGTATGGTAACATGGATTTAACAATGCTCTCATACATCACATTCGATAAAGACTCTGTATTTCTGCTATGGGAACTTCTGGAACTCTTCACGTCCAATTGAAGCGGTTTTAATTCACGATACGTTTTAAACCCACTCGGTACAATATTAGTGCGAGTTCGCGCTTTAAATATTTTGGCATTAGCGTCAATTATATCGTATGAGTCTCGATAGGACCCCAAAGACTCGCTTCGGCCTAGGAGCAACATCCCTGATGGCTGCAATGCATAATGAAATGCGCGATGCACCAACACTTGCAGTTGTTCTTGAAAATAAATTAATACGTTGCGACAGGTAATGACATCCAGTTTTACGTAGGGTGGGTCAATGGTTAAATCGTGCCGCGAGAAAACAATGCATTCTCGTATGGACTTCTCCACTTGGTATTGCCCATTTTTGATGTAAAAATAGGTTTTTAAATAGTCTTGAGGGATCCCTTCGACTTCCTTATCATTGTACAACCCAGCCCGAGCATAATCGAGAGCGGCTTCATCAATATCCGTTGCAAATATTTTAATATCCCAGTCTTTAATCGCACCACCAATCAATTCATGGAGTATCATGGCGACGGAATAAGCCTCTTGCCCTCGGGAACAACCTGCCACCCATGCTCTTACTGACTTTGATTCTTTGTCGTGGATAATCGCTTTTAAATGGTCTTGAAACGTTAAAAAGACACTGAAATCTCTGAAGAAATCGGTCACACCAATGAGCATATTTTGCAGTAACCGGCGACGCTCTTTCGTGTCCTTTTGAACCAATGATGCATACTCCGCAATACTCTCGATATTGATGGTGGCCATACGGCTATACACTCTTCGAAACGTAGTGCCCGTTTTATATTTCGTAAAAGAGGTTCCAAATTCTGTGTCGACAACATCCAGTATGGAGTACAACATATCTCGTTCGGTTTTATGTTCAGCCTCTTGTTGAGAAATGGTTTCTACTCGGTTTTTAAAATCAATTATTTTGTTGTAGATTTTTTCTGGCTCTGCAATCACGTCAACGTGCACACTTCGCTGAGCAGAGGATGGCATGCCATCGTATTTTGCTGATTCGATGTTTTGTGAAGCGGTAATGCCGCCATGAAAACGGATAGACAATAAGCCAGAGGAGCCATCTCGGCCCGTTCCAGAGAGAATAATGCCGGCTTTTTCCCCTTGCCAATTGGCAGCAATGGACTCAAACAACTTGTCGACGGATGGGGAAGGATAATGGCGTTTCGCTTCTTTGTCTTTATCATTAACTTGAAAATATCCATCTTTCACGATGACATCGTGGGCGGCGGGACAAACATAGACGCAATTAGGTTTTATTTTTTCTTGCTCAGTGATATCAATCACGGGCAGTACACAATGATTGGTCAATATTTGTCTTAGCATGCTAACGTGCGAAGGAGATAAGTGCTGAGCGATAACAAATGCCGTGTTTGTTTTTTTGGGGAGCGACTCCAATAGTCCTTGTAAAGCCTCTAAGCCACCTGCAGACGCACCAATGCCCACAAGTAAAAAATTACTATTATTCATAACTATTATTCAAATTATATAAATCTACTACACTGACTATTCATACTTATAGCCCAATTGGTTAGTTTTATGAAAATTTTTCTGATTTCTGTAGGCGCTTTGGCAATTTTGTCTGTCAGCATTGGATCATTGTTGGTTTATCAAGCATATGACCGAGCAAATGCAAATTGGCAGTTGTTTTCTGACAAGCAGGTAGAAATCACCGTATTGATGAATGAATTGTTGCAATCAATGGGGTATGGCGGTTTTATCCACCATTTTAAGAATGCCGTGCTGCGTCATGATTTAGTTCACTTAGAAATAGCAAGTCAGAGGATTAAAGAGGCTCAAGACACAATTGTAAAATTGAAAGCGCTAAATGCCTTTGAAAGCCCAAATGACCATTGGGATATCCTAAAAACAATAAATGCTTATCAGCAAAAATTAGATACCGCTAAACTTCATATTACAAAAGGCTCGGAAATTGATTATATCGATTTCTTGGTGAAAGTGGATGATACTGAGGCATTTGCCGCACTTGGCCGATTTGAAAATAGAATTACCAGTCAATTAAAGGAGCAATTAGCAGCCAATTTATCCGATATGGAAACTGCGAAATCTCTACAAAGTAAAGTGACCGTATTTGTCGTCATTTTGATTTTAATCGTGTTCTTTCTTTTATATCGTTACATTCGAACCAACAAAACACTGTTGTTGCGAGCCACTGAATCTGAAAAAGCAAAAGACCGCTTCCTGTCCAATATGAGTCATGAGATA
>JABXID010000250.1 GCA_013373245.1 Gammaproteobacteria bacterium
CGACGGTTTCCGTTTCGACCTTATGGGGCACCAACCAAAAGACGCTATGTTAAGAGCGCGCGAAGCGGTTTGGGCCGTTGATCCAGACAACTATTTCTATGGTGAAGGTTGGAACTTTGGTGAAGTGGCTAACAACGCTCAGTTTGTGCAAGCCATCCAATCGGAACTCACCGGCACTGAAATTGGAACTTTTACCGATCGCATGCGTGACGCTATTCGCGGTGGCGCACCATTTGATGGCGCTGAAGGCATTCGCAGAGGTCAAGGCATCAGTAATGGCCTTTATGTCATTCCAAACGAGTTACAACCACAAGATTTACAACAACAAGAGTATTTGTTGTCTATGGATCAAGTGCGCGTTGGTTTAGCCGCGAACTTAGAAGATTATCCATTAACTAACGCTAAAGGCGAACAAGTTACCGGTAAAGATATTCCATATGGCGGCGCTCCGACAGGATATGCCGGCGATCCAGCAGACACCGTAAACTATGTATCAAAACACGATAATCAAACCTTATGGGACAATAACCAATATCGCATTGCTTATCATGTCTCAAGCGACGATCGCGTGCGTATGCAAAACTTATCACTGGCTTATCCTTTGTTGTCGCAAGGCATTCCGTTTTTACATATGGGCTCTGAATTACTGCGCTCCAAATCGTTTTTACGCGACAGTTACGACTATGGTGACTGGTTTAACTTTGTCGATTTCTCGTATCAGTCGAATAACTACAACGTAGGTTTACCGCCTGCTGAGAAAGATAAAGATAACTGGGAAGTGATCAGTAAGCTGTTAAAAAACAACGAAGGCAGAGACATGGTCACGCCTGCACAGATAAAATTCGCTGCAGACGTATTTGCCGAATTCATTGCAATACGCAGCCAATCACCTTTACTTAGACTAAGAACTGCAGAACAAGTAAAACAGCGTGTTGCATTCCATAACACAGGAAAAGAGCAGCAAGCCGGCTTAATCGTAATGAGTATTTCCGATACCGTTGGTGAAAATCTAGATAAAAATTATCAAGCCATGGTGGTTGTCTTTAATAATAGCGGCAAAGTAAAAGACGTTGTTTATACAAGCCAAGGCTATGCGCTTCACCCAATTCAAGCCAAAGGCGTCGATACTCAAACTAAAAGCTCAAAAGTCACCGCCAGTGGCTTCACTGTTGCGCCACTAACAGCGGCTGTTTTTGTAAAATAAGCAACCCTTTATAACAAGAGGCGAACCAGTCGCCTCTTGTTCTTTCGACAGTCAAATAAGTAACGCTTTGGTTACTACAATCTAATCGCTTTTGTCCCAAAAATTGAGTTATGCTAGGGCATACCATTTTATCTTAGTTAGCTCGTAATACATGCAAAACACACAACTTCAAATCAGCCGTCGAGGCTCTTTTACCTACCAATTTGGACTTTTGTTAATGACCATTGCCTTGCTTTTTGCTGGTGTGTATTTGACTCATATAGAATTTATGCAAAAAGAATGGCTCTCGCGTACCGGCAGTCTGGTCGTTGTATTAGGAATATTGTCAGGGTTTTCAGGTATTATTTTTGAGCGTATGTTGCAAAGTCGTTTTAATATTAAAATGAGATTGGCAATTGCAAAACAAAAGAAGAAACTCAGAAAGTTGAATGCTGAACAAGCCTATATCGACAAAGAATTAGCCGCTATCGAAGAAAGTTTCGAGTTAGAAGGTTTAGCGTTAACACAAAAATTAAAGTACTCCATTGGACTGTCTGAAGGGCTATTACTGATATTAGGCACCCTAGTCTGGGGATTTGGTGATCTCATCAACTTTTAGTGTTTGTTTCCAGTACTTCTAAAATAGCCTGTAAAATCAAACTGGCATATAAAGCAATAGATATTAGACTTACATAAAGTAACGCCAGAACGGATAACTTGTCGTTTATATGAAAATATTTCCCTCTTTATATTTTTTTGATCGCGATACCGAGGCGCTATTTAAGCAACGTCTTTATGAAAAAACAGCCAAAAGTTCGGTGCCAATGGCAACGCTGCTTAGTATTGTTTTAATGACGTTTACCCTAAGCGAGATTGACAACTGGACTCCACAAGTTGAATTAATCAATATCCTGCGCCTACTGATCATTTTAGTAACCTTCATTGGGTTGTTTTTTGTTTCGAGGGCTCCAACAAAAAACAAATTGAACGTTTGGCGCATTACCTGCGCAACTGATATTGCGCTTATTATGGCGGTATTTTATCTGTCTGGACTTGAATACAATAGCCTTTCAGAAGGTGGCCCTCTGTTGGTGATATTTGCGATTTTACTAGTACCAACCTTAAGCTTAGTCGATAAAATCGTATGCTGGACTGCGTTATGGCTATTTCTCGTATGGTTCCAATTGAACAGCACAATTGAAATGGATTGGACACCACTCTACTTTTTTCTTGGCACTTGTTTGGCCATCGCCATTCAACGCCAACTCGACCTACTGTTACGACACCAATTCCGCTCAGAACTTATCGAAGCGGAAAAAGCATCAACGGATCGCCTAACCGGCACGTTTAATCGACACGGATTAAACGGCTATGTGACAGCTCAAATGTCCAGTTTAAAAGCCGGAGAATTCTTGCATATCGCCATGGTCGATCTCGATCAATTCAAACGTTACAACGATACATACGGACATTTGGAAGGTGATTTAGTGCTCACAAAAGTGGCCAAAACATTGTTATCGTTAAAGCCGGACCGAGTTGTGCGTTTTGGTGGAGAAGAATTTATTTTAATTGAACGCAATAAATCCCAGCGTCCTGAATGGTTAGAAAACGTAAATTCTGAAATTGCATTGCTTAATATACAGCATGAGAGTTCAACAGTGGCGGGTCACGTTACTGTGTCTGCAGGCGTGGTAACAATTGGTAAAAATAACATTAATAACGCATCGACCAAATCGCTGCTAGCAGCGGCAGACGAGTTACTTTATCAGGTAAAAAACACCGGGAGAAACAACTGGTTACACCGGATATTATAATCAAACCTTTGAAGATAAAGGTTTGATTATATCCACCGAAGTTATGTAGGTGAAACTTGGATTTCAACTACTTGAGCGTCGACTAAGCGCTCAGCGCCGCGCACGGCAATAGTGTCGCCCTCATTCAATGTTTTTTCTGAACCTGCACTTTTCACTTCAACTAACTGCCCTTGCCCTTTGCCAACAATTACAGGCACTTTTTGCGCCTTGTTTTCTGCGTCAATACGAACAACATGCACGCCTTCTCTTCGAATAATAAGCGCATCGCGATTCACCAATAATGAAGTGTTATCATCTGCTATTGGAATTTCAACGTCCACTAGCTGACCAGTAGCCCAATGAGTAGAGTTTTCGTTATTAAGCTTACTTGCAAGCGCTGCGCGTACTTCAATGGTTTGAGATTGCATATCAGCAGATGGGATCACCGCGACAACTTGTGCTCGAGAAGCGTACTGTTCAGCACTAACAGCAACTGTCATACCTGGCTTCATTTGGTTAAAATATTTTACCGGTACAAACAATTTCACGTGTAAGCCGTGGGTATCTAACAACCGAACTAAGCGATCAGCTCGATTTACATCGCTTCCCGCTTGACGGTAACGTTGGCTTACAATGCCATCAAATGGAGCGGTGACCGTTGCACGTTCGATTCGATCATTAATTTGTTTTAGTTTCAATTTTGCTAACGCAATATCGGAGCTAGCCAAGTCGTGTTTATTTTGTGTTAAATCTAGCTGGTATACTGCGGCTGCATCGGTTTTCGCCAATGACTGCAAACGAGCAAGTTCAATTTTTTGATATTCTAAATTCACTTGAGCGCGTTCAATTAACAGTTGTTGTTCAGCCTGCTCGAGTTGGAGCGGTAACATATCAATACGCGCAATAGCATCGCCCGCGTTTACACGAGTGCCTGGCTCCACTACATAAATTAACTTACCGTTGGCACCCGCGGTTAAATCCACATCATTTTTACCATAAACGGTTCCGTGTACATTAAATGTTGTAGTCAATGACGCTCGTTTAACTGTTTCGACTTTTACAGGTGCTTTTGGTGCCGCGTTCACAGTGCCAATCAACAATTGAGAGGTTAATACAAAAGTGGTTAAACAGGTTAGTTTTGAGACAATATTCATAATCTTACTCTCTTTAATTTTATTTCTGCGCTTGCAGTTTGTTACTACCTAGCTGTAACAAACTTGGCATAAGGATTAGGGTAAATAAGGCGCTAATTGCCATCCCGCCTACGATTACAGTGGCTAGCCCTCGATAAATCTCCGAACCCACGCCAGGCATTAACATCAATGGCAACATGCCAAAAAGACTGGTTAATGTGCTTAAGTAAACCGGACGGGCTCTTATCAAAACAGCTTGTTCAACTGCTGCTTGTCGGCTCAAGCCTTCTCTCTCTGCGGTGCGCGTTTGGTCCACCAGCAAAATCGCATTGTTAACCACAAGGCCTAATAAAATAATAAAACCAATCATGGTCAATAAATCCAAAGATTGAAATGTAAATAAGTTCAGCGCAGCTAGCGCCAGAACGCCTCCAGCTAAAGCCATTGGCATAACCAGCAACACCAACAAACTGTCTTTCGCTGACTTGAATAATGCCGTCATCAGTAAAAATAGAATAAATAACGCCAAATCAAAATTGACAGCCATCTCTTCAATCGCCGAATTCATTCGCTCTGCGTTGCCTGCTAAAACAATGGCTGCATCTTCCGGCAATTGTTCTTCAAGAGTGGGTAAAACATGCTCGATTAATAATGCTTGCGCTTGCTGAAGTGACATATCCGCCGGTGGTGTCACTTGAATTGATATTGTACGTTTACCGTTCACTCGACGAAGTTGTGAAGGACCTACCGTGCGCTCAATACTAGCCAACTCCCCTAAGGTTTGAATTCCAGAGTTTGGGGTTGATATCGGTAACTCTGCAAGTTGCTCAGGCGTTTGCCATCTATCTGAACGTAAAATTACATTCATACGTTCGTTGCCATCAAAGTATTCTGCAACGAACAGACCACTAGTAAACGCTTGCACAGCTTGTGCTACATCTCGACGTGTTAATCCGGCCTGCGTTATTCGCCTATCGTTTGGCGTTAACCGAAGCTCAGGTTCTGCCATATCCAAAGATGGTTGCGGCTGAGCCACTGCGCCCGGCATATGCTCAGACACTTTGCTTAAACCGACTTTAGCGATATCCATTAACCGTTCTAAATCCGAACCAGTTATGTCAATGCTCAACGTTCTGCCATTTCCGCCATTGGCGACCTGGATCATCGAACCTCTAAACATAAATACGCGGGTATCAGGCAAGCCGGCAAAGATTTCTTCTCTAGCCACCTGCATTAACTCTTCTACTCGAGTGGGATCGTCGGAATATATAAACCCTCCGGCATTATTACCAAACGCGTAAAAATTAAAGTCTTTGATTTTAGGGAATTGTTCACCTCGGTAATACGGCATTAAACGCTCTTTTACTCGACTTGCAATCTCTTCTTCCATATAAGAAATGTTGCCACCTGGCGGTGTTTGTAAGCTATAGAAAAAGCCATCTGTTGGCGCTCTTGGCATAAAGTCAGTTTGCGGTAACAAACTAATCGTTAGTACCACAGAACCCACCAACAAGCCGCTAATCCAACTGAGTTGTTTGGTTCTAGTCGATGTTAACGACATCACTAATTTAGTCAGTTTTTGCCAATACGCTTGGTAAGGGTCAATGCTGGATGATTTTTTGATCCAGTATTTACTTGCCAGTGGAATAATCGTTACAGCGCTGATAAATGATGCGATTACCGCTATTGATAGTGTCAGTGCCAAATCGGAAAATAACTGCCCTTCGATGCCTGCCATAAAAAGGATTGGTAAAAATATCGCTACACTGGTAGCCGTGGATGCAAACAAGGCACCGGTAACTTGCACTGCACCTTGCAAAACGGCCTTGTCTTTTTTAACGCCATCACCGCGCAAACGAGAGATATTTTCCTGCACAATAATAGCAGCGTCGAGCACCAAGCCGACTGAAAATGCCAGCCCAGCCAATGACACAACATTCAGTGAACGGTCGAAGATATTCAACGCTAAAAACGCCATCATTAGTGAAACAGGTATAGTAGAGGCGATAACTAATGTTGGACCAAGCCCGCGGAAAAATAACCACAAAATACCACAAGCCAAAAGTACACCTAAGCCTAAATTACTTTTCACTAAATCGAGGGCATTTCGAATATGTACCGACGCATCGTAACTAAGCTCAATCGCCAAGCCTTGTTTTGCCATAACGCCGGTATTTAATTCATCGATGGCTTTATTGATTTCATCCAACACTGCCACCGTATTTGAGCCGTTCGCTCGAACTACGGTAATATAAAATGCAGGCTTACCATTTCTTAACGTCATGGCTTGTCGGTCAGTAACCGTTTTCTCAACGGTTGCGATGTCACGTAAATATATAGGACGTTGCTCACCTGCCATGCCGCTGTATCCGACGCGCATGTCCGCCAGGTTATCCACATCATATTTACCAGTAAAACGCACTGTGTATTGACGGCGGCCAACATCCGCTACGCCCCCCGATACATCACTAGCGCTACTTAATGTTCTGGATATTTGGCCCAGTGATAAGCCATACGATGCTGCCTTGTGCGGATCAAAAGTTACTCGTAATTCTTGTGGCCGTTCACTGGCTAAGTTTACAAACGCAACCCCCGGCACCCGACTTAACCTTGGATGAATTATATCTTCTATGGTGTTTTGAAACTGCGCCATATCCAGATCAATCGCCGTATTATCATCAGCGGTAGGAACCACAAGTAACGACGCTGCGGTCGCACCACCTACGCCAGCCCCCGCGCCACCACCCGAGGTAACAATTGGGTCCATAGCATCTAATGGCAGAGGCGGTGCTTGATTCAAGTTATTTAGCACATCCAAAGTCGCTTGCTGCATATCAGCACCAACTTCAAACGTAAGAGTAATATTACCGCCCCCTCTTCGAATTTGAGTGGTTACATCTATCGCGCCCGGCGTATTTTTCACCGCGTTTTCTAACGGCTCGATGATCATCGCTTCAACTTCTTCAGGCGCTGCTGCACGCCAGCCTGAAATGATATTAATTTGAGGTTGTTCGATGGTGGGCGTTAACTGGATTGGCAATTTAAAAATGCTAATCGTGCCAAACAGGATGATTAAAGTAAGAAGTACCAACACACTGGCCGGACTTTTTAGGGACTGTCGAGTTAAATTCATAATCTGCACTTACATATATTTTTCGTCATAAACTGACGTAAATTTCCGTAAAGTGTATTTGCTAATTTAGGGAAAA
>JABXID010000165.1 GCA_013373245.1 Gammaproteobacteria bacterium
GAAGTACGAGGCTTTAATGTTGGCGATCGTGTTTCTGGTGAAGGTCACATTACCTGTGGTCATTGCCGTAATTGCCGTGCTGGCCGTGTTCATTTGTGTCGCAATACTACGGGTGTTGGTGTTAACCGTGAAGGTAGCTTTGCTGAATACCTTGTGATCCCAGCGTTCAATGCGTTTAAAATTCCAGACAATATATCTGACGAACTCGCATCAATATTTGATCCATTTGGTAATGCAGTGCATACGGCGTTATCTTTTGATCTAGTCGGCGAAGACGTATTGATCACTGGGGCAGGGCCAATCGGTATTATGGCTGTTGCAGTGGCTAAACACGTTGGTGCACGTCATGTCGTTATTACTGATGTTAATCCATATCGTTTAGCTCTGGCTGAAAAAATGGGCGCCACTCGCGCTGTTAATGTAGCAAAAGAATCACTTAAAGACGTTATGAACGAACTAGGCATGACCGAAGGTTTTGATGTGGGACTCGAGATGTCAGGAGTGCCTACCGCCTTTAGTGATATGTTAAACAACATGAATAACGGCGGAAAAATAGCACTGCTAGGAATTCCGCCATCAGACATGGCAATCGATTGGAACCAAGTGATATTTAAAGGTTTGGTGATCAAAGGAATTTATGGCCGCGAAATGTTTGAGACTTGGTACAAAATGGCCAGCCTTATTCAGTCGGGATTGGATATCTCTCCTATCATTACTCATCAACTATCGATTGATGAGTTTCAACAAGGCTTTGACATTATGAACTCAGGCCAATCGGGTAAAGTCATTCTTAACTGGGACTAATATCCAGCCTTAAAATATTTCGTGACTCAGCAAGCGTTTTACCAAACTGAGTCACGAACCTCTCCCATTTTCAAAAATCATTGTATCCATCAGATAACCAGACCTTTTATATTTTGCTTGAATCAAAGTTATATTAATTTTCAATCTACAGGATGTTTATAAAAATATTGATAAATATCATCTATTAAAAATTATAATAAGGACGTTATTTTGAATAAAAATCAATATAAGCACTGCGTTTCATTAATTCATTTTTTATTACTGGCATTTATACTTTTCGGTAACTCTAGCTTCGCTAAATCTATTTCGTATCAAGACTATGGAGCACTGCCAGAGGTGAGCATGTTTTCTATGTAACCGAGCGGCAACAGAGTCGCATATAGGTCTACCTCGAACGACCACGACTACTTAGTCGTGTTCGATACCAACACGAACAAGCCAATTGCCGCTCTAAACTTAACAAGCATCAAGCCCCAGCTTTCATACTTTATAGATGAAAATAGACTCATTTTAGTTACCTCAAAAAATACTCGTATAGGTGGTTATAGAGGTCGACACGACATCAGCACAGCAGTCAGCTTTAACGTACAAACAAAAGATGTGTATAGACTGTTAGAGCCAGGTAATGGGATTTATAAAGGGCAAACTAGACTGGGCTCTATCGTTGGGTTATCCAGTAACGGTAAATTTGCGTATATGCCAGCCTATACCAGTGAGGCGACATATAGCTTGATGAAAGCTTTCATCGATAAAAGACGTACTCCGCGAGTATTCAAAAAAGGTACTTCTGATACCATCGATTTTTTTGTTGAGAATAAAGATAACTTGCTAGCGCGTGAACGTTACGATAATGAAGATGATCTGCATCGAATTGAATCTTATATCGATGACGAATGGGTTACTATTTTTTCAGAGAATACGCCCTACAAAACCAGAGCGTTTGTAGGATTAACTCCTGATTATAAATCGCTCGTTATGTTGGCACAAAATGACGCTGGAAGATGGGCTTATTACACGATGGCGTTATCCGACGGCAAAATATCAGAAGCTCTCTTTAACAAATCAGAAAAAGACGTCGAAAACGTATTAACTGATGTAAGTCGCGTTGTATACGGAGTACAATACTCTGGTTTTAAGCCTACCTATGAATTCTTTGATGATAATCTAACCAAAATGTTTGACGAGATGCGTCAACAATCACCACACGACTCCCTCCATTTAATAGACCATACGCCAGACTGGAAAAAAGTTGTGGTCAAGATAGAAGGCAGCACAAGCTCTGGCGATTACTTCATCTATGATGGCAAAGAGTTTCAGTACTTAACCTCTGCCAGGCAGAAAATCTCCCCTGAAAATGTTCACCAAATCACGGAATTCAGATATGAAACTCGAGACGGTGTAACGATCCCAACGTTAATTACACTCCCGAAAGTCGAAAAAGTTAATAATTTACCAGCAATGATCTTGCCTCACGGCGGACCTGAATCCTACGACCAAATTGAATTTAACTGGTTAGCGCAATACTTTGCTTCAAAAGGTTTTATAGTGGTGCAACCACAATTTAGAGGCTCAACAGGCTTTGGCGCAGAACATACTCTTAGCGGCCGAGGTGAATGGGGTCGAAAAATGCAAAATGATTTAACAGACGCTGTAACCGTTCTTAAAAACAAAGGCTACATAAACCCAGAACAAGTATGTATTGCAGGCATCAGTTACGGTGGGTACGCTGCGCTTGCTGGTGCTGTGTTTACGCCAGATTTATACAAGTGCGTTATTTCAATTAACGGCGTATCAGACGTCGACGCTATGATGACGACTGAACGAAGAAACTATGGCTCAGATCACTGGGTCGTATCTTATTGGGAAGACGTCATTGCCAAAGGCAGTTTTAATGAAGACCACCTTGCGCAAATTTCGCCAATCAATCATGCGAAAAAAATACAAGCACCAGTCTTATTAATCCATGGCACATACGACAAAGTCGTACCGATTGACCAATCGGAAGAAATGGAAGAGGCACTTGAAGATGAAGACAAAGATGTAACCTTTGTCGAATTGCCTCGCGGTGATCATCATTTAAGCACTTATAAAAACCGTATTGCAGCAATGCATGCGATTGATAAATTTGTTGATAAGGACTTCAATTGATAAGAAAAAACAACAAATAACGGGTGCATGTTGTTGCCACTTTTTACTTAAAGTGACAACAATCGAATAACAAATTACGAAAAGTTTCAGGCAAAAAGTCAATTAACGCTTGCGCACAAAGCGTTACAGTGTTTAAAATTAAAGTGCATATAAATATGAATAACTATTTAAAAA
>JABXID010000161.1 GCA_013373245.1 Gammaproteobacteria bacterium
GTTCGTTCTTAGCTGTAAGCTGTAAGCTGTAAGCTGTAAGCTGTAAGCTGTAAGCTGTAAGCTGTAAGCTGTAAGAAAAGGCTTGAAGGGCAGTAAATTGTCATCAAGCTTTTTCTTTTGGAAAAGCAGCTTACAGCTTTCTATTGTTCTTCCAATAATCCCTTTTTATACTCCAACTTTTGCTCTGCCACATAGCAGATTGTTTTGATCATAAACCCATACAATAATGTCAAAATACACACAGCAAATGCAGGTCCAAAGTGTTCACTAAAGTTTTCGGGTTCTAAATTTGATGCGATAGCGACAGCACCAATTAATGTTGCAAATACTCCACATAAGACAGCTGAATTACCTAACACCTTAAACATAACCACGGCACTATTTAAATGCTGACTTGTCGATTCATTTTCATCATCGATTAGTAACCCGAATGACATTTTGAAGCTTTTCCAAGACGTTGCACCAATAGCAAATGCGATGGCAGGAGGAGCCACCAATAAGATTGAAGGGACGTCGATGAACATTGGGATATCACCGCCCATCATCATTCCCATTAAAGTAAATCCGATAAATACCAATATACTGATCAAAAACATAAATAACCCTCGTTTTGTTTTCCATAAAAATTGCAATGCTGAACGTATGGCTTGTTTGCGATACCAACGTTTAGCACGTTTAGGATTAGTCACACTTTGTTGTTGAAACTCCTCATATAAATCACCTAATACAGGCTCGCGAAGTGCTTCAGGCAGTGCCCAATGTAAGAATTTTGTCACCGTTTTCGGCGGAGCAACCAATTCAGCTGGCTCTCGATGTTGATTGCTTTGAGTCATAGATTTGCCTCAGACAACGCAACGCCTTGCCACATAGAGTTAAGCGCTTGTTTTGAGCGCCTAAGAGCGGATTGTCCCTGCGCCGAGACTTTAAAGTATTTCTTAGCTCGCCCCCCACGCTCTGCTGTGGCTTCGCCCATTCGGCTTTCCAACAAACCTTTTTTCTCCAGCCGATCGAGTGTGGTGTAAAGCGCGCCAATTGTGACGTCACGTTCTATTGTGTCTGACAACAACTGACGTATTGAACTGCCGTAGGCGTTGTCACCGAGTTTTAAAATCGCTAATAAAATGAATTGCTCAAATTCACCTAGAAACTTTTCTTTATCCATTTTTAGTTCATCTATTTATAATAACAACTACAATGTAGAATATATTAACAAAGTGTCAATATATTTTATTTTGTAGAGTAAATAGCTTTACATAATAGCTATTTTAGAAAGGCGTGCAAAAGTTGCATTTTGTAGGTGACTTGATTACCTTTACTTTTCTGATCAGACCAGTTAAAGCTAAAACATTGTCAGACAAGGGCCAAGGTATGCAACAAAATCAAACGGTACAGCAAGAATCTCTTTTTGTTGAACAAGGTCATCATAAACTGCATTTGCGTCATATTTGGTGTGATTCAGAAGCTGGAGTTGAATTAGAACGTCATACTGGTACACCGATTTTAATGGTGCATGGCGCGATTGAAAATGGCCTTATTTTTTATACTAAAAAAGGAAAAGGACTGGCTTGTTACCTCGCGCAACAAGGCTTTGACGTCTATGTTGCTGATCTTCGAGGGCGAGGTTTAAGCACTCCAGCTATTCATGAAGATCCTGAGCACGGTCAGCACGAATCGATAGTCGAAGACATACCAGCACTTGCTCATTTCATCAAACAAAAAACACAGCAAGACATGCACATCGTATGTCATTCATGGGGCGGCGTTTTAACCAGTAGCGCCATGACACGTAACAGCGAGCTTAGAGATTCAGTAAAGTCTTTATTGTGTTTTGGCACAAAACGTCAAGTAACCGTATGGAATCTAGAGCGCTTGTTAAAAGTTGAATTATTTTGGCACCGAGCCGCACAATGGATCACTAAACGAAAAGGCTACTTGGACGCAGTAAAGCTAAAAGCCGGTTCTGATAACGAAACCCATAAAACTTTGACACAGGGAGCGAATTGGGTAAAACGCAGCCAATGGGTCGACTCGGAAGATGGATTCAATTATGCCAATGCTGCCCAATCCACTGAATGGCCACCAACTTGGCACATTACTGGAGTAAGCGACAAGGTATTAGGGCATGCGCAAGACGTGCAGTTGTTTATTAAAGAAAGTAATCAAAACGCCAAGTTCAGTAATCTATCCAAGGCAATCGGCAATGCACTGGATTATGATCACATCAATATCCTAACCCACCCCAAAGCGGTTAACGACCACTTCCCAGAAGTGGCTGAATGGCTAAAGCAGCACTCTTAAAACTCTAGCTCTTCCCTAATTTTCTAGGTCCCGCTGCTTAAACTCACGTATCAACTCCTTTGCTAATGGCGTTGATACACCGTTTTTATTGGTGATCAACATCACTGGAATTTGATAAAAATATTGCTCAGGTAATATCGCTTTCAATTGATTTCGTTCAACCAAAGGAAGGGCGTAATGTTCCGGTAGGTAGCCGATAAATTTGCCTGATAACAACAAGTGCGCAATGCCCTGATCGTGATACGCAATAGCGCTGTTTTTGTAATTCAGTCCATCGTTTCGACTTTCTTTATCTCGGTGATAATTACTCATTACAATTTCTGAATGTTTAAGCAAGCTTTTCACCTTATGCTCTTCACAGTCAAATAACGGATGGCCTGCACCACAATATAAGCGATTGATTTCGTTATATAACGGATAGTATTCTAGACCTCGAAGATGATGCCGGCTAACACCAATACCTACCATAGAACGGCCATTAACCACCGACAATTCCACTTCTTTCGCTTCACAAACATTCACTTCAAAAGTGATGGAGTCACTTTTTTCTCTCAATGAGGCTATCGTAGAAGCGATGCGAGATCTAACATCACCCACTAAGTTATCAACCGTTGCTATGGTCACTCGTCCCGTTAAGTTATTTTTTGAACTCGCAACCGTTGTTGTAAAAGCTTCGCACTGCCTTAACAATTCCAAGCTCGCTTGATAGGTGACGCGACCTGGCTCAGTCAACTCAAATCCACTGCGGCCTCTTTTGCAAAGGGTTAAACCTAAGCGTACTTCTAAGTCGGAAAGGTGACTACTTATGGTAGAACGACCAATATTTAATCTGGATTCAGCCGCCGACAGTCCTCCCGACTCAACAATAGCGACAAAAATCCGTAATAACTTCAAATCAACGTCTTGGATTTGCATACATCACCTATAAACCAATTCTATTTAGTTCGATATTTCCGGAATAAACTACCTATATTCTCAATTTAAAAAACATAAATGACAACCTATAGTTTTGCGATTCTAAAAATAGGTCGGAGACTTCACAAATGGCGTTTAATTACGGAGTAGACACACTCACTCTTGAATTGGTTAACGACATTGCCAATGGGCATCTCGCAGCAGAACTAAGCCAACAAGCAAAAGATAAAATTACTGCAAGCCGTAAAAACGTTGAATTTATGGCAAATTCAAGTTCAGCAACGTACGGAATCAACACTGGATTTGGTCCATTGTGCGATACTCAAATTTCGCCGAAAGAAACCAACTTGTTGCAAAAAAATCTACTCATTACCCATGCTGTTGGCGTTGGCAAGCCCATCGACAAAGCCATTTCTAAATTAATGCTGATCACCAAAATTCACGCATTAAGCCAAGGCTTTTCTGGTATTCGCCTTGAAGTCGTAGAACGTATGCTGGAGTTTCTAAAGCTCGATTTAATTCCTGTCGTGCCAGAGCAAGGCTCTGTTGGCGCATCGGGAGATTTAGCACCGCTTTCGCACTTATTTTTACCTTTACTTGGTGAAGGGGTGTTTTGGCAAGGTGACCAAACTGTCGCGGCGAAAGACGCACTTGCACATCACGGTTTAACGCCAATGGAGCTTGAGGCCAAAGAAGGTTTGGCGCTGATCAACGGCACTCAGTTCATTTTATCCCACGCAATCACGGCGCTCAAAAAAATGAACTACTTGTTAGATTTGGCCGATTTAGCTGGCGCAATGAGTATTGAAGGCATGCAAGGTAGTTCGTCGCCATTCCGCGCTGAGTTACATGCCACTCGTCCATTTGCTGGCATCATTACAGTGGCAGAACGCATGCGTCAGTTTTTCAAAAACTCTGACAATATGGCTTCACATACCAATTGCGGTCGCGTGCAAGACCCTTATTCTCTGCGCTGCATTCCACAAGTACACGGTGCGTCGCGAAACGCATATCAGCACTTAAAAGAGCTGACGGAAATTGAAATGAATTCGGTGACCGACAACCCAATTGTGATAAGCCAAGAAGAAGCGATTTCTGGTGGCAGCTTCCACGGTCAACCGCTAGCTATGGCACTTGATTATGTTTCCATCGCAGCGGCGGAGCTTGGCAACATTGCCGATAGGCGCTGTTATTTGTTGCTGGAAGGGCTGCACGGACTACCAAGAATGTTAACTACATCAGGCGGATTAAACTCCGGCATGATGATCCCGCAGTACGTCACCGCCGCGTTGGTGACGGAAAATAAATCGTTATGTTTTCCACCTTCAGCGGACAGCGTACCAACATCAATGGGGCAAGAAGATCATGTATCCATGGGCAGTATTTCAGGCCGTAAACTGAACCAAATCTTAGGTAATTTAGAAAAGATATTGGCCATCGAACTGATGTTTGCTGCGCAAGCCATCGATTTCAGGCGTCCAAACACATGCTCTGACATTATCGAAAAGAATCACCGATTAATTCGAAGCAAAGTGGCGACGCTAGAAGACGACCGATTGTTAAAACCTGATATCGACGCCATCGTTTCACTTGTCACTACGCAAGCGTTAGACGTCAACGCCAATTTCCCAGCAAACAGCAAATTATAAGGAGCAGCGCAAATGACAGATTTAACTCATTTTCAACAAGCGATTAAACAAGGCATTCCAGCAACGCTGCCTGAAGCGAAACCTTATCCTGCCAATGTCAATCGTGCACCAAAACGAAAAGACATTTTAACGGTTGAAGAAAAACAATTGGCGATTCGCAACGCGCTGCGTTATTTCCCCGCGGAATGGCATCCAACTCTAGCGCCTGAGTTTGCACAAGAGTTAAGCGATTTTGGTCGTATTTACATGTATCGTTTTAAGCCGAGTCATGCGCTGAAAGCTCGCTCAATCAGTGATTACCCAGCTAAATGCCAACAAGCAGCGGCAATAATGTTAATGATCGATAACAATTTAGATCCCGCCGTTGCGCAGCATCCAGAAGAACTGATCACCTACGGTGGCAATGGCGCAGTATTTCAAAACTGGGCGCAATATTTATTGACCATGAAATATTTGAGCGAAATGGAATCTGACCAAACCTTGCACATGTATTCTGGTCATCCAATGGGACTATTTCCTTCATCGGAAGATGCGCCAAGAGTTATCGTCACCAACGGTATGATGATACCGAACTATTCAAAACCTGATGACTGGGAGAAGTTCAACGCCCTTGGTGTCACCCAATACGGTCAAATGACCGCAGGTTCATTTATGTATATTGGCCCACAAGGCATAGTTCACGGCACAACCATTACTGTGATGAACGCGTTTAGAAAAGTATTAGAAAAAGGCGACTCTCCACAAGGAAAAATCTTTTTAACCGCTGGATTAGGGGGCATGAGTGGCGCACAGCCAAAAGCGGGTAATATCGCCAACTGCATTACCGTCTGTGCCGAAGTGAATCCAAAAGCCGCAAGCAAACGTCATCAACAAGGTTGGGTCGACGAGCTTATCGACAATATGGACGAACTGGTTACACGTGTAAAACAAGCACAAACAAATCAAGAAGTGGTGTCTATCGCATTTATTGGCAACGTGGTTGATGTCTGGGAAACATTCTACGCACAAGACGTATTTGTACATTTGGGCTCCGACCAAACTTCGCTGCATAACCCTTGGTCAGGCGGTTATTACCCGGTTGGTTTGAGTTACGAAGAATCAAATCGGTTAATTCGGGAAGAGCCTGAAACCTTCAAACAGCACGTGCAACAAACATTAAAACGTCATGCTGACGCTGTTAACAAACACACCGCTAGAGGCACTTACTTCTTTGATTACGGCAACGCGTTCTTGCTGGAAGCCTCTCGCGCTGGCGGCGATGTAATGGCAGAAAACGGCATTGATTTTAAATACCCGTCGTACGTACAAGACATTTTAGGACCTATGTGTTTCGACTATGGTTTTGGCCCGTTCCGTTGGGTTTGTACTTCCGGTAATCCAGACGATCTTGATAAAACCGACGCGATTGCAGCTAACGTTCTAACAAAAATAAAACAAGAGTCGCCAGAAGAAATTCAACAGCAAATGCAAGACAACATCACCTGGATCAAAGACGCCAAACAAAACAAACTGGTTGTTGGTTCACAAGCACGCATTTTATACGCAGACGCTCAAGGTCGCATGGAGATAGCACAAGCGTTTAATGATGCTATTCAACGTGGTGAAATTGGCCCAGTAGTATTAGGTCGTGATCACCACGACGTAAGCGGAACAGATTCTCCTTATCGCGAAACCTCAAACATATACGATGGCAGCCGATTTACTGCCGACATGGCCATTCATAACGTGATTGGCGATTCGTTTCGTGGCGCAACTTGGGTTTCCATTCATAATGGCGGCGGTGTTGGTTGGGGCGAAGTGATCAACGGTGGGTTTGGTATGTTATTGGACGGCTCACTACAAGCACAGCGTAAACTACAATCAATGTTGTTCTTTGATGTGAACAACGGCATCGCACGTCGAAGTTGGGCAAGAAACAAAGAAGCAAATTTTGCCATTCAACGTGAAATGGCAAGAACGCCGAAACTAAAAGTCACGTTGGCAAATCAAGTAGATGACGACTTGCTGAACGACTTAAACTTCTAAGTTAATGAATAAAGTAGCTAACAAGATGACAGAAATAACGAACACCAAAAACGTCGATTTAATCATCCATAACGTGCACCTGATGACGATGGATGAAGATCTCGAACAAGCTTATGGCTTGCGCGTAAATTCCGCCGTTGCTATCAATAACGGCAAAATAACTTGGCTTGGAAATTCAAACGACATCGAACAATTCACAGCAAACAGTATTGTTGATGGCCAAGATCAATACCTATCGCCAGGACTCATCGACTGTCACACCCACCTAGTATTTGCAGGCAGTCGTGCTAATGAATTTGAGCAACGTTTAAACGGTGTAAGTTACGAAGAAATCTCTCGCCAAGGCGGCGGGATTTTATCGACCGTCAACGCCACGCGAGCGGCCAGTGAAGACACACTTTATCAATTTGCAAAACAACGCACCTCCGCATTAATCAATGAAGGTGTCACCACGTTAGAAATAAAATCCGGTTACGGATTAGACTTGGCAACCGAGCGTAAAATGCTGCGTGTTGCCCGCAAATTGCCAACAGAGCTTGCGTGCAACGTGCAAACTACCTTTTTAGGAGCGCATGCATTACCTGCTGAATTTAAAGGCAAAGCGGATGAATATATCGATTTGATTTGTGATGAAATGCTGCCTGCCATCGCTCAAGAGGAGCTTGCAGACGCCGTCGATGGCTTTTGTGAAGGCATCGGCTTTTCGCCAGAACAAATGCAAAAAGTGTTCGACAAAGCTCGTGAGTTGAACTTGCCAGTCAAACTGCACGCCGAACAGCTGAGCGATTTAAGCGGTGCAGAGTTGGTGGCAAACTATCAAGGATTGTCGGCTGACCATTTGGAATACCTTTCAGAACAAAGCATTAAAGCAATGAGAGACAGCAATACGGTTGCTGTGTTATTACCAGGGGCGTTTTATACCTTATCGGAAACCAAACGGCCTCCCATTGATCAACTCAGAAAACACGGTGTTGATATTGCCATTGGCAGTGACTTTAATCCAGGCTCATCCCCCATCTGTTCGCTAAAACTGATGCTGCACATGGCATGTACTTTATTCAAGTTGACGCCAGAAGAAGCCATTGCCGGTATAACTCGTAATGCTGCAAAAGCACTTGGACTTAAAACAAAAGGCACAATTCAAGTAGGACAAGACGCCGATCTTTGTTTATGGAATATCAGCCAACCGGCGGAACTTGCTTATACATTCGGCGTAAACCCACTGACTCACGTTTGGCTTGCTGGCAAGCAAAGCATTTAACGTCGCTAGGAGAACTCATTTTGTCTACAACTTATCAATTACATCGCGGCACGGTTCCGTTGTTAATTAGCATGCCACACAACGGCGAACAAATCCCTGATGACATCGCACAAACCATGACAGAAAAGGCGCTCAAGGTACCAGATACCGATTGGTATAAAGACAAGTTATATGCGTTTGCACTTGAAATGGGCGCTTACATCATCAAACCTGAATATAGCCGTTATATCATTGATTTAAATCGCGATCCTAATGGTACCAACTTATACCCTGGCGCAAATAGCACGGAATTGTGCCCTACTAGTGCCTTCGATGAATCACCCTTGTATTTATCAGGGCAAGAGCCAGACGCGGAAGAAATTCAGCACCGAGTAAAAAAATATTGGCAACCGTACCACTCAGCATTAACAAACACGTTGAGCGAGATAAAACAGCAATACGGTCGTGCAGTTTTACTTGATGCCCATTCAATTGCCTCTCGCGTACCTCGATTTTTTGAAGGACAACTGCCTGATTTCAATTTTGGGACGTCAGATGGTGTCACTTGTTCAGAGCAAATGATTGATGCTGTGCAACACATCGATTTTGCCCCATACAGTATGGTGACCAACGGTCGTTTTAAAGGTGGCTTCATCACCCGACATTACGGTCAACCAGAGCAAAACATTCATTCAATTCAATTGGAGTTGTCTCAGCGTACTTACATGAACGAGGACACTGCAACTTATGACGAACACAAAGCTCAACAAGTGATACCAAAGCTTAAACAGCTGGTGTCTTGTTTAATTAATTTCGCTGAACAAAGCGACGACTAAATATTGATATTGATGATTGCGACGATGAAAAAAATTTACGCCACCGACATTTTATTAGCTAACGGCTGGGCAAGAAATAAAACACTCACCATCAAAAATGGCGTTATTAGCAACATTGAAGATGGCTTGCAAAATGGTGCTGAAACGATGTTTGGCGCAGTCATTCCAGCGATGGTGAATTGCCACTCCCATGCCTTTCAGCGTGCTTTTGCCGGTTTTAGTGAACATTCAAGCGGCACAAACGATAGCTTTTGGACCTGGCGCAACACCATGTACAGTTTTTTAAAACAGCTTACCTGTGACGACGCAGAAGTTATTGCGACACAACTTTATATCGAAATGCTGAAAATGGGTTATAGCCGAGTCGCTGAGTTTCATTATTTACATCACGACATTGATGGTGAGTTTCATGAAACGCCGTCACAGATGGCAACATCGATATTCTCAGCGGCACAAAACACCGGCATCGGACTGACCATATTGCCAGTCCTTTATAGCTACAGCGGTTTTGGCGCGCAAACGCCAAATGCAGGACAAGCCCGTTTTATTCACAATGTTGAACAGTTTAATCAACTAGTGACCGATTGTTTTGATCTGAGTAAAAAAGTAAAAAACAGCAATGTCGGTATTGCGCCGCATTCATTAAGAGCAGTTGACAAACAGGGGCTAAAACAAGCGGTGGCTCACGTTCGTGCATTAGACAATAACGCGCCAATTCATATCCATATTGCCGAGCAACAAAAAGAAGTTGAAGATTGCCTTGCTCATTATGGACAGCGTCCTGTTGAGTGGCTACTCGACAATATCGACGTAGACCAACATTGGTGTTTAGTACACGCCACCCACATTAATGAACAAGAGCGACAAGGCATTAGCAAAGCCAATGCGGTAGCGGGGATTTGCCCAACCACAGAAGCCAACCTAGGTGATGGCATCTTCCCAACACAAGAGTTTTTAGCCGAAGGTGGTGTTTTGGCCATTGGCTCAGACAGTCATATTTCAGTTAACCCAATCGAAGAACTGCGGTTGCTTGAATACGCACAGCGATTAATCAAACAACAACGGGCGGTATTAAGCAATAAACAGACACCGTCTACAGGGTTAAACTTATGGCAACAAGCCGCTAAAGGCGGGGCTCAAGCCACCAGCAGTAACTTAGGTGAGTTGGCGGTTGGTAAACAAGCAGACTTATTGGTACTCAACCCCGAAGTCACTCGTCTTTTTGCCAATGCCCAAGAATATTTATTAGATAGTGTTATTTTTGCCAGTCAAACTACACCGATAAAAGATGTAATGGTAAACGGACAGTGGCAGGTGATTAATGGCACACATACATTGGAACAAAAAGCCGCTGCTGACTTTGTGGACTTATTAAAACGACTAAGTTAATCGAGTTAAGTCGAAGCCAACCAAAAAGCCACACCTATCATAAGTGTCCCGGCTATTTTGTTTAACAACTTAACATTGCCTTGTTTGGTTAACGCTTTACCTATGGTTTTGCCACCTGCCGCGTATAACATCATGCATATGAATTCTGAAAATAAAATCACCAACAACAAGATGGAGATTTGCGGCGCAAATGCGTTATCAGGATTAATAAAAGGCGGCAAGAGCGATAACATAAAGGCCCAGCCTTTGGGATTGGCCACTGCCGTTATCAGTCCTTGATAAAACAAAGAGCGATTGCTTAATATTGTGCTATCTTCAATGTGATTTGTAAGCGCCAACTTACCTTTAGAAAACCACATATTAATGCCTAACCAAATAATATAAGCAGCACCTAACAGTTTCAGTATATTGAACACTTCTGGGTATTTCAGCATCACAGCAGAGGCGCCGAGCACAGACGCTAACGCTACAGCTGCAACGCCCAACAATTCACCGTACATCATCCAAATAGTACGTCGAACACCAATAGACATGCCTAATGTCATAGCAAGCGTCATACACATGCCGGGTGTGATACTGACCAAAAAAAACGTCGGTATAAAAATCAATAATAATGTTGTGTCTATCACAAAATCACTCTACTTAAATAACTAGGAAAATCGACGCGATGAATGTCACGCCAATAATAAACCAACGATAATTTTTCTCGGATATTCGTTTTACAATCACAATACCTAAATAAGCGCCAAACAAAATGAACGGTGCTGTCACCAAGTTTAATAAAAATGAATCGAGCGTTATGGTCTGCCAACTGAAAATATGGAAAGGAACCTTGAACACATTCAACACCAAAAAGAACCAAGCCGTTGTGGCAATATATTCATTTTTAGGTAAACGCATACTGAGCAGATACAAGGCCATTACCGCAAACGCTGCGTTGCCCACCATCGAGGTTATGCCGCCCAATAATCCCATCAAAGCGGCAAACCAAGTGTAATCTGGAATACTTTCTTTGTCGGTCTTTTCCATCCAAATTAACAAACCTATGCTGGCGATAATGATCACCCCCATAACGGCTCGGAA
>JABXID010000259.1 GCA_013373245.1 Gammaproteobacteria bacterium
ACTTTATTATTTTGCATTACAAAGCCACTGAGCGAGAGGACAGCGAATTTTGGCGTTATTGTAAACACATGAAAGTGCCTGAATCGTTAGCCGAGAGAATAAGTCTGTTTGAACAAGACGGTCACCTTTTGGTTAAAGATGCAGAACTATTCAAACATGATAGTTGGCTGGCGGTTATGACAGGTCAGGGAATAATGCCAATACAGTCTGCGCCTATTATGAAGTTCAAAAAACAAGTGGACATTGAGCAAACGCTTACGGCGATTCACAATAATTTAACTCAAACGGTAACTAAGATACCTAGCCACGAAATGTATTTGGCTCAAAACTGTCGTTATAAGCCTACCTAGGCGTATTTAACTAAATCTTTGTATCACTCAGCCAAACAGTTTCTTCCTGCTTGTTTGGCTCGGTAAAGGGCTTCGTCAGCTTGTTTCATGACTTGGTCGAAGTCTTTTAACTCACCTTCTCTTTCGGCAACACCAATACTAATAGTGACATTAACGGTTTTATTACTTGCGGATTGTTTTGTGCGATTTGACTTCCCCTGTTTGTTATCATCGGGTCTGTCGTCTTCGTCACGAATGGTCATTGCATAATTAGCAATGGTTTCTCGCACTTGCTCTAAATATGGAATCGAGTAATTTACTGATTTATTTGGAAATACAACCGTAAACTCCTCACCGCCATACCGATAGGCTTTACCGCCACCTTTCACTTGATTAATTTTCGCGGCAACCATTCTTAACACCTGATCGCCGACATCATGACCGTAGGTATCGTTAAACTTTTTAAAATGATCCACATCCATCATGGCGACCGTGTATTTTTTTCCAAGCGATAGTGAAGACTGTAACAGTGCCCTTCTCGCGGCAAGCCCTGTAAGCTCATCAGAAAATGCCATTTTATAAGAGTCGGTTAACACCCCATAAATCAACAAGATCCCAAAGATAGCAAAGCCTAATTGTTGAACGATAAGATCTGGAGAAAACAGTTTATAGTAAACGAGGAAAAACATGATCACCCAGATACACAAGGTGGATTTAGACGCTGCAGTAATTTGCTTGAACATCACAGCCAACAAGCAACCTAACGAAACAAACAGCTCAACTTGACCAATGCTTTTCACATGCGGTAAGGATTCAATAAACCGATAATCCAACCACTGATGCAGAGTTATTGAATGATTAAAACGATAGTTCAAAACTACAATAAACAATAAGATCAGCAAGCGTAAAATACCATGCCGCCCCCAAATCGTTTTATTTTGATCGAAACTAAATAAGGTCAACACCAATAGTTGGCTAATAAACCACAGAGATGGACTGAAATTGAAATGAGCAAAGCCATCAACTTCAGAAAATAATGCCCAACTGAGCAACATAAAGAGCAGTATGTAAATAACCCGACTTTGACGAAAACGAAGCGCAACAACTATCGCACCAGAAAATAGTAGAAGCGGTGCTTGTTCAATGAGTAACTGCCACGCCGAAACGTTCACGCTGCCGCTGTCAACAAGCAACAGTGCCGTTAAAATAATAACAATGGGGATCGTAACTGATTTAAAGAACTCTACTATTAAGTGGTTCATGACTTACTGCTATTCAGATGCGCTCTTGTGGAATAAGCTAAACTTGAATGGATGGGGGCAGTATTATCGTTTTGTACTTCGTTGCCTATATTCAACAAAGCGCCTTTGCCAGAAACAGAGCTAGTACCAAGTATGATACCGATATAATACTGCGCCATATCAGCCTTCATTTGCGAAGATTACCTCATCGCTAGTAATAGCTGTTTGTTGTGAGCGAGTTGCTGCATACGCTGCTCTGCGTATGTTAGGAAACGCTCTTTATCCGCAGCAGGAATTGGGTTAGCTTTTGGTAACGAAACCGTTCTAGGGTTTCTGTGTACACCATTCACCAAAAATTCGTAATGCAAATGAGGACCAGCTGCCAGTCCAGTTTGACCAACTAAACCGATCAATTGTCCTTGTCTTACTTTCTGACCACGTTTAACTTTTCGTTTAGAGAAGTGAATATATTTGGTCGTGATACCGCCGCCATGTTCAATGAACACATGGTGACCGTTATACTTGTCATACGATGAACGGATCACTTTACCGTCTCCTGCTGCAACAACAGGTGTTCCGGTTCTTGCCGCGTAATCAACTCCGCGATGCGCTTTATAACGCTTTTGTACCGGATGAAAACGTCTGTTAGTAAAATTAGAGCTTATGTATTTAAAATTCACTGGAGCACGTAAAAATGCTTTTTGCATGCTGTCGCCATTATCAGTGTAATAACGTCCATCTTCAAAACGCACCGCTTTAAACGCTTCGTCTTGATTAATAAACTCGGCCGCCAAAATATCACCATACCCGACGAACTCACCTTCAATATAAATACGCTCAACTAACGCATAAAACTTGTCACCTTCGCGAATGTCTAATGCAAAATCGACATCCCACTGAAAAATATTAGTGAAATTCATAATGAGGTTTTCGTTAAGACCAGCATCAACACCCGCATTCCAAAAGCTAGATTTTATTTCACCTTCGAAATACGTCGACTTAGTTTCTTTGTCTTTTGCTTCAATAATAGTTTCGTAATTACCGTCTTCCAGTCGCTGAGCAACAACGGTAGACAAAGGATTTTCTTCGTATCTTAAAGACACTAAATTATCTTGGCTGTCGGTTTCAAAGGTTAGATATTTGCCAGGGATAAGCTTGGTAAACTTTTTCGCTAACGTATTAGAGCGAGCAATTTCTAACATGGTTTTTTGAGGTTGCCCTACACGTTTAAAAATATCCGCTAAATTGTCACCGCTTTTAATAACAACTTGATGTGTTTCGGTGAATTCTTGCTCTAAGGTTTCGTCGCTTGGTGACAGGGTTAAAGGTAGGGGATAAACTTGACCAATTGCGAGTTGTTGATAGTTAGCGACGACAAGTGCTTCTGTATTACGTTGAGCCGTTGCTTGCTCCGCTGGCCATAACACCAACAGACATAAAAACATTAAAGTGGCCGCTAGCAAAATTTTATGGCGACGGGGAAAGGAATTTATTAGTTCTTGCATCAATACATCTCAAATTCAGGAGAAACGACAACGTCTCAGCTTATTCCGGAACGAGAATAACATTTAGGATCTGAGATGCCAATAGCTAAATAATCGCTATAACCCTTGCTTTGAAAGACCTATAGCGATCATAAAATCAACGATTGCGGTGGCGTTTGATGAACCCGCCAGCACGGCGTTGCTGAGATAATGTTTGTGCTTTTTGTTTATTTTCAGAGAATGGGTTGTCACCCTCTCTAAATTCAATTTTGATTGGTGTGCCCATAACATCTAACGCTTTACGATAATAATTCATCAAATAGCGTTTGTAGGAATCCGGCAAATCTTTAACTTGGTTACCGTGAATGACAATTCTTGGTGGATTGTAGCCACCTGCATGAGCGTATTTAAGTTTGATACGACGACCTCGAACCATTGGTGGTTGGTGATCGTCTTGCGCCATTTTCATGATACGTGTAACCATAGAGGTAGAAATACGTTTAGTCGCACTGCGATACGCTTCATCGATAGACTCATATAAATGACCAACACCCGTACCGTGTAACGCAGAAATAAAGTGTAAACGTGCAAAGTCGATAAAACCTAATCGGCGATCTAACTCCCTTTTTACATCGTCTTTTACGTCTTGATCTAAACCGTCCCATTTATTCATCGCAATAACAATCGAACGACCTGCATTTAATGCAAAACCTAATAAACTCAAGTCTTGATCAGAAATGCCTTCACGAGCATCCAACACCAACAAAACAACGTTAGCGTCTTCGATTGCTTGTAAGGTTTTAATCACCGAGAACTTTTCAACCGCTTGATTGATTTTACCGCGGCGTCGGACACCGGCAGTATCTATAATGATGTAATCTTGATCGTTACGGGTCATAGGGATGTATATGGAATCGCGGGTAGTGCCAGGCATGTCATATACAACAACCCTTTCCTCACCTAACATACGATTAGTAAGTGTTGACTTACCTACATTGGGTCGACCGATAAGAGCAAACTTAATTGGCACATCTGAAAACGGTTGTTCTTCGTCATCATCATTAATAACCACGTCGCCGTTTTCGTCATATTCGATATTTTCTAGTGCTTTGGCTTCAACAAACTCTTGATGTTCGAGCTCTGACTCGCCACCTTCTTGAAGTCCAAACTCAGCAGCAAGTTCTTCGATAACAGGAATTAAAGCTCGGTCTAATAACGCAGAAACACCACGACCTTGCGCAGCCGCGATTTGATGAACATCTCCCAATGCTAGTGAGTAAAACTCTGCACTGGCAGAATCACCATCTATGCCATCGACTTTGTTCGCCACGAGAAATGTGGTTTTATCTTGTTTTCTCAGGTGATGTGCAATGGCTTCATCAGCTACGGTCAATCCCGCTCGCGCATCAACTAAAAACAACACCACATCGGCTTCATCAATCGCTAATAACGATTGCTCTGCCATTTCTAGTTCAATGCCTTCTTCCGTGCCATCAATACCGCCGGTATCAACAACAATGAAGTTATTTTCATCATGGGTCGCTTGCCCATACTTTCGATCTCGAGTTAGACCTGGAAAGTCCGCCACGAGTGCATCGCGAGTACGAGTTAATTTATTAAAGAGAGTTGATTTACCAACGTTCGGTCTACCAACCAAAGCAACCACAGGAAGCATGAATTCACCTTGTAAGAGCCGACAATTTTTATCGGCGTATTAATTTAATCGTTTATTTCCGGCAGAGTAATTGCCGTAAGCACGCCATCGCGCGTTAAAACATATAACTTATCGTCTGCAACAACCGGCTGCGCTTGACCGCCTTCGGCATTTGTTAACCAACCATTAAAGTGGCGATAACGGGCGATAATGCGCCCAGTTTCTTTATCAATAAAATGGAAGTAACCTTCGAAGTCACCAACAACTATCGTATTTTTATATACAACAGGCTCAGTTAAGTGACGGTTATACAGCTCAGAATTGGTCCACTTTTCAATACCATTTGCTAAATCAACTGATGTAACACTACCTTTTGCATCTGTTAAATAGAGAGTATTAAGCTCTGCCGATACATTGCGATAAGACGAATATTCACGTTTCCACAACGCACGACCAGACATCATATCTAAAGCAACTAGATTACCGTTATAAGCAATGGCGTATACCGTAGTTCCAACGACCAAAACTTTTGAATCTGCATCAACAAGACGTTCTAACTCAGTAGAGCCTTTAATGGTCGCTATAGGTTGTTCCCACGCAGGAACACCTTTATCAAGCAAAATAACACTTAACTTACCCGTTGCTGTGCCGACTAATACGCCACCATTAGCAATAGTCGGTGAAGACGTGCCACGCAAGCTTAATGCCGGTACATCCGTTTCAAGCTGCCAGCGAATTTCACCTGAGTCTGGGTGCAAAGCGGCTACGTGTCCTGAGGTGGTTGAAACAGCTATCCAACCATCTCCAGCAGCAGGTGCCGAAACAACTTCACCTTTTACTTCGGTACGCCATAACACTTCACCAGTTTCTTGCGATAAAGCAACAACATAACCGTCTTCTGTGCCCATGTATAAGTTGTTGTACGCCGCTGTTAAACCACCGCTTAGTTTTGCCGATTTAACTGGCTCCATCATTATGTAGGTCCATAATTTAGGTGGATTTTCACGAATATCACTTTGCCAAATTTTGTCGCCATCGTCCTTATTAAATGCCATGACTTTGCCTTCTCGGCTCGCGGCATAAATAACGTCTCCAACCACAACAGGCGACAAATTAGAATAAAACTTCCCGATGCCAGAACCAACCGAACTGCGCCATTCCACATCCACTTCTGTTTCAGTATTTAATGGTTTTAGTTCTGCGACCGAGGTTTCCAGCTCTTCCTCGTTTGTTTCACATCCACTTAGTGCCAATACAGCCACTAGAGAAAATGCTGCAACTTTTGCATGCTTTAACATTCAACAGACCTGCTTATTTATAGTTTGGCTGATAAAGCTAAATCATCTAACTTCATTTTTAATACAGTATTAGTTTCTAAGCCACCTTTATCGGCAGCAGCTTGGTACTCGCTGCGCGCTTTATCTGTATTGCCTTGCGCTAAATAAACATCACCTTTTAATTCAGCAACACGACTGCTGTAACCTTCATTACTCACTGCGTTTAAGCTAGTTAATGCGGCATCAAACTTTTCTTGTTCGATTTGAACACGAGCTAAACGAACCGTAACTAAATCTTTCAAACTTGAAGACTCTGCTTGTGCAGCCGCCGCGGTTAAACTTTTTTCAGCTTGTTCGAATTTACCTTCGATAACCGCTTGTTTTGCCGCAATTAGTTGTGCAAAAATCGCGTAACCAGATTCACCATATTGAGCAACAAATTGATTTAACTCAGAGTTAACCGTTTCTAGTGTTACGTCTGCTGCTTGTGCAACTTCAGCAAACTTTTCATATTGCGCTGAAGCCGCTTCTTTTTCTGCTAATTGTTTGTCTGAATACCAGTTCCAGCCTAACCAGCCACTTACACCTAAAACTGCACCAACAACAATGTTAAGGCCGTTTTCTTTCAAAAAATTCTTAATTGCTTCTTCTTGTTGTTCTTCTGTTGAGTAAATTTCCATTACGTCCTCTTGCCTCTACTTCTTTAATACGCGATGCGTATCTGACGATTATCTATTATTCGGCAATTGCTGAGCGCACTCGCTCTGCAATATCTGACCAACTGATAGTTTCTTGTTCAGCTTGTTGCCTTAAAAATTTAATGTTTACTTGCTGATTTTCTAATTCTTGTTCACCTAAAATTAAGGCTACTGCAGCTCCAACTTTATCAGCTCGCTTCATTTGTTTCTTGAAGTTACCACCACCACTGTGGGTTACTACGCGAATTTCAGGAGCACTATCTCTTAACATTTCCGCAATTTCAACGGCTTTTAACTCTGTGCCCTGTCCAGCTGCGACGATATAGACATCAGCAGTTGACGTTGGTTCAGTCAAAATATTTAAAGTTTGCAATAACAGAACAAAACGTTCGATGCCCATAGCAAAACCAACGGCCGGTGTCGCTTTACCACCAAGCTGTTCAACAAGACCGTCGTAACGACCACCAGCTAACACTGTGCCTTGTGAACCTAAACTTTCTGTGATCCACTCAAATACTGTGCGGTTGTAATAATCTAAACCACGTACTAGTTTCTCGTTAACAACATACTCGATACCTGCAGCATCAAGACGTTGTTTTAACTGCTCGAAGTGCTCAATAGATTCTTGATCAAGATGTTCAGACAACTTTGGCGCATCAGTTAACACCGCTTGAACATCCGGATTTTTACTATCAAGAATTCGAAGTGGGTTTGTGGTTAATCGACGCTTAGAGTCTTCATCTAATTGCGCCTCATGTTCTTTTAAGTACTCGACTAAAGCGGCACTGTAATCTGCTCGCGCCTCATTTGAACCCAGCGAATTAATCTCTAAACGTACGTGTTCCGTTATGCCAAACGCTTTCCACAATCGAGCTGATAAGATAATTACTTCGGCGTCCATATCGGCAGATTCAAAACCGTACGACTCAACACCAAACTGGTGGAATTGGCGGTAACGGCCTTTTTGTGGACGTTCATGGCGGAACATTGGCCCCATATACCACAAACGTTGCTGCTGGTTATACAACAATGCACCTTGGTTGGCAGCACGCACACAAACAGCGGTACCTTCCGGACGAAGACTTAGCGAGTCACCGTTGCGATCTTCAAAGGTATACATCTCTTTTTCAACAATATCTGTCACTTCGCCAACCGAACGTTTGAACAAATCGGTAAATTCGACGATTGGAAAACGGATTTCAGAATAACCGTAGCTTGCCACGGTTTGACGAATTATCGCTTCGACTTGTTGCCATTGAGCGGTTTCTGCTGGCAGGCAATCGTTCATTCCTCGAATAGCTTGAATTGGCTTAGACACTGATGAAAATTTCTCGCTGTAAATAAAATTAGCCGCGTATTATAGGTGCTTTCAACCTCAAGGTAAATCGACTTATCAGGTTAGAGCACGTTTATCTTTCATATTCTGAGCACTAAAAACAAAGATTATTCTCAATCACGAAACAATCAGCGGGTCTTATTCGTCAAAATAAGCTTGTTGTTGAGGACAGGTTTTTCATAAATTCGCACAATTAGGGGTTTGGATACTGGGTAACTTGGCAACGTTCTGCTAAATTAAATAGTATCAATCAGTATTCATTCTAGAGCCTATGACGCAGCAAATTATCAACATAGACCAACTCCAGCCCGGCATGTTTGTCGATGACGTACTTGAACAAAAAGGCACCTTAAAAATTAAAACCCAAGGTTTAGTTAGTAGCCAAACCGCGGTTAACAAATTGGTGGATAAAGGTGTGTTGAAAGTCTCTGTTGACTTATCAAAAAGTAAATTAAGTCCGAGTGACAATGTCAGTGAGCCAGACTCTGGCTCACTTGAGCAAGCGCCAAATAACAGCTCAAAACAAAATGTTTCGCATACTCCTTTTGATAATGAAATTTCTCGCGCATCTAAAATTTATCAGAGCGCAAAAAGTGCACAAAGCAAAGTATTAGAATCGATAAAAAATGGTGATG
>JABXID010000264.1 GCA_013373245.1 Gammaproteobacteria bacterium
AGCATCTTTTAAGTCTTCCGCGGCTGCACAATATTCATCGTTATCGTCTTCTTCCCAGTTTTTCATAAACAGGCCTTCGACCTGATAACCTTGTTGTTTTAACAAGTATGCGGAAACGGAAGAATCAACACCGCCAGACATTCCAACGATGACTTTTTTTGTAGCATTTGCCGAGTGCGGATCAGACATAAAATTAATTGTGAACCTTGACCAATAAAATTGCGGCGCATACTAACATAACTGACGCTTAAAGAGTATCCAAAACCGTTGAAAATTGTGGCTTTTTGTCCTCGTTTTTTGGGTTTTTATACGAGTCAGTGTTATTGAGATTTTTCTTGGGTCTTTTTCAACAATTGTTTTGATTGCAAATGAAGTGATGCTCTAACTACGATTTCTCGATCTTCATCTCTAATTCTATGAAATACAAAGGTATAGTTAGATCCATTATCAAGTGTTTCGACTTTACATACTTTGGCATAACAGAATACTGCTGCAGCATCGTCATTGAAAAATAATTTGCATTTTACCCAACTATCAAGTGTAAAAACTTGTTCGGAAAATAATGTAAAGCCGCCACCTCCGAATGAGGTTGTATTAAGTTTTACATCATGTTCATCTTGCGCTTGTAATATGTAGTTCATCATTAAATCGATTTTTCGACTTTGTGCTTTTAGGTAATCTGCGAGAGGTTCTATAACATCGCCAAGTTGGCGCAGTGGGCGCAACATAGTTTGCTCAAGGCCTTTCATTTCCGATGCAATTTTATAAGGCGTAGGAATGTCGTTTTCGAACTGTTCAAAATTTGGTAACGATTGCCAATCGCCACCGGGCTGAATATTAACAGGTATCGCGTGTTTTAATTGGAAGTACTCTTCGAAAAGCGAAAGGTCTTGTTCATTCATAATGTCTGACTGCTTGTACTTTGACGTTTAAAATCCTATTATCAGACCTTAATTTGAGTGTGTCTAGTGAACTTTTTTAGGTAACACACTCTAACTACTACTTATTTTTATAACAGTCCTCAATGAAATTACCTCTTAGTGTTTTAATAGGCTTGCGGTATTCCAAGTCAGCCAAAGACGGCAAATTTATCAGTTTTATCTCATTTTTTTCAATGGCAGGAATTGCACTTGGTGTTATGTCATTGATCATTGTGTTGTCTGTAATGGACGGTTTTGAAGGTGTTCTCAAACAACGTATTTTAGGAGCTGTACCACATTTGACCTTGCAACCAAAGGATGAATCATCGCAAATATCAGCCTCACAAACTCAACAATTAATTCGTGATATTGACCGAGAAAATGACGTTATCCAATACATACCATTAGTACAGAGCCAAGCGATCGTACAACTTTTTGGTGATCTTAAAGGGATGCTGGCGCAGGGGATTAGTGACCCTTCTTCCATTCCGCTAGGGGTAGAGCAAAATTTGGTGCAAGGCACTTGGTCTGAATTTTTGGATACTAAATACAGTGTGGTCGTTGGCCGTTATTTAGCAATGGAATACGGGTTAAGTGTGGGCGATAGAATTCGTTTAATGATAAGTGGCACCAGTCATTACACACCCATTGGTCGAATGCCAGCGCAGCGAACATTTACCATTACAGGCTTATTCGAAACACAAAGCGAAATCGACTCACATTTACTATTTGTGCAAGCACGAGACTTAAACCGTCTTATGAAGAAGCGCAGTGATGCTCAGGATGGCATGCGCCTTGTTTTAAGGGACGCGTTCGATGCCCAACCCATACAAAAACAGTTGCAATCATTAGAGTCAGTTAAAGACAATTACCTAGTGACGAGTTGGCATACAACGCACGGAAAATTATTCGATGCGGTAAAAATGGAAAAAAACATGATGTGGTTCATGTTAAGCCTGATCATTGCCGTTGCCGCGTTTAATATTGTTTCAGCACTTGTGATGATGGTGACAAAAAAACAAGGTGAAGTGGCGATCTTAAAGACATTGGGAATGCAGCCGGCGACTGTTCGTAGAATATTTGTTGTGCAGGGCGGTTACAATGGCATATTCGGAGCCCTGGTCGGTGGTGTGTTAGGCACAGTGACCGTACTTTCTTTAAACGATCTTATGCGCGTTACCGGACTAAATATTTTGGGTGTACCTGGTGTTGGATTACCAATGGAACTCAGTATGCTTAAAGTGACATCTATTGTAGCGTTTGCCGTCGCTTTAGCTCTGTTGGCCAGTGTCTATCCAGCAAAAAAAGCGTCGCAACTTATGCCAGCCGACGTGTTAAAACATGAATAAAAGGATAAATAGTCAATGAACTTGGTGGTTTGCCAACAGCTAGTTAAGGAATATCAAGAAGGGTCAGGGCGAGGAAAGTCTGAGCAAAATAAAGCTTTGATCACTCAAGTACTGAAAGGCCTTGATCTGACAATTACAAAAGGCGAGCAACTCGCAATCTTAGGTCAGTCAGGCTCTGGAAAAAGCACCTTATTACACATTTTAGGCATGTTAGATGTTCCAAGTTCCGGCTCAATTACAATAGAAGGCAAAGATGTTACAAGCCTTTCTGAGCAACAAAAAGCAACCTATCGAAATCACAATATGGGCTTTATCTATCAATTTCATCATTTGTTAATGGAGTTTAGCGCATTAGAAAACGTGGCTATGCCTTTGTTTATTCAAGGCTCTGACAGAGCGCAGGCGTTAGATAAGGCAAAAGGTTTATTAGATTTAGTGGGGTTATCCCATCGACTAAACCATGCGCCATCTCAACTATCAGGAGGTGAACGTCAGCGTGTAGCCATTGCCAGAGCACTGGTGAACGATCCTAAATTAGTGTTGGCTGATGAACCGACGGGAAACCTCGATAAAGCTAATGCTGAACACGTGTTTGAATTGTTTATGAAACTGAATAAAGAGTTAGGCACTACGCTCGTGGTTGTGACGCATGATTTACAATTAGCAAAACGTTTTAATCGAGTTATCCACCTTGATGATGGCCTTGTAACTGAACAAAAACCGGTTGCTAAAGTCTAAATTTATGAACAGTTTATCTCTGCAATTAGCGAAACGTTATTATAAAGCTTCCTATCAAAACAGGTACATTCGTTTTATCAATAGAGCATCATCTATAGGCATCGCTTTGGGCGTATTAGCCTTGATCGTGGGTTTATCTGTAATGAATGGCTTTGAAAAAGAGCTTAAGTCTACACTTTTATCCGTTGTGCCAGATGTTGAATTTGAAGCAGTTCAAGGAAAGTTAGCTCATTGGCCAACGCCACAAAATAAACTGGCAAAACAATCAGACGTTAAAGCAGCGGCGCCATACATTAAAACTCACGGCATGATACAAAAACAAAACCTACTAGAAGCCGTTTTGATTCATGGTGCTGATCCATTACTGGAGCAGGGCGTTAACGCCACACCTGAATTTATCGTCAATGGTAGTTGGTTTGAAGTTAACGACGGCGCTGTAATAGGGCAAGGGTTGGCGGATAAACTTAAACTTAAGGTCGGTGATAAATTGCAATTGCTGCTGCCAAAGGTTCTGGACAATGGCAAGTTGGGCGCACCGACGTTTATCACAGAGTCAATTATTGGCATTTATCAATTGGGTGGACAGATGGATTATGGTCAAGTCTATATTCCGCTTAGTAAAATCCAACAAACTTGGGGCTGGCAAGAGTCAGAAGCCGAAGGTATAAAAGTAGCTTTATATGAGCCATTTGAGGCGAGGTACATTGCACGTCAGCTGGGTCAACAGCTCGATGACTATGTCTATGTATTAGACTGGTTTCGAACGAACGGGCACATCTATAACGATATAGTAATGGTGCGCGATATCATGTACTTGGTGATGGTGTTAGTTATGGCGGTCGCTTGCTTTAATATCGTGTCTTCGCTAACTATGGCGGTTCAAGAGAAACACGGTGATATCGGTATTTTAAAAACCATGGGGTTACAAGCCAAGCAAATACGTAGGGTGTTTGTCATTATGGGTATGATGACGGCGTTACGCGGCGTAGTTTGGGGCGTATTACTTGGCGTATTGCTGGCTAATTACTTGGCTGATATTTTATTAGGCTTAGAGCAGTTATTAAATTTCAAAACGCTAGATAGCGATGTGTATTTTATCAATCACATTCCATCTTCAGTTGATATGACACAGGTGATATTAATAGCGTCAACAGCCATTATAATCGCGTTTATTGCTAGCTATTTTCCGGCTAATCGTGCCGCACAATTACAGCCTGTAGAACTGATCTCCTGATATCAGAACCTGCTGTTACAACGACCTAATGAGTGGCTCTAGTATACATGCTGTAGCCACCCAAATTCATTCGCCATACACCAGAAATTAAACCTTAAACTCTTGAATCGAGTGGCGTAATGAGCTGCTTAGTTCACTCACATGGTTGCAATGCTCCATCCCTAATTGCGCTTTGCTTTCGCTTTTTTCTGCTTCATGTAATAAGTGTTGCAATGAGTTGGTAATCGACATGATTTGACCATTTTGAGTTTGTGCAGAATCTTCAATATTCGATCCAATCGCTTGCATCTCGTGAATCGCAGATTGAATGCGCTCGATGTTTTGCGCCAATGCTTGAGTTTGTTCTACACAACCTTCAGCTTCTACTTTTCCTTGGTCGATAGCCGTTACCGCATTAGCTGTTTCTTGTTGCAGCGTTTCGATCATGCTTTGAATTTCATTGGTTGATGTCTGAGTGCGGCCAGCCAACGATCTTACTTCATCAGCAACAACAGCGAAGCCTCGACCTTGTTCACCTGCTCTGGCAGCTTCAATGGCCGCGTTAAGTGCGAGTAAATTGGTTTGTTCAGCGATGCCCCTAATTGATTCTGTTATACCACCAATATTATTGGACTGTTGTTGTAATCTACTGATAATGGCGTTTGCCGCTTCAAGTTGGTTCGCTAACTGAGTTATCCTTGCTGAGTTGTCTTCTGAAGTTATTGCAACTTGGCTTGCTTCTTCACTGGCGCTTTGCATTTTATCTGTCGCATGCGAAGCATATTCGTTAGCCGTTGTTGCCTGTTGTACAAGCTCTTCTGCAATGCGATTCGCGTCGTTTATTTCTTCTTTCTGTAAACTAATTGAGCTAGTAATGTCCACCAGCTCATTCGACGATAATTCTGCTGAGCTATTAACACTGGTTGCTTTTTCGGTGATCCCTGAGATTAATTTTCTTAAATCCAGTACTACTTGGTTCACATTTTCAGACAACTGGCCAAATTCATCTTTTGATTTAACTTGCAGCACGCGAGTAAGGTCACCAGAGGCAATATGCTTGAGGATTTTATTGATGCTTGCCAAAGGTGAAATCATTGCTCGGATGGTTAAAAAAGCAATGCCAGAACCAGCCAGTACTAAAATAATCGACAGCACAATATTAAAACGTTGGCCTGAACTGATGGTATCAGTTACAGAGTTTTGCAGTTTATCCGCTTGTGTTTGAGCAGCCGCTAACAATTCATCTAAAGCTGTGATGGAGTTTTGTATGGCTTGTTCTGAACGAGTTAGGTGGTTGCTGGCGTCACTCATAAAACTTAACTGAGTGTGTTTGGCATTAACCAGTCCATCACTTCCCAAAAGTACAGGGTTTAATTTGTTCAGTTCCTGTTGCAGACTATCTAACAGACCATTGGTCTCAAATTGTTTCGCGTATTTAATTAAATAATCTGCGTTAACTTTAATCTCACCTAACGCGAACGTAATATTCTCTTCCATTGTCGCAAGTTGTTCTTTGTTAGAGGCGCCACTTACGTCTTTCAATGAATTAGTTAACATGAAAATTTTATTATCGAGCGTTGATGCAAGACCTTCTAATACTTCAATGTCTCTAGAATTGTCCAAATCAATATAGGTTAAATCCATGGCTAACGCGCCAGACTCATCCAGTGCCGTAATGACGCTCTGTAACTTCTGCCCGACCTCGTCAATGGTGTTAGTGTACTTTAACTTAGCGGTCAGCATTGAATTAACATTTTGGTGATAGGAAAGGTAGTTGGTTTCAACATTGGTTAAAATGTCTTGGTACTGCGGTGAATCTGCTATCAAACTCTTAAACTTGCTTAATACACTGTCAAATTGTTGCAGTGTAGAGTTCATTGTATCTAACTCTTGTTGGATCAATGGCGCATTTTGCAAGTTGTAGGCAAGGGCACTGCGTTTAGCGTTTTTTAACATTAGTACTTGCAGTTCATTGCTTTTTGCTAAGACGGGCATTGCTGTTTCATTAACCACATTTGTAGCGCGGTTAATATCACCCAAACTGACGACGGACGTGATACTTAGGGACAGTAACAACATAAGTATCACGGCAAAACCAGCCGTCACTTTTGTTGCAATTGTTAGCGTTTTTATTTTCATTCTTACCCTCAGGCAGGCGTTATTATTATAGGTATAGTTATTATTTTTTAAAAAACCAATGCAGGTTATGTTCCACTGGTTTGTTTTATTTCTGGCTCCATAAATGCATGTGATCTTTCTGCAGCGAACATGCGTATATTTTGAGCAGTAAACTATATAGGAGCATCGCTTATGTTTACTCTATTAGAACCTGATCATATTCAAGAGTTATACGAAGATTACTACTCAAAGTTAGAGCAGGCTACATTAGCCCGACATTACGGCAACCTAGATAGTTATTCGGCTTGCACAAAAGAAGCCGAACAAATACGTCAACAAATTACGGAGTTAGAACAACACCAAAACTAATTTTCTGGTGTAATTGGGGAAATTTTTAACTTCGTCCCCAAGCCGTTTGTAATTTCTTAAAAGCGCTGCGCATGTGCGTTGTAGGCTTATGCGGCGCTTTGTTCTCTATATACTCAAAATCGATATCCACATACGGTATCTTACCGCCATGCGCTAATATTACGGTCTGCGCAGATAATTCTTTAATTCGCTTAATTGACTGTTTGTAACGGTTTGGATGAAATACAGGAAAAGGCGGTATAAACCGCTTCTTCACAATAACAATCAAATCGGCAACATAAACTTGGCTAGAATCAGCATGGTAAAGCGATAGACATCGGTCTGTGTGACCTTGCGTGTACAACGCTTGCCAGTCTTCAAACCCCGGTAACATTTGGCCGTCTTCTAACTCAAGGTCAGGCTGTAAGTGCCTGTTATACCACAACCACTTAGACGCTTTCTTTTTTCGTTTAGCGACCCATTTTGCCAATGCCATATCGGTTAAAAACATTAAAAAGCCGTCCAAACCACGATACCAATGTTTATTGGTTTTGGTCATGGCAATATCACAGCCGATGATCTGTTTTAGTTTTTCTGCTGCACCTGCATGGTCGGGGTGCATATGTGTGCAAACGATAAGTTTTAAATCGGTTAGGGGACGTTTAAGCTGGCCTGAAATAAACTCACAAATGGTATCGACATCAGCTCGGCATGCACCGTCGAGAAGCAATAATTTGTCTTTGTATTCAGCAACATAAATAGACTGAATATAACCGTTTATTTCATGAAGTTTCAAAATAGTGTTAACCCGTTTACTGGTCTGATTAGTTAACACTGTAACGTAATAATCAAATCTAATGCAATAAAAAAGGCTCAAATTGAGCCTTTCTAAAATGTAAACTTTCAGTACCGTTTAATGGTGTGTCCAATGATACTTGTGAGCCTTGTTATCCATATATTTCATTGTTGGGATTGGCATGGCGTTGATATCTAAACGGTCAAAGAATAAAGGCTGTGTCTTATAGTCGCCCGTTAATACCTCTTCCAAGGTATCAGCATTGTATAAACGCCCATTTAACATAGTATGAGACACGTTTTCAGATTGACGTAAATCAGATAGGACGTCGCCTTCAATCATTATGATGTCGGCTAATTTACCTTCTTCAATAGAACCAATTTCTTTGTCCATACCTAGTGCAATTGCACCATCGATGGTTGCCCCACGCAATGATTCCCAAGGCGTGAAACCACCTTGATTCATCATCCACATTTCCCAGTGCGCCGCTAAACCCTCACGTTGTCCGTGTGCTCCAATCAACACACGTACACCGTTATCACGAAGGGTTTTCGCGTACTTTGCTATTTCTATGTGGTTGTAATGATCATCTGGTGCTTTTTCGCGACGAATAGAAACTGGCTCAACGATATAACGAGGTGCGTATTTCATTAGGCGTTTATTTTCCCAAACGTTCGTACGGTCGTACCAATAACGTTCACCTGATAACCCACCGTATGCGACTACAAATGTTGGGTTGTAAGCCACTTCCGTTTGACTCCAAAGTTGAGTCAAATCGCTGTAGCCTCTTGCAACGTTTAATGAGTGCTCTAGTGTTGTGTGTCCATCGATAACCATTGAAATGTTTTGGTATAACTTACCACCGCCTTCAGGCATGACATTAACGCCAAGTTCACGAGCTGCTTCTAATACTTGCTGACGTGTATCGCGGCGAGGGTGGTTATAACTTTTAACCGATACCGCACCTTGTTCCTGCGTTCGTTTGATGTGGAATTTAGCACTGTCTAAATCGTTAATTTTTGCCGTGTAACCTGGTAGGTTGCCAGCATATAAAATTTTACCAGTTGAGAAGATTCGAGGTGCTAGAATTTTTCCGGTCCGTTGCAGCTCAGCCGCTGAGAAAATTTCGCGGTTGTCGTTCGATGGATCATGAATTGTTGTCACACCAAATGCAATTGACGATAAATTTTTCCAGTTTTGTTGAGGGATGATCTGGTTTGAACCTTGTGAACCATGCGCATGCGCGTCAATGATCCCCGGAACCAATGTTTTGCCAGTTACATCAAAGCGTTTAGCATTTGAAGGGATCATAAAGTCGCCATGTTTACCAACGGCAACAATCTTATTTTGATTAACGATAACCACACCATTTTCAATGATTTCTTGTTGGTTGTCGGCATCACGCATCGTAACTACTGTGCCACCAACCAATGCAATGGTTTCTGATGGTTTATCGGCATCAACGTCAAAACTTAAATCAATGCCTGTGCTGGTAAGTTCCGGCATTTCCTCGGTTGCACCTGAAAGGAAAGCAAAGGTATCAGTTAACTTGCGAGAGTATAAGGTTGCAGCGTTTGACCAGTGTAAAGTGCTGCTGTCAGCTGACCAATGCATTTCTGAACCTGCTGTCTTTGATGCTTGTTCAACAGGCACCCAAGTCGACTTCGGTCCAATACTTTGTACTATGCCGTTTTTCGCAAATGGGGCAACGTAAGTATTAAATTGATAGGTGAAAGCCAACCACTTTCCATCTGGCGATAGTTTAAATTCGGTGACATCGTCGCCTTTAAGTTCTTCCCTTTGGTCAAAGCCATCTAAGTTGATGCTCATAAGCTTTTTCTTTGTGCCGTAGCTACCTGACTGATAATCGGTGTAATACACGCGTTTATCATCGGCGGCAAAATGAGCATCATGACCCGATTTACTGATACGCTTCATCGACTTCTCATCTAAATCGGCGACATAAATTCCCGGCTCCATCGACCATTCAGGTGACAGTAAAAAGCCCCCGGTGAAACGAGAGAAGACGACTTTGTCGCTGTCTGGTGAAAATTTAGGGTTAATGTAGTGTCCAGGTTCGGTTGTGATCACTTTTCCTTTACCACCACGAGCACGCACTACACGTACCGTACCTAAATCATTGTCGTCCCACGTTGTATAAGTGATATAACGACCGTCGCGGGAAAAGCTTGGGTAAAATTCATCGTGGTCGTTTTGGCTTGTTAGTCGAGATACTTTGCCCGACTTAACGTCGCGTACGTATAATTTGCCAAGCGCTTGATAAACGATACGGTCACCTTGTGGCGACATTGTTGCCCAGCGAGTTTGTTTTACTTTTACTTTGTCTGGCGCTACGTCAACGTCGAATTTAACCGCTTGTTGCACTTGTTTTTCGACTTGAACGTTAAACTCTATGGTGTCGACTTTTGTAGATGTAATGTCAACAGAGTGGAATTTACCCGCGGTCCAAAAGACAATATTTTTGCTATCTGGTGTCCAATCAAAATAGGCGTAATTACCTTCTGTACCAAAAGTTTCTTGATTGTCACGCTCCATTTCGGTGTATAAACGCTTATCAATACCAGACTTTAGATCTTTGATGTAAAGCACAGTTTTTGTATCTTCACGTTTTAAATACGCCATGTATTTACCGTCTGGCGAAGGTGTTGGGATAACCGCACCACCAGCACCGCCGATGTAACGCTCTTCTTCACCGGTTTCTAAATTGTGACGGATAATATTAAACAATTCAGTGGTGGAATTTTTATTGTATTGCCATACACGACCGCTGGTAACGTCTTTTGTGTAATAAATGTATTTACCGTCAGGAGAGAATTTCGGATCGGTGATATTTTTTTGGTTAAATGCACCGTGCGAGCCTGACTTAATTTTGGTGCCTGAACCACCAGTGTGGTGATAAATCCAAATTTCACCGGCTGCGATTGAGCGAGACGACATAACACCGCGAGTAACCGCAATATATTGACCGTCAGGGCTCCAGCTGGGCGTATGGATCGTATTGCCTGACTCTTTACTGATCTGTTTTAAATTGCTGCCATCGGCGTTCATTGTCCAAAGGTTTATGATGCCGTCACGGTCACTTAAAAATGCAATCTTGGAGCCGTCGGGGCTGTAGCTTGCTTGCATGTTCCATTCAAAACCTTTTAACAGCGGCGTTGCTTTACCCCCAGTGATTGGCATGGTGTATATATCACCTAACATATCAAAGATGATGCTTTTACCATCTGGGTGCACGTCCAAATTTGACCAAGTCGATTCGTTGGTATCGATGGAAATTGTTTTTACTTGACCAAGCGGTGTACTAACGTTCCACTTGTTATCAGCATCTGTGTCTTCATTCGACGCTATAGCCGACGTGTTTAGCAGCGAGAGTGACAAGCCCAGAGAGGCAGTCAGCAATGAACGCTTAAAAGGTTTATACATTGAGTTCTCCTAACAACGGATTTATGCGAATAGGTATAAATTTTTTCGAGTTTACTTTAGCAACAATTGCGTACTAGAGCGATGCGATGAAATCACTGGTTCTAGGGACAGCTTGAATTTAGTAACCTATTGTTTACAACAAAATATCGTTATCATGCCACCACGATTTTAAAAGCGAGTTGTAAGCTTAGTTTATGAGTATTTGGTTTAAGTCACCTGATTTATCCGAGATAAATGCCTGGAATAAAGGCACTATGTTGGAGCACCTTGATATTCAAATTACAAAGGTGGCAGATGATTACATTGAAGGCACAATGCCGGCTAATGAAAAAACGTTTCAACCGTTTAAACTCGTGCACGGTGGCGCCAATGTGGTATTGGCTGAGTCATTAGGGTCTATAGGTGCACAACTAACGGTTGATCCAGAAAAGTATTACTGCGTCGGGCAGGAAGTAAATGCTAATCATGTAAGAGGCGTTCGTTCAGGTCTAGTGACGGGCCAAGCTCGTCAGTTATACAAAGGTAAAACGTCGCAAGTGTGGGAAATTAAATTGTTTGACGATCGTCAAAAGCTCACATGTATTTCAAGATTAACCGTCGCTGTGGTGAAAAAATAAATCACCATAGCCATTAAGAAGTAGTAAGAGGTAGGTTTGAAAAAGCTAAGTTTGTATGTGTGGTTAATTATATTGTTGGCAATCAGTTTAGTAGCGATTGTGCCAAAGGGCCATGCCGAAGTGCTAATGAGAAATCAGCACTTTAGTGATCAAAAGTTAGAGCAAACGGGTAAACAAAACGACGCCAGTCAGTTACAAAACAAAGACAAATTGCCAGTGTCGCCAGAAATGCAAGACGCTATGGAACGGCAGTTAACTAATGTCAGCACTAACAATGTGCAAAGTGATGGATTAACGATGTTTGAGCGAATCGTTAAATATGTGCACTCAGGGTTTGTTCATATAATCCCAATGGGCATTGATCACATATTGTTTGTTCTAGGCCTGTTTTTAGTTGCGGCGACAATGAAACAGTTACTATTGCAAGTAACTGTTTTTACACTCTCACACAGTATTACCCTGGGTTTGGCAGCGTCCGGTTACATCGGTTTGAGCAGCGATATCGTTGAACCACTTATTGCTTTATCCATCGCCTATATCGCTTATGAAAATATTGCTAACCGACATTCTGGCAACATGCGATTAGCGATTATATTTGTGTTCGGTTTATTACATGGGCTTGGTTTTGCATTCGTTCTACAAGAATTTGGTGTGCCAAGCGATTCATTTTTGACCGCTCTGTTTGCATTTAATATCGGTGTTGAATTAGGTCAATTGAGCGTAATTGCAGCGGCATATGTGCTATTTTATTATTGGCGACATAAACCGAGTTATCGATTCTTTGTGCAAGTACCGTTATCCATCTTTATTGGTTTAATAGGTGTATATTGGACCATTGAACGTTTGGTAATGTAGCGGCAAGCCCCCTAAAATTTTTCACTATTTAATAAGAGAAACACATGACTGAATTTATACAAACTAAAGCTCAAGATGGCATTTTTCATATCCAGTTTGCTCGTCAGCAGGCAAAAAATGCCATATCTTTAGATATGTATCAGCGTATGGTGGACGAGTTAACAAAGTTCGAAAATGACGACAGTCATAGTGTTGCAGTTATATATGGCGACGAAAATTGTTTTACCGCGGGTAATGACCTTGCTGATTTCCTAGCGGGTGGTCAACTAACTGAATCACATCCGACAGTGAAATTTTTATTCACTCTAGCGCAATTAAAAAAGCCATTAATAGCAGCGGTTGCAGGGCCTGCCATTGGCATAGGTACTACCTTGTTGTTGCATTGTGATTTGGTATACGCCGCTGACAATTCAGTACTTCAATTACCTTTTGCTCAGTTGGGTTTATGTCCTGAAGCGGCTAGCAGTTTGTTACTGCCTCAGCAGATTGGTCATCAGAGAGCGTTTGAATTGTTAGTACTTGGGCAGAAATTTGATGCAGAAAGCGCTAAGCAATTCGGCTTTGTAAATCAAGTGACGTCACCTAACAATGTTGTTGCGACTGCTTTAGTGAATGCCAAGGCGCTGGTTGATTTATCGTCTGAGGCAGTAACTAGCTCAAAGTCATTGATGAAGAAGAGTAATCAACAAAAGGTTGAAGAAACTATACGTTTAGAACTGCAATACTTCGACAAGTTAATGAATTCTGAGCAATGTAAACAGATCATCAGTCAGTTTTTTAAGCGTTAATAACAGTCTATTAATTAGCGCCTCGTTTTTGATGGCGCTCTTTATTTTGCAATCGTGCATCATCACTCTTTTTTAACATAACGTATACGGCGCTGCCGCCACCATGCTGGGGGAGTGCAGAGTGAAATCCTAGCACCTGATCAAACTGCCTCAACCATTGATTAATATAACTTTTCAGCATAGCTTGATGTGGCTGACTTTTAAGTCCTTTGCCATGTCTAATCAGTAAGACCCGCAAATCGGCTTTTTGGCAATCGTTTATGAATTGAAACAGGGCGGCTCGACTTTCATTAACTGACTTTCCTTGTAGGTTTAACGTGGTGTGGATTTCATACTTGCCAAGACGAAGGTTTTTGAATACACCTTGTTGTACACCAACTTTTTTGTAACTGAGAACATCATCTGGTGAAACTAAAATCACAGGTTCAGCAGATAAAAAGTTAGGATCTTTAATTTCTGCCGCCTCGGCCGCAAGTCGCCTCGCTAAAGTTGACTCGTCTGCTTTGTTGGTTTTATTAAAGTAAACAGAATTGCTGTCTTTAAGCGGTTTTACATCACCCATTTCAGTCATAAATAAATTATCTTCGTTCATGAAGTCAGCCTCCGCTTGTTATAGAATATTCGAGTTTAGATATTAATACGCTTTTTAGCTGGAAAGTAGATCAAGCGTGAACTAAACAGTGCAATCTGTGCTTAAATGTTTAACATTTGAACAAGTGAAAGCCTTTAATTTGCAATCATCAATCGAAACGACTTAATATGCGACTCTGTAGGTGGCTTAGTATGCGGCATATATTTATTTAGGGGTAACCGATGACTGATTTCAGCAGCTTGTCATTTTTGATTGTTGATGATGTAAGTGCAGTCCGAGAGTTTATGCGCCAGTCTCTAAATCACTTAGGCGCGGTCGATGTTTATGAAGCGTCGAATGGTCAAATGGCGATTGAAAAATATTCGTCTAATTTTCCGGATGTCGTTTTTTTAGACATTGAATTGCCAGACACCGATGGCTTATCAATCTTAAAAAAGATTAAAGCAATTAAAAGCGACGCTTTTGTGGTGATGATCTCGGCATATAGTTCGGTGGACAACGTAAAGTCTACAATCGCTGATGGTGCATCAGGGTTTATTGTAAAGCCGTTTTCACCACAAAAAATTACAACAATATTAAAAAAGTATCCTAGGTAAGACTATGAATTTAGAGGATATGCAAAGCTGCGCGCCAAAAGCGCTTAAGCTCTTGAAAACAATGGCTAATGAAAAGCGATTATTCATCCTATGTAATTTGTTAGAGGGTGAAGTGTCGGTCAATGATTTAGCTGAACGAGTTAAACTAAGTCAGTCGGCGTTGTCGCAACATCTTGCAATTTTACGCAATGAGAACTTTGTATCGACGCGAAAATCATCGCAAACGGTGTATTACTCAATTCACGGGGATGATACAAAACAAGTAATGCAGCTGCTGCACAAACTTTACTCACTGAAAGGTGCCTAAAACTAAGGCTAATGCATTAGCGCTAGGTTAAAGAAACAAAAAAATGCCGAACATTTTGTTCGGCATTTTTGTGTTTGCTAATTGCTAAATAAGACTTAGGCGTTTGCCAGTTCTTCTAATTTAGCTAAAACCACTTCGTGATGATCTTTGGTCTTAAACTTATTAAAGAAATGCTTCACTGTACCGTCTTGACCAATTAAAAACGTTAAACGGTGAATGCCGTCATATTCTTTGCCCATGAACTTCTTCAAGCCCCAAACACCAAATGCGTCGGCAACGGCATGGTCTTCATCGGACAACAATGGGAAATTTAACTCATCGCGTTCAGTAAACTTGGTCAGGCGCTTAACGGCGTCAGGGCTAATACCAACCGCAACTGTGTTGTATTTTTCTAAGTCTGCTTTAACGTCACGTAAATTCTGAGCTTGTACTGTACAGCCAGGAGTCATCGCCTTTGGATAAAAATAAACCAATACTTGGTGAGACTTTAATGTTTCTTCAAGGCTAAAATCATTGCCATTTTGGTCTTTTAATACAAAAAGTGGTGCCTTGTCTCCAGCTTGTAATGGACTCATTATTATTCCTCTTGTTCGTAAATTATTCGATAGTGATCAGGTTGAAAGTGCATTTCATTTTGATACTGTGACATAGGCGTTCAAATTCCTTGCCTAAGTTATCAATATTACTGCCCATTGGTAATTCGATGGTAATTTCAGCCTGTTGCCATTCTTGGTTGTTTTCAACACTGGTACCTGAGCGCAGCGAAACCACGTCAATGTCGTTAGAAGCAAGAAAAGATGTCAACGTTTTTATCGTGCCTGCTTGGTCGGGCCCCTCAATTTGTATGAGGTACTGCTCTGGGTTTAAACCTGTGTGGGATGAGGTACGCTTCATCATAGATAAAAGATCAAGTTTTACTGCCAGTTGTGGTAGTTTCATTTCTAGCTGAGACAGTGCAGGTCCGTCACCAGCTAACAGCATGATCATAGTGAATTCGCTGCCAAAAATAGCCATTTTACTGTCTATGATATTGCACTGGCATTCTGTGACCAACCCGGTTAACTCACTAACCAGACCGGTTTTATTTTTGCCTATTGTGGTTAATACCAAATGTTGGGTTGTGAGGTTTGAGATAGCTTGATTCATTATAACTAATAACGTCTTTTTCCCTTTTATTGGCCGAAAAGTCTATCACGTAAATGATAGTGACGTAATGGCACTAAGAAAAAAAGCGAGATTGCTGCGAAATCGCCTTGTGTTGTGGTGTATGCGTGAGTAACATAAGCGCGCTTAAAAAAGGAGAGGACATGTCAGCTAGTAGTAATTTAAAATTTTCAGGCAGTTGGGTTGCTTTGATCACACCTATGAATGAACAAGGTGAAATTGATTTTGATGACTTAAGAAAATTAGTTGATTGGCATGTTGATAACGGAACAACAGGTCTTGTTGTTTTAGGTACTACAGCAGAAACCTCTACTCTTACCGAACAAGAACAATTTCAAGTTCTAGAAGTTGTTATTCAACAAAACGCAAGTCGTTTGCCATTAATCGTTGGTAACGGTGGCAACTGTACACGCAGCACCATCGAAAAAACCAAAAAGTTAGATGAATATGATATTGACGGTTATCTTACCGTAACGCCTTATTACAATCGCCCCAACCAAAAGGGCATGGTTGCACACTTTAAAGCGGTAGCAGCAGCAACCGATAAAGCAATTATCTTATACAACGTGCCAGCTCGAACAGGTGTCGACCTGTCAAATGAATCCGTCATTGAATTAATGAAGGTAAACAACATTGTTGGTATTAAAGACGCTACAGGGGATTTATCTCGGGTTAGAGTAATGTTAGAAGCCGACGACAGCTTTATATTATCAAGCGGCGACGACGGTACCGCTCGAGAATATATGGAGTTAGGCGGTCACGGCGTAATTTCCGTTACTGCTAACGTTGAGCCGAAGCTAGTAAGTGATGTTGTTTCGGCTTCAACCAACGGTGAATACGAATTAGCTAAAAAAGTAGATGCTAAATTAAAACCATTGCATCGAGACCTATTTGTTGAGCCAAACCCAGTGCCATCAAAGTGGGCATTAAAAGAGAAGGGCATTATCAAATCTGATATGGTGCGTTTACCTCTATTAACGATGGAACCAATTCATCAAAACACCGTCAAACAAGCGTTGCAACAAGCAAGATAATACTCCGGAGTAGTCAGTGAAATTAATTAAATTAGCCGCTTTGAGCCCAGCCGTCGTTTTATTGAACGGGTGCTCGGTGTTTTTCGAACAAGAACAACAACAAGTTGAAGCATTGAAAAACCGCAATAGTGGCTTGGTCGTACCGGCAGGACTTTCCAATCCTAAAAAGAGTGACGAATACGCGGTTGAAGACATCCCAGCAATGTCACAACAATCGGATTTTAGCTCACCCACCACAACCTTGGTTATTTTTGAAGGTTCATGGTTAAACCCAGATGATAAACATCCCGCTAAAATCATGTTAGAAAAGCCTGCCTTGGTTGATGACCTTCCAGGCTTTGTTGAGCAAGGTATCACTTCTTTCGGTGAACTTAATAATCTTACTTTAACTAAGAACGATGCAGGTTATCAGGCAAAACAAACGGTAACAGAAGAAGTTGGTTTTTGGTTTTGGGAAGAGAACGTAGATGTTGAAGGTTTTACTTATCAAATTAACGTGAACTTCAAGCCTCATGGTCGCAGCGGTGAAGTATCAATTGAAACCTTAGACTACCAAGTCATTGATGAAGAACTCGCGCCAAACCATACGGCACAATATCGTAAAGAAACCTTTGCCACTCAGTCTTTAAATAATCTGATGTTGGAACTTGATTACCTTTATCGAGTGAAATTAAAAGACGAGCGCGCGTCGCTAGAAATCTCGTTGTCTCTTGTTAAAAACATTTCTGGTAATTACGTAATAAGTTCGCAACAAGACATTAAATATGTTTATTCACAGCTTGAAGATATTATCGAAGAACTTGGTTTTGAAATAGAAAATGAAGACGATGAGCTTTACGTATATGACACTACGTTTAAAGTTGATGAACCGTCGTTCTGGGATTTCTTAGGTAAAGACCGCTCAAGTGACTTAAATATTGAAGCAGGTGAATATGAAATCGCATTAGCAACCTCTACTACTGGCGTTAATATTAGCTTTAGAAATAAAGCCGGTACCTTCTTATCTCAGGCTCAAATGGAGAACTTATTTAAAATCTTCATGGATATAGTGAAAGAAGAAGAAGCGGAATTGTAGATTTCAAATTCTAGACATTGAAAGGCGCTATTAAATAGCGCCTTTTTTTATTTTCGTTAAATTAAAAACGATGTTGTGAAACCACGTTAGCCAAAAGTCTAATATCCGCTGGAAAGGTTATTGACTACTCTTTACCCATAAAATAAATGAGGGTAATGCCATGAGTTATCAAGCTGCTTTAACACATTCTAAAATTGATCCAGTAGGCTTTTGGCAGAAGCAGTCTGAACTGATCAAATGGTATAAAACCCCAAAAAGTATACTAACGCAAGATGACGAACAGTTTTATCACTGGTATGCAGATGGCGAGTTAAATACCGCTTATTTAGCGTTGGATTATCATGTCGAAAATGGCAGAGGCGAGCAAGTCGCGCTTATATACGACTCGCCTGTAACCAATACCAAACAGCAGTTTACGTATCGTCAGTTAACCTTTGAGGTTGCGAAATTTGCCGATGTGTTAGCCAAACAAGGCGTATCAAAAGGCGATAGAGTTCTTATCTATATGCCAATGATCCCACAAGCAGCTATTGCCATGTTGGCGTGCGCGCGCTTGGGGGCCATTCATTCTGTCGTGTTTGGCGGATTTGCGCCACATGAGTTGGCTGTCCGTATTGACGATGCAACACCCAAAGTCATTGTTACCGCCAGTTGCGGCGTGGAAATAGAAAAAATAATTCCTTATAAACCTTTGGTTGACCAAGCTATAGAAGAGGCTGAATTCAAACCTTCAACGGTTATTGTTTATCAACGAGCATTAATAACTGCGGAGCTCAAGCAGCGCAGAGACTTGGACTGGCAGCAGGAAATGTCAAACGCACAAGACATCGCCCCGACACCGGTTAAGGGCAATGATCCGCTTTATATTCTCTATACCTCTGGCACTACAGGAAAACCGAAAGGTGTCGTGCGTGAACACGGGGGCCACGCAGTCGCGATGAAATATTCGATGGACGTGATTTACGGTATGCGAGCGGGGGATGTGTTTTGGGCTGCGTCCGATGTTGGTTGGGTTGTTGGTCACTCCTATATCGTTTATGGGCCGCTACTTGCCGGTTGCAGTACCGTGATGTATGAGGGTAAACCTGTTAAAACCCCCGATGCTGGCGCGTTTTGGCGAGTATGTGAAGAATACAAGGTGAACGTGTTGTTTTCAGCGCCAACCGCGTTTAGAGCGATTTGCAAAGAAGATCCAAAAGGCAGTGAAATTGCAAATTACGACTTATCAAACCTTAAGCGCTTATATTTGGCGGGTGAACGGTTAGACCCAGCAACCTATCATTGGTTAAACGATATAACTGGCTTACCTGTAATTGATCATTGGTGGCAAACTGAAACGGGCTGGGCCATTGCTGGCATTCCTGTTGGTTTAGAAACAAAAGCGCCCAAAGTTGGTTCTGCAGGACTAGCAACGCCCGGCTTTCAGGTGGAAATATTAGACACAGAAGGGACGCCAGTTAAATCAGGTCAGTCAGGGCAAATTGCCATTAAATTGCCATTGCCACCCGGGTGTTTGTCGACTATTTGGCAAAACCCGGAACGATTTAAAGCCGGTTACCTATCTACCTTCCCTGGTTATTACGTGACTGGTGATGGCGGTTACATTGATGATGATGGGTACCTTTATATCATGGGCCGTACGGACGATGTGATAAATGTCGCCGGCCACAGACTTTCGACAGGGGAAATGGAAGAAGTTATATCCAACCACAAAGACGTCGCCGAGTGCGCGGTTATTGGCGTTAAATGTGAAATCAAAGGACAAGTGCCTTTGGCCTTAATCGTATTAAAAAACGGTGTTGCTCAAACCTTAGAAATTCATGCCTATTTAAAGACGCTTATTCGCGAACAAATTGGCCCAATTGCATCGCTAAAAGATGTGGTTACTTTGGAGCGACTACCTAAAACACGCTCCGGTAAAATTCTTCGTAAAGTTATGCGACAAATGATTGATGGTGAACAGGTTCAAGTGCCATCGACAATTGATGACATAACCATATTAGATGAGCTCGAACAGCGTTTTCAACCGATTGCGTAGTGATAGTTTGTTAATATTTCATATTACTCGTGATATTTACGAATGACAGCCACTTTACCATTTTCGATTTCTAGAACTTCCATCATGGTTTGCGAGTACTCTATGGCTTGATTATTTTGTGGGTGAATCCCTTTTGCGTAGTTTTTATATCGAATCGCAATTGCTGAATGGTTAAACGTAAACACATTCAACAATTGTGCATTGTATTCGGAGTGTGCACCCAAATAAAACATCATGCCTTTACGCATATCTTCTTTACCGGTAGGTGTTCGTGAATCATCAACCACCCATGGTAAATGAGAGTGGCCAACATCGTCTGTTAGTAACGCTAGATAAGCCTCTAACTCTTTTTCGGTCGCATCAGGCAACTGGGTTGCTACCATTTTATTAAAATATGTGTCGGCAAAAGCGTTGAGATCGAGTTTGTGTTCGGCAGCGATTGCTGAATAAACCAATAAGATTGAACATAGAAACGTTAATAATTTAGTCACAATAATTCCTTTTCTGGAAACACATTTTTTTATTGGGGTTATAGGTTGAATGCGTACTCTCGTTTCACTTCAACCACTTGTACAATATATGACTCGTACCATTTGTCACGTCCGTATTCTTGTGCCAGAGCATGTTCAGAGTCACTTTTCCAGTTGCGGATAGATGCCTCATCTTTCCAATAAGAAATGGCGATCTCATCTTTGCCTTCTGTTACAGCGATAAAATCAATACAGCCGTATTTTTCAAACGCCAATTCTCGCATTTTAGCGACTGTCTTTCCATATTCTTCGTCTAGAACACCGGTTTTGGCGCGAAATATTACCGCGTACACGTTAACTCCTGACTATAAAATGCTTTGCACTAATTCTTTTACTTTTTTAGCTTTAACAAAATGATCGAGCTTATGGGTTTTTATCCACCAAGTTGCGGCTTC
>JABXID010000079.1 GCA_013373245.1 Gammaproteobacteria bacterium
ACTTCCTGACAACGACGCTCCATTTCTGGGTTTTCACGTTGAACTGATGCAAAGTCTAAATCTTCATTAGATTGACCTGACGCCATTGAAGACGCAGCACCACCACCAAGACCGATGTTCATCGCCGGGCCGCCAAGCGCAATAAGTTTTGCTCCTACCGGAATAACGCCTTTGTCTGTATGTTCACGACGAATGTTGCCTAAACCACCTGCAAGCATAATTGGCTTGTGATAACCACGAACTTCTTCACCGTTAAAGCTATTTACTTTATCTTCGTAGGTACGGAAGTAACCTAAAATATTAGGACGACCAAACTCGTTGTTAAACGCGGCGCCACCTAATGGGCCCTCCATCATAATGTCTAATGCATCAACAATACGAGAAGGTTTGCCGTAGTTAATTTCCCATGGTTGTTCAAAGTTAGGAATACGTAAGTTTGATACCGTAAATCCAACCAAGCCAGCTTTTGGTTTAGAACCACGGCCGGTTGCACCTTCGTCACGAATTTCACCACCTGAGCCAGTTGCAGCGCCTGGGAATGGCGAGATTGCCGTTGGGTGGTTATGAGTTTCGACCTTCATTAGAATGTCGATATTTTCGTGGTGGAATTTATAAGAACCTGAGCTTGGCTCAGCGAAAAAACGCCCCGCTTCACTGCCGTGCATTACCGCCGCGTTGTCTTTATACGCAGACGTTACATAGTCACTGTTGTGCTCAAAGGTATTTTTGATCATCTTGAACAATGATTTTGGCTGCTCAACACCGTCAATCGTCCAGTCAGCATTAAATATTTTGTGACGACAATGCTCTGAGTTTGCTTGGGCAAACATGTAAAGTTCGATGTCATTCGGGTTGCGACCCAACTTATTAGTGAAGTTCTCGACTAAATAGTCGATTTCGTCATCTGCAAGCGCTAAGCCCATTTCAATGTTAGCTTTCGCTAGCGCATCACGGCCACCAGATAAAATATCTACCGATGAAAATGGTGCCGGCTCGTCCGCAACAAATAATTGTTCAGCTTGTTCAAATTGAGAAAACACAACTTCAGTCATTCTGTCGTGCAGCAGCGCGGATAATAAAGATTTTTGAGCGTCAGTCAGTGGCGAATCAGTGATCACATAATATGCGATACCGCGTTCGATGCGCTTTACTTGCGCTAAGCCACAGTTATTGGCAATGTTGGTTGCCTTCGTCGACCATGGAGATATTGTTCCAGGTCGAGGGGTTACTAAAAGTAACTCGCCTTCTGGTTGATGTTGGGCTATTTTCGGCCCGTACTCCAACAAAGCATTAAGCTTCGCGAGTTCATCCGTTGATAATTCTGCCGTTGTGTGGGCAAAGTGAGAAAATTCCGCGTAAATATCTTTTACATTTAAACCATTTTCATTAAATGCTTTAAGTAATTTTTTAACACGAAAGTCAGAAAGCGCTGGGGCACCGCGAAGGATTAACATATGCCAATTCACCGTTCATTTTGAAAGGAAAAAAATTAGGCGCGCATTATATACACAATCAGCACTAAGTAACAGAATCTTATGCTTAATATTTACCGATAAACTCGATTAACTCACTTTGATATACATTGTCATACTGTTGTAACAAATAATTCTAAAAATATATTATTAACACCTTGCCTTTATTTCTCTGTGTTTGGGTGAAATAGACTACGATTTTACGAAATGGGCCTAATGACTGCTGACATTTCTTTTGCTATAAATACGCCAATGGACACTTTGAAGTACACTCAGCGATTTGCCATGCGAATCAATTATAGGATCAAGCTCATTTGGGCTTGTGCTTTGGTGTACCTAGTGACAGGGTGTCAACCTGCTTATGAATTGTCGCAGCTGCAAAAAATAAAACAGTCCGATGTGTTACGAGTGGGCATTTTATTTAACCCAACCAGCTATTATGTAGATACCAACGGAACCGCAGGCTTTGAACACGATTTAGTTAATGAGTTTGCTAATTATCTTGATGTTGAAATCGAACTTATTCCCAGCTACCACATTTCTGAGTTATTACCGAAGTTAGAAAATAACCAAATTGATATTTTAGTCGGCGGCCTCACCCGTACAGAGAGTCGTTCCGATAAGTTCCGTTTTTCTCCACCATACCTAAACATCAGTCAAAAGTTAGTTTATAAACAAGGTAAACAGCGTCCAACCAAATTGTCTGAAGTGGATGGTGTGATTACAGTGGCGCCAGAGACTAGTCACCTTGAAATATTAGAAGAATTAAAAGAGGATTATCCGGATTTACAATTTGAAGTGTCGAAAAACGCTGACCCAAACGAATTGCTGGAAATGATAATCGATGGCAGTGTTGAATTTACCATCGCAGACTCACACAATTTATCCATAGTTAGACGATACTTTCCTGACATCAGCGTAGCCTTCACATTAGAAAAAAGCCGTGACCTCAACTGGTTATTGCAAAACAATCGAGACGACTCGTTATACGCCATCCTTATCGACTTTTTTGGTGACATGAACGAAAGCGGTGAATTGATAGCACTAGAGGATAGATACTTTGGCCACGTAGAAAAATTCAACTACGTCGATACTCGGTTATTCATGAAAGCGGTTGACCAAGTATTACCAACCTATCAACCTTGGTTTGAAGAGTATGCGTCTGGCTTAGACTGGCGACTGTTAGCCGCTCAAAGTTACCAAGAATCACATTGGGACCCGAGAGCTAAGTCGCCTACTGGTGTTCGCGGTATCATGATGTTAACTCAACCAACAGCAAAACAACTAGGTGTGAAAAGTCGCTTAGACGCTGAAGATAATATTCGAGGCGGTGCTGTGTATTTGCAACAGTTAATGCGCCGGGTTCCTGATAGGATCTCGGAACACGACCGACCTTGGTTTGCGTTAGCGGCCTATAACGTCGGCTGGGGCCACGTGCAAGATGCTAGAAGACTAACTTCACAATTAGGTGGCGACCCAGATAAATGGGTCGACGTTAAACAGAAACTGCCACTATTGCGTCAAAAGCGTTATTACAAAAAAACTCGATATGGATTTGCTAGAGGTGATGAAGCGGTTACTTATGTATCTAACATTCGTCGCTATTACGACACTTTAGTTTGGCTAGACCAAAAGGCCACAGAGGAAGAGATAGCTGAATTGCGCCGTGAAGAAGCGCAAAAACCCGCAATCCCCGAAATAGCACAATAATCTTTACGCTCTCATCGTGTATAATCTCGTTGTCAGTGCACCGGGGCTTGTGTATCGACATAAAACTGTCATCATTAATATGCTATTCTCAGCATAATAAACAAAAACAATCACTACAGATAAACACCAGCAGGAGAAAAATGCGCGCAAGATTTAGAAAAACACTGACCAAGCCCAAAAAACTGTTCGACAGCAGTCGCAGACGCATGGCGAGAAAAGCGGTCAAAAAACGCTTGGTTCAACGTCGCTTAAAACAAATTCCAATTTGCCTCGATCATGGTGAACCACTCACTGATACTCAAGAGTTATGAGTTTTCCCTGCTTGTTTCTCAGCTTTTTTTTCTGCCCGGCGTCGCTTAAAGAAATTCGACAGTTGCGCACCGCATTCATCGGCCAACACACCTTTTGTCACTTCAATCTGATGGTTTAGTTTTTCGTGCTGTAGTAAATTCATAATACTACCTGCGGCGCCCGTTTTTGCGTCGCTAGCACCAAAAACAACTCGTTTTACTCTGGCATGAACCAGTGCCGACGCGCACATAGAACAAGGTTCTAAAGTGACATACAGGGTAGAGTCAATTAGGCGATAATTACCCACCCGTTGTCCAGCATCTCTCAGAGCCATTACTTCGGCATGTGCCGTTGGGTCATTCAAGGTGATGGATTGGTTCCAACCTTCGCCTATCACTTCATTATTTTTCACCAAGACCGCACCAACTGGGATTTCATTTTGAGACTCGGCTTTAAGACCCAGCTCTTTTGCATACAACATCCACTTTACGTCGTCGTCATTAACGTCGAACATTTGAAAAGGCCTCAATAAATAGTGAAATAAACCAATAATCGGGAAATATCGCACAACTCAAATAACCAATACAGCTATAAGCCTGTAAAAACAAATGGTTATACATTGGCATTATATTTGGTTGTTATGATAACAAAATTCAATGCATTGCGTTGCACAACTGCTATTATTTAAAACATTTCGTCGAAAAGGAAAACATCATGCCTAATTCAATTCTTACTATAGTTTTAGTGTCCGTTATTGGAGGACTATTATATGCGGCTTATGAACAGCATGTGAAACTGCAATTAAAAAAGCATAAAGCCAAACCAGATGAGGAAACTCAAAAAGAAATCGCTGATCTAAAAGAGCGTGTTGCGGTGCTTGAAAAAATAGTCACTGATGAAAAATATAACTTACGCAAAGAAATAGACTCTTTAGACAAAGCCAGTTGATGTATACGACGCGTTGATTATTTTAATAACTTTACTTTTGATAAATAATAAAAATTCACTATTTATTATTAGAATTAGCTGCACTATATTGGATAGTGAATTAAATATTATCGCATTATAGGATATTGATTGTTTCTAAGTAATTTAGCTCGTTGCAGGTGCATACATCCCTTAGCGGGCTTTCTATTTTTAGGTACAACCTGTGTGCATGCATATGCAAACATGAATCAATTCGACGACGACGAACTGTTCTCTTTGTCTCTCGAAGAGTTACTCATGGTAGAAGTAGAAACTCGTAAAACCAAAGAAAACTTGGCTGTAGTTCCGCTTTCCAACACCCTTATTACTCATCATCAAATGCAACAACACAACATCTCCTCCATTTATGAATTAGCGGAGTTTGTTCCCAATTTCTCCTATCGCCGCAGTTTTGGTAAATTACAAGAGCGCGGAGTTACACGAGGTGTCGCTAACGTCACTGGTGAAAATGTAACTGGCGTGTTCATTGACGGCATGGCGGTAAATGGCTTAATAAATAGTCTCGACCTGTCCCAATTCAAATACGCTGAGGTTGTTCGAGGACCACAGGCCACACTTTATGGCCGCAGTACTTTTGCAGGTGCAGTGAATTTGACGACCGGCAATCCACTTGAACAACTAAATACGTCTGCCAGTGTTTCCATTGGACAAGAACAACGCATTCGCACGACAATTCAATTCGGACATAAAATTTCCGAGCAATTGGCACTGCAATTTACCGCTAGTACTCGCCAAAAATCTGGCGAATATAACAATGCGTTGGGCGATGGTGCTGGTTCTTTAAATGAGCAAAAAAATCAATCGCTCAGTATTATTTCAGGTTTCAAGATTGATGAGTTTGCGCTTGATGGAAAGATTACATTTATTCACAGCAACGATGATGACTCACCGTATGCCACAACTTTGCAGTTAAGCGACAAAAACAACTGCTTTCTTGACGCTGGACGTCAATACTTTTGTGGGCAACTCGAGGCGCCAAATACAATAGGTTACAACAATTTAGGACTCTCAAATATTAATGGGGATGTAGGCTACCAAAACACATTTAACCTGCTAAATTCCCATCTTAATTTTAAAGTCAATGAATCCCATACACTTAAACTCAATAACTCTTTTTCCGAACAACAACAAGCTTATTTAGTCGATGGTGACTACTCGTCGGTTGAATTCTATTGGGCTGATAACCAGTTAGACAGAGACAGTGTCACTGCCGAATTACAATGGGCGTCAACATGGTCGGATTCTTTAAACAGCTTGATTGGTGTTTTTTATCAAACCAACGAAACATTTAACGTTTCAAATGCATACTATCCACCTAGCCAATCACCAACCCCCTCTCCACTTAGAGATGAACATTTAAAACTGGAAAACTTAGCCTTGTTTTCTAGTGTAACTTACCAGCTAGATAGCCAAAGTGACATTATTGCGGACTTGCGAATAGCCGAAGAAACGGTCTCGTTTGATCACCAAGTTCAATCAGGTCAACAAACGTTTAACACGCTCTCGCCTAAACTGACATACCGCTACGCTTACGATGAAAAAACCAACGTATATGCCAGTATTTCAAACGGCACAAAACCCGGAGGCTTCAATCCCTCGATTTGGAACGATGCGCTAAACGGCGCAAACCAGCTGATAAGAGACCGCTACCGAACTTTTGATCAAGAATCTTTATGGCAAAGTGAGATTGGCATTAAGGGCCGCAGCGCAAGCAATAAACTCAGCTACTCGCTAAATGTATTTGTTGCTCAATGGGATGATTTGCAAACCTCACAAAGTATCACTTTTGATTTAAACGACGGTTCAACAAAATCAGAAGGCATTGTTTCAAACAGCGGCGAGGCTGATACTCATGGTGTCGAACTAGAAGTGAAACAGCAACACACTAGCCGTTTGAATAGTTGGTGGCATATAGGTTACGCACACACAGAGTTTGTTGACTCTGAAACTTCGGCACAAAAAGAGTTAACTGGTGTTGGTAGTATCAATGGTAATCAAATCCCCAATTCTCCGGAATTAACCGGAGCGCTGGGAGTTCAATATCAAACATCTCATGCTCAGTGGCACATCCGTTACAATAGCAGCATTCACCACGAATCAGCCCGTTTTGTTGCAGAGCATAATCTTGCCGAAGTTCCAGCAATCAATAAACTAAGACTGGGAATCACTGCCGATATGTCAAACTGGAACGTATCACTTCACACTACAATTGCAGAGCACTCAAACCATATTGAAAGTGCAGCACGACTTGGTGATCCAACAACATTCTTTCGCTTAAGAGCGTTTGGCTTGAGCTTATCCGATTCAAACTTCACAGAGCTGACTATCAAGTATCAGTTTTAAATAGTACTGTTCGAGTAAAGGGTACTTCTCGCGATGAAATTTCGACTATCGAAAAAGTAATCAAATTTCACTATACTGAAAACGTGATTGTAAATTTGGTGTGTATCTTGTTCAAACTCCTCATCGCTCTAATTATTGTATTTTCCAGTTCGTCTATAAACGCGAAAACGTTAATGTTTATTCGCGATGACGTGTTAGAAAATTATTACAACTTTCTAAAAGGCAGAGACGTTCTCAGCATAAGAAATTTTAGCGGTGAGTTTATCCGTCGTGATGTAGTCGATATGATTTTATTGCAACAGGCATTAAAAATTGGTGGTTTTAACATGGAATTTGACTACGCCCCGGGCCGACTGAATTTTCGCAATACCCGCATGTTAGAAGAAGGAAAACTGCTGTTAAGCTTTGATTCATATTGGTTGCAAGACGCGAAACTTCTATCAGAAGACTTGTACATATCCGAGCCTGTGATCAGAAAAGGCGAATACCACGCAGCCATTTATGCAAGCCCCAAACACCCGACTATTTTTAACGTTTCTACTATCGAAGACTTAAGAAAGCATACAGCGGTTTCTACGCCAAAATGGAAAACCGACTGGGCAACATTGCAAGCCCTCAACCTAAAAGAACTAATTCACGAAGACGAATGGGTCAGCCAAGCAAAAATGGTCTCATTAAGATTAGTTGATTTCATTATGATGCCGTTTACATCGGAAGGCAGTAACACATACCATTTAGAATCCATAAAGCTGCAACACATTCCTAATACAGCTTTGTTATTAAACGACAGTCGTCATTTTGTTGTCAGTAAAAAACACCCTTTGGGCAACGAAGCCTTTACTTCGCTAAATAAAGGCCTGACTGTTTTAAGAAAAGAAAATCGTATTACATCCGCTTATAAAGAAGCCGGCTTTTTAATCGATACGACAAACATTAAAGTCCTAAATGCCCAATAAAAAAGGCGCATATACATGCGCCTTTATAGTTTATAAAAATAGACTGCACTGCATTAAACTTCATTTATTACATTGTGGTTTTAATTCAAGCAACGCCACGAAGAATTTTCAGCCCTAGAGTCAAATGGGATTGTGCGAAATAGTTAGGGCTAAGACGAGGCTGTCAAAGATTTTTACCTCGGGAGTTTGCTCCAGTAAATAACCTATATTCACCCGTCTTTCTACAAAGTAGTTTTTCTTAAACAAGGCACCGAGGAATTTTCAGCCCTCTACTCAAATGCGATTATGCTAAATAGTTGGCGCTAAGACGAAGCCGTCAAATATTTTTACCTCGGGAGTTTGCTCCAGCAAATGACTGAGGTAAAAATTGCAGACAATGACGTATTAGCTCCAAATATGACGCAGAATCTATTCCCACTCAATCGTAGCCGGCGGCTTACCACTAATATCGTAAACCACACGAGAAATACCATTGATTTCATTGATGATACGGTTAGAAACCTTGCCTAGGAAATCGTAAGGTAAATGTGCCCAATGTGCAGTCATAAAGTCGATAGTTTCTACTGCTCTTAAGCTCACCACCCAGTCGTACTTGCGTCCATCACCCATTACACCAACTGAACGAACTGGTAAGAATACCGTAAACGCTTGCGATACTTTGTTATAAAGGTCTGCCGCATGTAACTCTTCGATGAAGATAGCGTCTGCACGACGAAGTAAATCAGCGTATTCCTTTTTCACTTCACCTAAGATACGAACACCTAAACCCGGTCCTGGGAACGGATGGCGGTATAACATGTCATACGGTAAACCGAGCTCTAAACCAATCTTACGCACTTCGTCTTTAAACAACTCACGCAATGGCTCAACTAAACCAAGCTCCATGTCTTCTGGTAAACCACCTACATTATGGTGCGATTTAATCACGTGTGCTTTGCCCGTTTTAGACGCCGCTGATTCGATGACATCAGGATAGATAGTACCTTGAGCTAACCATTTTGCGTTTTTAAGTTTGCTCGCTTCCTCGTCGAATACTTCTACGAATACATTACCAATGATCTTACGTTTTTTCTCAGGATCATTCTCGCCAGCTAAGCGGTCTAAGAAACGTTGTTCTGCGTTAACATGAACAATATTCAAACCAAAGTGGTCGCCAAACATATCCATTACTTGCTGGCCTTCGTTCAAACGCAATAAACCGTTATCTACGAAAACACAAGTGAGTTTGTCACCAATCGCACGGTGTAATAACATAGCTACAACTGATGAATCAACGCCACCAGATAAGCCAAGAACCACTTCGTCATCGCCAACTTGTGCCTTCATTTTTTCCACGGCATCTTCAATGATTGACGCAGATGTCCAAAGCTTTTCACACGCACAAATATTACAAACGAAGTTTTCTAAAATACGCAAACCTTGTTTAGTGTGCGTAACTTCAGGATGAAACTGAACGCCATAAAAGCGCTTTTCTTCGTTTGACATAACCGCGTATGGGCAAGAGTCAGTTTTTGCAACTGTAGTAAAGTCGGTTGGGATGGCTTTTACTTTATCGCCATGACTCATCCAAACGTCTAACAATGCGTTTCCGCCAGCAGCGATTGAATCTTCAATACCTTCTAATAACGCAGATTCAGAAATAACTTCTACTTGCGCATAACCAAATTCACGTTCATTTGATACTTCAACCGCACCGCCTAACTGCTGTGACATGGTTTGCATACCGTAACAAATACCAAGTACTGGAATACCAGCGTTAAATACATACTCAGGCGCACGAGGTGAATCATGCTCAGTAACAGACTCAGGTCCGCCCGCTAAGATAATACCGTTCGGATTAAATTCTTTGATCTGCTCTTCGGTAACGTCCCACGCCCAAAGTTCACAATAAACACCAATTTCACGAATACGACGTGCAATTAATTGAGTGTACTGAGAACCAAAATCTAAAATTAAAATTTTGTGCTGGTGAATGTCTTGGTTTAGTGACATGTTTTAGCCTTCTAATTTGTAAGTCGAACTTTGTTCAACTATGTAATTGAAAAGTCGGGCAAATACCCGACCTTGAATTCGTTTTTGTCATTCCGAGACAGTCTAAGCTTGTCGAAGAACCTTTTAAGATCCCTCCACTCTGTCCTCGGTCGGGATGACACAATTTATAATATTTTTTGCTTGTAGCTCGATTTGAGATAATTTTTAAGCCAAATCATTGAGTTCTAGGAAAACGCGCGGAATGTAAACTTTTACCTGAGCGCGTTTGACAACGAAATCGGTGATTTGGCGACAAAATTATCCTAAACGATAGTTAGGCGCCTCTTTTGTTATTTGCACATCATGCACGTGCGACTCCCCCATACCGGCTGAAGTAACTCGAACAAACTGAGGTTTAGTGTTTAATTCATGAATTGAACCACAGCCAGTTAAGCCCATTGCACTGCGAATACCACCAAGTTGTTGGTGAATAATATTTTCGATTGGGCCTTTGTATGCAACTCGACCTTCAATACCTTCTGGTACAAGTTTTTCTTTGTTGTCTGACTTTTGGAAGTAACGGTCTGATGAACCATCTTTTTGGTTCATAGCGCCTAAGCTACCCATGCCACGATATGATTTGTAGTAACGACCTTGGTAAAGTTCTACTTCACCTGGCGCTTCTTCAGTACCTGCTAACATAGAACCAACCATTACACAGCTGGCACCAGCAACTAATGCTTTGGCGATGTCACCTGAGAAACGAATACCGCCATCGGCGATAACTGGAATATCTTTGCCAGCAACTGCTGCTACAGCATCTGCAATAGCCGTAATTTGTGGAACACCACAACCTGTAACGATACGTGTAGTACAAATTGAACCTGGACCGATACCAACTTTTACTGCATTTACGCCAGCTTCAACTAATGCTAAAGCACCTTCAGCCGTCGCAACGTTACCACCAACAATTTCTAAATCAGGGTATAAAGCACGAGTGTTTGCTACACGGTCTAAAACACCTTGCGAGTGGCCGTGAGATGTATCAATCAATAACACATCAACGCCAGCTTCAACTAATGCTGCAATTCGCTCATCTGTGCCTGCACCTACACCAACAGCTGCACCTACACGTAAACGACCAAATTCATCTTTACATGCGTTTGGTTTTTCATCGGCTTTTTGGAAGTCTTTTACTGTGATCATACCGTTTAATTTAAACGCATCATCAACCACTAATATTTTTTCAACGCGATACTCATGCATTAAACGTAAAACTTCTTCACGAGGAGCATCAGCTTTAACCGTTACTAATTTCTCTTTTGGTGTCATTACAGACGTAATGTTAGCGTTTAAGTTTGTTTCAAAACGTAAATCTCGACCTGTCACAATGCCTTCTAAATTATTTTCAGCATCAACAACTGGGAAACCTGAATAACCGTGCTCTTGTGATAATTTTAATACATCGCCGATAGTTACGTCTTTTGTAACTGTAACAGGGTTAGAAACTATGCCTGCTTCGAATTTTTTAACTTTACGCACTTCATTGGCTTGCGCGTCGATAGACATATTTTTGTGAATAAAACCTAAACCGCCCTCTTGCGCTAACGCAATAGCAAGTCTGCTTTCAGTGACTGTGTCCATCGCAGAGGACACCATAGGAATTTTTAACTCGATGTTTTTTGTAAGACGAGTGTTTAAATTGGCTTCGTGTGGAAGAATCGTTGAATGACCAGGAACAAGTAGGACATCATCGAATGTTAGAGCTTCTTTAGCGATCCGCAACATGGCAATTTTTACCTTAACAGTTAAGTTATTGAGGGGGTGTATGTTGCGGCGGCATTTTAATCGAAACTTGTCGTTAGGACAACTGACTAATGCAAAAAAACTTGTTAAAGTTATCGTTTATTTTGTAATTCGTTGATTATTTAAGTGCATTCCGTTTCTTCATCGTCCAAACAACAGATTTATCAAGTATCCGAACTCAACCAAAAAGTACGAATGTTACTGGAAGGTGAGTTCCTAAATGTTTGGATTACTGGAGAAATTTCAAACTTTGTCAAAGCAGCCAGCGGTCACTGGTACTTCTCGTTAAAAGATAAAAAAGCACAAATCAAAGGCGCCATGTTCAAAGGCAATAATCGCATGGTAAAAGCCAATATTAGCGAAGGCTCACAAGTATTAGTTCGCGGTAGGATCAGTCTTTACGAACCGAGAGGCGATTATCAGCTTATTGTTGAAATGATGGAACCTGCTGGCGAAGGTTTGTTAAAACAACAGTTTGAACAGTTAAAACAAAATCTCGCGCAAATGGGCTTGTTCGACCAAGACGTTAAACGCCCAATTCCGGTTGCGCCCAAACGGGTCGGCATCATCACTTCGCCAACTGGTGCTGCCATTCACGATATATTGACTGTGTTAAAACGCCGGTCACCGCAAACCGAAGTTGTCATATACCCAAGTATGGTGCAAGGTGAACACGCCTCTCAAAACTTGATTTGGGCAATAAACATGGCCAATCATCGCAATGAAGTTGACGTATTAATTGTCAGCCGTGGTGGCGGTTCTTTGGAAGATTTATGGTCGTTTAATGACGAAGCGCTGGCACATACTATCTACAATTCCGCACTGCCGATTATCAGTGCCGTTGGTCATGAAGTCGATGTCAGTATTTCTGACTTTGTTGCTGATCTGCGTGCACCAACTCCTTCGGCTGCCGCGGAAATTGTCTCTACCGATAATAGCGAATTAACCAACAAAATTACGCAACTATATTCGCGTTTACTGATGGCTTACGCCAACGAACATAAAAACCGAAAAGCATTAGTAACTAAACTCAGTAAAAATGTTGGACTTTTGCATCCAAGTTACAAAATTCAATTAGCTCAACAGCAAACCGACGAATTGCAGTTTAAGCTGAACCAACTGATTCATAAAAAAATGAATGAAAGTCGTCATCGTGGCTCAGTCGCCCAAGAATTGTTACTGGCCCATTCTCCAAAACACCAACTGAATTACGCCATTGAAAAACAAAAACAACTGAGCCAATCATTAACCTATTACTTTCAAAATCAAATGGCCAAACAACAACAGCGCTTGGCGCAACAAGCAGAAAAGCTCAATTTGGTCAGCCCTCTTGCCACACTGCAACGTGGATATGCTATCGCGACTGACGAAAAAGGTTCTGTTATCACCTCTAAAACGCAGGCGACAAAAAACCAATCACTGAAGTTAAAAGTTTCAGACGGGGAAATAAAGGTCAAGGTGACATAAAAAAGCGAGATAAACTCGCTTTTCTAATTTCCAATTTGAATGTAATGATTTTACTCGCTGATTTGTTTGCCTTTCATTCGCAACAACGTTTGATCTTTATAAACAAAATGATGTTTTAGCGCGCCTGCAATATGCAGCACTATGGCAACGACCATCACCCAAGCTACAACCTCATGCATTTGGCTACCAACACTAGCCCACTCTTTACTCAGAGCTACGACCTTGCCTGGGTTAATCGGATCTGGGTTAGATGCAATTAATTCCACACCAAACATGTAAACACCGCGGCCACCAGCTGCACTCATTAACATGCCGGACATTGGCATTAACATTGAGCCTATCAATAATACCCAATGCACCACTTTACTTAACAATAGTTCTAAACGCTGCACTTGGCTAAGTGCTTCAGGAAAACCGTTCGCGATACGCCACAGTACCCGTGCCACAACAATGAAAAATATCAAAGCACCAAATGACTTGTGTAAACCATACAACGCAAAGGCTTTGGTGGTTTCCATATAAAATCCAACGGCGAGTAACATAATTACCGACAATGCCACAATCCAGTGGAGTGCGATTGTCACCGCAGATAATCTAAGTTTTCTGTCTTTCATAAATTCCTCTGCTGAGTTCAAACTAGACTTTTATCTACTCTAACCTAAACTTTATTTGCTTGGATACTCAAACCTTCTGAAATCGACTTGAACGCGTCCGCCGTTACAATTGGTAAATCAGGTAACATGTCTTTTATTTCTTGTTGCACTATTGGTGATAAGCTCATACCACCTGTAATAAATAACAACTCTGGCGTTTCACTGCTGTTTTCTAAACATTCGCGGATCAGGCTTTTTACTCGCGCCATCCAGCCCAGCATAGAACGTTTTAAATCGGCCTCGGTAAGTTCAACATTAAAGTCAGGCTCAATATATTTAAGTGGTAATACAATGTGTTGCTTATCTGACAACATTTCTTTAGCCATACGAGAAGAGTTGACTAATCGTGCTGAGAGTTTTTCTTCTTGTACTATTAACAGTTTTTCTAACTTTTCAGGCTCTTTCGCCACCGACATGGTTTGTGCGATTTCCAAACCAATGTCATCTGAGAAGAAGTTATTTAATCGAGGAATGTCATCAACAGCCACCATGTCATTAAAATAACTTGGCGGAATAGGAATGCCACTGGTTTGTTCTGTACCTAAGCCCATGGCCGGTGCAATGGATTTAATAATTAAGTTTTTATCACACTCCATGCCACCTAAACGTGTGCCGGTGACTGACAAAACGTCTTGCTGGCGATCGTAATCCGCTTGTTTTTCACCGCCCAATTTAATGACGCAGATATCCGTTGTACCACCACCGATATCAACAACCAATGCCGTTTTTTCTTCTTTAAGCTCTTGCTCTATTCGGTATGCAGCCGCAATCGGCTCTTCTAAAAACTCTACTTTTTCAAAGCCCGCTTTTTTAGCTGCTGCGGTCATAATGGTAATGGCTTGTTGATTGCCTTCTTCGCCGCGCGTACCGTGATATTTTACTGGACGACCAATCACAGCGCCTTGCACTTTTTTACCAAGTTGGTTCTCGGCGGACTCTTTAAAAAATGCCAATTGCTTGGCGATTAAGCCAACAAAAGCGTCTCGCTGCCCCGACAATAAGTTTGCACCCAAGAAGTTCTTAGGTGAATAGATTAAGCGGCCTTTTTCAGGTGTTTTTAAATACTGTTTAAACCCAGCTTCACCAAATAAAAACGTGCCCGTTTCTACCATTTTATAAAGTGGCAAATCATCAACTGATTGATTTTTAAGAAGCTCATTAATAGCCCGACGTTGCAATTTTGGCGTGTTATGAAACTCAGCGCGAAGTTCATCAATCTGCTTAAGGTAACGACGCTGATCTTGCGGCGTTGTAGCTTCTTCGTATTTATCTTTGGCTTTATCGAGCTGTGCACTCACCGAGCGTTTAATTTGCTCCACTTTCTCTTGAATGACCTCAACCGGAGGCAACGGCAAATCATCTTCGTAATAGATGAACACAGACGAGCGTATTTTGAATGGCGTTTTTGAATCCTTGTCTAACTCAATATAATGATGCTGTCCGCCATCAAATAAAACTACCTCTGAGTTAGAAGTTCCGTAATCTATACCAAGTGTTACCATTCGTTAAATATCTCATTGTTTAAGCGTTAAAAAACGGCTAGCAATTCTACCCATCTAAAAAGAAAAAACCATGAAAATTTAGGCTCAATTTAGGCCATTACGTTTTAAGTAACGTTTCGTTAACTTAGCTTTGCGCAATTGTTCCAACAACAAAGTCACAAATGGGGAGTCGTTAGGTTTTGGCGATTTATTTTTGCCTAAACGTCGTAATTGACGAGTCACTAAAGCCATAGTCGCAAGCCCAGCAAGTGTTTTGTCTTTCCAAGTTACGGTTTTATTTTCAACAACAAACGCCTTGTCATGTTGCCACTTATTTACCAAATCTGGTGCAAAGGCTAATGCGCTGGCAATACCAACGAGCTCAGGCCCTGAATTTACCACCTGTTCAGCGGTTGCAAACCGACGTATACCGCCTGTGGTCATCACTGGCAATTGCGTCGATTCTGCTATTTCTTTCGCAAACTTCAAAAAGTACGCTTCGCGCTCAAGCGTCCTGCCGTCCGCGGTTTTACCCTGCATGGCCGGAGATTCATAACTACCGCCAGACAACTCAACAAAGTCTATTCCTTCCTGTTGTAACATTTTAACCACTTGTTTAGCCTCGCCAAGATCAAAGCCTCCACGCTGGAAATCCGCAGAGTTGAGTTTTACGGCAACGGTGAAGTCAGCAGATACTTGCTGTTTAATTTGCTGCACAACCGACAATAAAATACGAGCCCTATTTTCTAACGCACCGCCCCAATCATCGTCTCTTTGATTGGTCAAAGGCGATAAAAACTGTGCGATTAAGTAACCATGTGCAGCGTGGATTTGAACACCATCAAACCCTGCTTTTTCAGCTTGCAAGGCGGTATCCACAAAACGTTGAATAACATCATTAATATCTGACTCGGTCATGGCCTTAGGTTGACCAAACAGTTTTGAGTGTTTTCCCATTTTAAGCGCCACGGAAGACGGTGAAAGCACCTTACCTTTCATATTTGCAAATACCTGTCGTCCTGGATGATTAATTTGCATCCAAACTTTACTGCCTCCGCTTTGGGCGTGACTCGCCCAAGTTTTAAAGGGTGAAAGGTCGGTATCCTTTTCTAACACCACCCCACCAGGTCTCGTCATAGCTAAACGGTCAATCATCACATTCCCTGTCAGTATTGCGCCAACACCGCCTTCGCTCCACGCTCGGTACAAGTTAAATAAATTTTGATCAGGTGCTTGATTTGCATCCCCCATCCCTTCCTCCATCGACGCTTTAACAATACGATTTTTAACTGACTGTCCATTCGGCAAAATAAATGCAGACAAAGGCGAAGATGCTGTTGAATCTTGACTCATAAATAACTCTGTAAGATCACACTTTCCGACGTTTTCGAAAAACAAAAATTAGATAGGCTGTATATGTAGACAAGCTAGTTGTTTGGCAAGCCCAATATTAGAAATTAATATCAGACCCATTGATAAACAGAGCCATATCACTTTGATTCAAAGTTCCCGATGCCTGACTTTTAATTAAAAACAAACTGCGTTAAGTTAACGGCATAGGATATTTTTTACATTGTTATTTAGCTTTTGAGGCTCCATGCGCCATACCAATCCAAATTATTTAGTAGACAAAGGATTAATCGCCATGCTCACTCTATTTTTGAGTTTTGGCGCAATTGCTCAACAAACTGACAAGCCTTTTATTGCTGATAAACAAGAAACTAACGTCATCAAAACCTGCTTAGACTACACGCCATTCACCATAGACGATCATGGGAATAAAGAGTGGGCTGGTAGGAATATTGCGACGCTTTATCTACTCTCACAAAAGCTAAACTACCGCTTAGATATGTCCTTAAGAGCACCATTTGTGCGTTGCATGCGTTTTTTAGAGCAAGGGGAAATTGACGTTATTGGCGGACTAATATCAACCGAAGAACGCAAACAAAAGTATGTATTAATTCCTTATTTAGACAAAGACAGCTTAGCCATATTTTACCTTAAAAACCGCAAAGCGCCATTAGACATTAATAACCTTAGACCAACCGAAACTATTGGCGTTCACAGAGCGTTTGCCGTACCAGATGAACTAAACAAGCCACTGTTAAATCAGTCCTTAGTGCCCATTCCTTCTGTAAGCACCGGTCTATTAATGGTAACAAAAGATAGGTTAACCGGCGTATTAGCAGGCTTACGCAATGGCAAGCAAATTATAGCGGAATGGCCCGAACTGGCCGATCAATTTAACTATTTTGAGATTAAGCCGGTAGGGGATAAGTCAGTTCACTTTGCCATATCCCCCACATCCCAACTTGCGAGCAAATTAGATCTAATAAGAAAAGCGGTAGATGAAATAGCTGCCGACCCTCAATATGCACATTTACAGCAAAGTACTAATTAAATTTTTAATTTTGTAAAACTGGCCAAGCATGAAACACCGATTATATAAATTTTAATAAACGTTTCAGGGAGAATCGTGCTCTTCAACGTTCTTTTTCAATAAGCTTCCGGAACAAGGAACAAACCAAAATTGTGCAACCGTCCCACAATGCACCAACTTAAACCGTTTATTTACTTATAAATAGTTAATTTTCACCTATAATTCATACAGTTATAAGTTGGAATATTTATTGTATTGTCATACTACAAGATGGAATTTTAATGACCGCAGTATGAACAGCTTAATGTTTACCCCAGTGAATAAACTCCTCCAATTTATTGGACTTAAAGCCTATTTAAGTTTCCTATTTATCTTAATTTTGTTACCACTTCCTTTTATTGCCAACGAACTGCACCATCAAAACGTTTCTTCTAACTCACTCAACTTTTTTGTGATAAATACAATCATCATTTTCTATTTATTAAGCGGATTAATATCGGCTGTCAAAGTTAATGTAGGTGAATTTACCGCGTCGTTAGCGGTAGAAAAAGCTGAAGAATTTGATTATCGACGAGCAAAATTAGACTCAATTTTACCACTCGATGCTCTGGTTGATTTGTTAAAAACCTATCGTGAGTTAGACCGTGTTAATCATAAACACCACGATAAATTAGAAGAAGTTGCATACTCTGCAGCGCAAGTGATTGACACTGCACATGCAGTATCCGACAACGTGCAAAAACAGTCAGATGCCACCAGCTCCGCCGCTGCGGCTATTACAGAGATGACGCAAGCTTTGTCTGAAGTGAATTCACAAATCGGCGACGTACATGAGTCAAGCCAACAGGCACATCAAACATCTGCAACCGGCCGACAACGCATTCTGGAGTTAAACGCAGCATTAGACAAGGTAGTTAAAGAAGCAAAAGACACTCAAGCTGACATTGAACAATTAAAAAACCTTGCTAACACCGTGTCCAAAACGTCTGAATCGATCCAAGGTATTGCCGATCAAACTAATCTTTTAGCGCTAAATGCATCAATAGAGGCAGCTCGCGCAGGCGAACTAGGACGTGGATTTGCTGTAGTTGCTGAGGAAGTCAGAGCCCTTGCACACCGAGCCCATGAATCCGCTGAGAGCATAGTAAAAAACGTTAACTTAGTCATTTCACAAGGCAATAAGATCTCCACCAGCATGATCAATGTTGTCGAACAATCCGCTGGTTGTGAATCTCAAGCCAGCATAGTTGATAGTTCGTTGTCTGATATAGAGGAAGCGACCATGCAAGTTCAGCAAAAAATGGAAGTGGTCGCGACAAGTTCGGAGCAACAGAATCAAGCTATTAACGAAATTTCAGAACATGTGGAGTTGGTGGTGCAAGGCGCTCAAGCCAATGCCAATATCGCCAAACAAACCGAAACAGTGGCAACACACTTAAAAATGTTAACACAATAGACAAAGCAGGTAGTTAAAAATGGACATTCATATCGTCACCGTTGTTGTATTAATTATTGTTGCTATGGCGTTGCACTTTAGCCGCCAAAGCTCAGAAAAGAAAAAACAACTGTCTGGTCTCTCTATTATAGTAAAAATAAAGACCCTAATGTCATTGGTGCAACAGCATCGAGGGCTTAGCTCTGCGTGGTTAAACGGCGATCAATCTAAGTTGCCTATTCTAAAAAATATGGAACAAAAAATAGGTTTGTTATGTGGTGAAATCAACGAAACCGGCATAGAAAACATCAATGTTCGTTGGCGTGGATTTCTTGATCACTGGTCGCGATTGACCCGAAAAAGCCACGATACAGATGTCACCAACAACTTTAAACAACATACTCAAATGATATCGAACCTGTTGTATTTATTAGAAGATGAAGCTGAGCGCGCGCACCTTACTCCTAGTGCCATTCCTGAACTTCCTAGTATCGGCTTTGTTTGGCGAGAGTTAGTTTCTACCGCTGAAAGCGTTGGTCAATCTAGAGCTATTGGCACAGGCGTCGCTACTGCAAAGTCTTGTTCCAGTGTCGATAAAATCCGCTTATCTTTTTTAGAGAAACACATAAACTCCACTTGCTCAGACATGTTAAAAAAACTCACTTGTTTGGAGCAATTCTCAGGTCAGCACGCCAATTTGCTTAGCTCTGCACAAGATAAAATGAAACGACTAATTAACACCATCGAGCATGATTTAATTCAAGCATCAAAGGTATCTATCGATCAAAATGATTACTTTAACTTAGCGTCAGATACCATCACGAGTTTAGACAACATTTTTAACAGCCAAGTTGAGCAAGTGAAGATGGTGTTAACACAATAAACATTTCCTTCCATAACATTGGCTAAATAATCCCACAGACACAACGACTGATTATATTTGCAATAGCGCATCCCTGATCTATTCTGAATAGCAGTAATACCTTTCCTACCAATAAGTACTGCGCCTTGCATGGATTTTGTAAAAAATAATAAAAACACTTTAGGCCTAATAGCCTCTATTTCACTGTTCTGTTTGTTAGTAGTTACTTTCACATTTTTACAAGCCGAACTGTTGAAACAGCAGCAACTATTTCGTTATTCGGTTTCCTTAGCCGATGGGTTACGCCAAACATCAGACGATCTAACTCGTATGGTAAGAACCTATGCCGTGACCAAAGATGAGCGCTACAAACAACAGTTTTTAGAGGTTCTTGCAATTCGCGATGGTAAAGCGCCAAGACCAGAAAAATTTAATCAAATATACTGGGATTTGATTGGTCCCGACGGAAAGCGCCCTTACCCTTATGGTGAAACAATCGCCCTCACCAAAAAAATGAAAAACGCGGGCATAACAGAGCAGGAACTTTCCTTATTAAACGAAGCGAAAGTAAATTCTGACGCATTAGCGATTATAGAGCAAAATGCTATGGATGCCCTTCAGGAGCAACTGCCGCCACAGCAACACCTTGCGATTATTAACTCCTTGCATGATGAAACTTATCATCAATATAAAATGGGCATTATGAAACCAATATTCGACTTTCAACAGGCCATTGAGCAAAGACAACAAGCAAAGGTTTTGACGTTCAAACGTTATCTAGTTGCTTGTGGTGTATTTATTGTTTTGAATTTACTTATCCTAGCCTATTTCATCGCCAAGCTTTTACATTACGAAAGAAGTAAGGCGGAGCTTCTAGAAATAGAGGTTTCAAATAGAACGGAGCAATTACAAATAGCAGCTCAGAAATCGGAACTTGCGAACCAAGCTAAAACTCAGTTTTTGTCAAACATGAGTCACGAGATCAGAACGCCTATTAATGGCATATTTGGCAGCCTACAAATTCTTAAACTGCAGCTGGCGAAAGAATCAAAACAACACAAGTTAGTTGATATAGGCATAGACTCTTGTGAAAGCTTATTGAATGTAGTTGACGATGTACTCGACATCGCCAATCTCGAAGCAGGAAAAGTTGGCATTGAGTCGGAGCCTTTTGATCTAAAAGAGCTCGTAACAAGCGTTGTTAATGTGCTTAGCATCAACGCTAAAGAAAAAGCAATTGTGCTGAATTATGAAATTGATGACACGTTGAATACAAATCGCTGTGGCGATCCAAAAAGAATCAAACAAATATTACTCAACTTAACGTCCAACGCGTTAAAGTTTACCGAGCATGGAGAAATAAAGCTTAGAGTTATGCCTTCCCCAGACAGCACTGGTAATACTATTCAATTTGTAGTGCAAGATACTGGCATAGGTATGTCGCCAGAAATATTAAACAAGCTATTCGAAAAGTTTGAGCAAGCCGACATCAGTGCCACACGAAAATATGGCGGTTCGGGATTGGGACTTGCCATTGTTAAGTCACTGCTTGAACTTATGCAAGGAGACATAACTGTAAAAAGCACTGAAGGAAAAGGTTCGACGTTTGTCGTTAAACTTCCGCTGCCGATAAACGAGCAATCTGATAATACAAAAAGAAAAACAAGTGTAACGCCTCCAAACCTAGTTGATTGCAACATCATGGCGGCGGAAGATAACCCTATCAATCGCCAGATTTTCAGTGCGATGATCGCGGCTACTAATGCCAACGTCATTGTTGTTGAAAATGGAGACCAAGCCGTTAACTACTGTAAACAGCAGATACCCGATTTAATATTTATGGATATACAAATGCCAGTCATGGATGGTATCGAAGCATTTAAACATATAAAACAGCAACATCCTGACCTGCCAATTATTGCTTTAACAGCAAATGCATTACCGGACGATATAGCGCTGTATCGTCAAACAGGATTTAACGAAGTACTCACAAAGCCACTTAATGCCGAACATTTTTACCATGTGTTAAAAACATATACTGGCGATTAACGTTGAAACTAATTGAACTAGTAATAATTTACTTTTTTAATGGTACGTGGACGCGCATTAATCTGGTAGAGCTGATATACCAGTTTCATGTCTAACTCGACTTCAGTTGCATAAGTATCTCCAACAGGATAAGACTTAACAATGCGGGCGCCACGAATTACCCCTTGTACTTTTGCGCGCAATTTATCATCGGTTGCAACAAGGTTGCTAACGTCTGACTTGCCTTTAATTTGATGACCATATACTTGTTCGGCAAGTTCACGATAGGCGTCAAGTTTCGAAGCGCGCATGGCCATAATATTTTTAATTTCTGCGCTGTCGCCAGGTTGTGCAGTGATAGGTGCATAACCTACCGCGCGAATGATAGGAAAGTTTTTAGGTTCTTCATATTGCCAAACAACATGTTTATCTAAAAACATGCTACAGCCGGATATGGACATCAGCAATAATATGCCTGCAATTTGCTTTATTACGTTTGTGTATTTCATTAACCCAAATCTCACTTCGCCATCAACATAGAGCACTATCTATTGAAATCTGTTGCTCAAATTCATTTACTTGTGTTGTCCACATTCAAATTCTAAGCCAATGTAATTTGACGCATTTTCACAACAGATAAAACTCTATATAAACAGCAACTTAATCTCAAACAAATAACAAAATCCGCTTGGCGTAATACTTGCTACTTATCCATTGAATTTATTAAGTTAAGACTATCTGACGGTTTTTTGTCTATGTTAATTATGTCGCTTTCCAAACTAAAATTGCTAATTAAATACACGTTATCATATGCCGAGCTAAAGGCTGTTCGAGCGCTATTAATGTGCCTAATGTTGTGCGCCACCAGTTTTGCCGCCAATGCTGATTGGTATGAAGCAACTGGACAAGCAGCTGTCAGACACGGTGATGTAAAAAGTGCCAAAAACCGTGCATTACAAGATGCCATAAAACAAACCATGTTATTTGCAGGCGCTAATGTTGCTAGCGTGCAAAAAATGTCACAAGGTTTATTAATAGACGATTACACTCAAATATACGCACAAGGTTCAGTAAATCAGATTGAAATCATTGATGAATCATACCGCGGCAACACCGTAAGTATTACTATTCGTGCCGACATTTTTGCCGATGATGAAAAATGTTACTCTTCGGAATTCAGCAAAAAAGTTGCCATCACTCAGTTTCCAATTCAACATTGGCAGGACGCTAAAATTGGCAATTTGTATGGGTTAGAAAAAGAGTTACCACGAAAAATAGCCGCTATGTTTAAAGGCTCAGGTGCTATTTATCCAATCGCGTGGTTACAAAAAAAACTCAATGTTGAGATGGATTTTGAACAACAAGGCCGAGTTCGTCATCAAATGCTAGACGCCGTCGCAACTCAAGCAAACGCTCAGTTTGTTATGATAGGTCGAATATCGGATTTATCATTCGGTGACAAGACCAATGGGTTAATGTTCTGGCAAGATGACTTATACGAACGTTTTTTTTCGATGGATATTATTATCGCCAACGCCTTAACAAACGAAGTGTTATATCAAAACCGATTCCATACTTCTGCAGAATGGGAATACGATAAACGTGAAGAAGTAAATATAAACAGCCGACAGTTTTGGAACAAACAGTATGGCAAGTCCATAGAAGAGTTATTGGCTGACGCGCGTAACGACATTTTGGCTAATTTGAGTTGCCAACAATTACAAAGCAAAATTTTATCCGTTCGAGATGGTGAACAAGTACACCTCAACATTGGCCTTGGTCAAGGTGTGGCGGTCGGTCAAGAGTATAGAGTGTCTTATCGCGCTGACGTTATTGATGATAACGGCAACTTGTTAACCAACTTCGTTATTAGCCCTTATCGTGTGCGCATTACTCAAGTATACGAAAACTCTGCGATTGCTGAATCGTTAGATGCCGACTTCATGAATAATGTGCAGGTAAATGATGTAATCGAGCTAAAAAGCTGGGACGACGGCTGGTAAAATAAACGCCCCCTAATGTTGATAGTATTTGTAATTATGCTTTAATAAAATCATTGTGTTTTGAATAAAGTTAAAATGTATGTCTTTGGAAAGCTTAAAAACAATTGACGGTATTGATGCTGAACAAGGTCTGGTCAATTGCATGGATGATGAAGGGTTGTATTTATCAATTGTCGGTATGTATGTCGATCAAATATCTGAGTACTTACCCTTATTTGCTGAGCATTATGACAACGAGCAATGGGAAGAATACGGCAAACTCGCGCACTCTGTAAAAGGCGCGTCTGCCAGTGTAGGTGCAACCTCAATCCAAGAAGTTTCAGCAGAACTTGAAGCTGCGGCAAAACAACAAAACATCGCCGTCATTCAAGAGAAACACAGTTCATACATTGAGCTGTTAACTGACACGTTATCGAAATTACAAGCAAGTGTGTTATAGCCGTTGTCATAACACACTTTTCTACTTCTGCTTCAATATTCTTATCCGATAAACAAACTAAATACCTATCATTGACGTATTCACTACATGAAGTGGTGAATAGTCGTTTTTCTGCCATACTAAAATCAATTGTTATCTTACTATCGTGTTGACTTAAAAGGATTTGATATGGATTCAGCTATCGGTCAGTTTTTGCGTGGCGATTACATGCCCCACGGTCATTGTTACATGTGGCAACCTCATATTTTGTGGACACATGTCTTGTCGGACTTACTCATTGCAACGGCCTATTTTTCAATACCTGTGGCCATTCTAATGTTTATGAAAAAACGCAAGGATATAGGTTATAACAGTGTCTTTGTTTTGTTCTCACTGTTTATTTTGTTCTGCGGTATTACACATTTATTTGGCATCTGGACCATTTGGCAAGGCGTTTATGGATACCACGGTATAGCCAAAGCATTCACAGCAGGGATATCAATTATTACCGCTTTTTATCTTTACAAACTACTACCAGGCCTTTTAAAAGTGCCAACTCCGGCAGAAGTCGAAGGGATGAAAACAGAGATTGGAGCATCGAAACAAGAAAATCTAAAACTCACTTCACTGCTAGAAAAGCACCAACAAACACGTTGGTTAATCGACACCATAAATTTAAGTTTAGTGTTAATCAATGAATCAGGCCAGATAGTGTTCCGCAACAAAAAGTTCGAACAAGAGTTTAGTACCGACAATACTACGATGGACGAGCTTCTTTACGACGCGTCAAGTGAACTTCAAAATACATTAAGCGCACAAGTTCAAGCCATTGAAGTAGATGTTCCTCGCACTTTCATTGGCAAAGTGAAAACACGTGCGCATATTTCCAACGCAGAAATAACTGTGACAAAAAAAGAGTATGACGAGCATTTCCATTTGCTAGTAACCATAAAAGACTTAAAAGAAATCTATGCACTTAAAGACGAACTTGTCGAGTCTAACGCTCGTTTTGAACGAGCGTTAAAGGCAACGAATGATGGTATTTGGGAATGGAACATCCATACCGGTGAACAAAATTGGTCGGAGCAAATGTTTGATTTGGTCGGAGCGGATCCCTCTTCCACGCCTACATATAAACTCTGGTTTGATCATATACACCCAATGTTCCAAGATGATGTGCAAGAAGCAGTTGACCAACATCTGCAACAAGGTGAAAGGTATGAAGTTGAATATTTAGGCCTAGACAACCACGGAAGTTACCGCTGGTTTTTAGCAAGGGGAAATTCGATTCCTGACGAACATGGTAATCCAATAATCATGGCAGGTTCATTGCGCTATATCGATGAAGAAAAACAAGCTAAACGATTATTAGAAGAACGCACCGAATACCTTGAAGCACTTTATAAAGGCTCGAATCACGCTATCTGGGTTGCAAAAGCGGTCGGTTCAGACTTTGAATATACTCTTTTTAACGATACCGCTTTAAAATGGACCAATACCAAGAAAAATCAAATCATCAGTAAAAAAGTGTCGGAACTAACGCAATTCCCAGAAGACTTCAAACAGCATGTATTAGAAAAGTACAGTGAATGTTTAACCACCAAATTACCGGTGGAATATATTGAATCTTTCCCATTTGAAGGCAAACCACACTGGTTCCAAACCTCTCTTTACCCTATCAAAAACGACGAAACCGATTTTTGCCATAGCATTTTAGGCACCGCTGTTGATATCACACAGCAAATAGAAGCGCAGCAAGCTGTAGAAGATAACCACCAGTTTCTCACCAATTTATTAGATAATTCCGTTTGTGGTTTTTACTTATTTAACTATTCCACTATGCAAAACGAACGCATCAACAAAGCATATACTGACATTCTCGGATATAGCCTAGAAGACTTGCAATCAGATAAAAACTTCATGGCCAAATTTCACCCAGATGATATACAAGATGTTGAACATCATATAGAACAAGTGGCTAAGTCCAATTTAGGAGACAAGCACCCGCTGGAGTATCGTTTTAAACACAAAGATGGACACTGGGTATGGTGTTATTCGGTCGACTCAATCATAGAAGTTGATAACGATGGAAAACCTCAAGTGATGCTGGGCACATTTGTTGATGTCAGTGATAAAAATGAGTTACTTCGCCAGTTGCAGCAATCCAACGAATATTTAGAGCAGTTTGCCTTTGTCGCTTCGCACGACTTACAGGAGCCGTTGCGTAAAATCACTGCGTTTAGCGAGTCATTACAGCAGCGACTAACCCCACTATTAGCTGAGTCACCTGATGCAAAATATGAGCTAACACGCTTACAGCAGTCTGCAATCCGTATGAGTATGATGATCGAAGACTTACTCAAACTTTCTAGAATTAATACCAACAACCTACGATTAAAATCAGAGTCCTTAGATGTGGTATTGGGTTCAGTGTTCGAGCGGTTAGAGTTACGCATTCAAAAGTCTAATGCAGAAATTACGACAGCCAATACCAACACAATTATCTATGCCGACATAGGGCTATTAGAGCAGTTATTGCAAAACCTTGTTGGCAATGCACTCAAGTTTGTTAAAGCAGGTGAAACACCTAAAGTTGATATCACGGTAACGGATTTAGCGACCAGCGTGGAAATATCAATTAAAGATCAAGGCATAGGCATGAAGCCTGAGAGTATTAAACGTATCTTCGATCCTTTCAAACGTCTGCATTCAAGAGAAGAATTTGATGGCAGCGGTATTGGTTTAGCGATTGTTTCACAAATAGTAAAAGCCCATAAAGCGACTATTATTTGTAATAGTGAAGAAGGTAAAGGCAGTGAATTTGTTGTTTCTTTTCCTAAGGAGATGTAATGAATCTAATTTTAGTTGATGACGACCCCGACGAGGCGTACATTTTAAAACAAGCGTTAACACAAATAGACGAGGCACTTGATCTTATTTATTTTGAGAGCGGAGACTCACTGTTACCGGCGATAAAAAGCGTTGCGGACAAAAAAAGCGTTGTCTTGCTTGACCTTAACATGCCCCACTATAGCGGCATCGATTTACTTAAAAACATTAAAAAGGATACCAAACTCAATAATACCCCTGTGATCATGTATTCAAACTCTAGTAGCCCACAGGACATCCAAAAATGTTATGACAACGGAGCAAACTCCTACGTTAAAAAACCGCAAGGTTTAGGTGATACCAAAGAGTTTTTAAGTGTATTATCGAATTATTGGCAAAGGATTAATAAAACATGAATGAATCGCCATCATTGAACAACAACCAAATGGTTTATTTATTGGAAGATGATAAAGATGATGCCTATTTGATCAGCAAAGCATTGCAAAGCGATCACTTAATGAAACATTCAGTGCTCACTTTTGATTCACTGGAAAGCATTGTTAACGCACTGAAAAACTTAACCCCCGATATCATATTAATGGACTTGAATGTTTCAGACAGCGACGGCTTTGACACCATGTTGACCGTAAAACAGCATGCGCTCGGAGTACCGATTGTTGTAGTTACCGGTATTGATGATGCGACATTAGGCGATAGACTGATTCAACTGGGTGCGCAAGATTACATTCCTAAAAGTGAGCTTTCCGCGTCATTGTTACAACGAGTCATTCGCTTCTCAAAAGAGAGACATTTGTTATTAAAAGCGTTAGAAAACTCAGTAAATAAAGATAACTTAACTAAATTGTACAGCCGTAAAGCATTACATCTAAAAATAGAAGAGCTTATCGATCACGCTCGCCGTTATGAGGATTCTTTTGCTCTATTGTTTGTCGACTTAGACAACTTCAAACCTGTTAATGACATTCACGGCCATGATGCTGGAGATCAACTTTTACAGCACATAGCTAACCGGCTGCATATGTTTAGTCGCTCAACAGACTTTGTCGCTCGGTATGGCGGAGATGAATTTGTTACCGTATTACCTCACATAAAAAGTCTTAATGAAGCTCAACAAGCCGGGAAACAACAACTTAAATCTATATGCGGAGATTATTTCGTTACTGACTTACAAGGCAAAGCACAAAAAGTCGAAGTGAGTGCAAGCATGGGCTACGCCATATACGAAGAACACGGGACAACCGCTACAGACTTATTGAAAGCGGCAGATGAAGCTATGTATGACGTTAAAGTACAAAAGAAAAACTAACAAAAACCTTTCTCATGAGCGCGAGAGTAATCATTATTTCCAAATTTAAAGAGTAAGCAATGAAACCATTATCGGTAGGCATTGTCGGCTGTGGCTGGCTTGGTAAAGCCTTATATAAAACTTTATCTGACAAGCATTATGATGTTATTGCTACTTATCAACGGCCTGAAAGTGGCGAACAACTGCAACAATTGGGTTTCAACATCGAGCAGCTGAGTCTGCCATTCACTAATGACACTCCTGAACGATTTGATTGTTTAGATCAAGATGTAATTATAATCGCCATTCCACCAAGGCTAAGACATAACACTGACTATCCTGACAAGATAAAACAACTGGTCACCACTTGCGAAAAGCATAAGGTTCGGCACGTTATACTCATTAGCAGCACAGCAATATATAACGGTTTAGAAGGTGTTGTTGATGAGGACAGCGAATTAAACCAAGGCGGCGATAAAGTGCAATATTTACAACAAGCAGAGCAACACCTCTCGAACTTTTCTCGACAATCGAGCGTAATAAGGCTGGCTGGGTTATTGGGGCCGGAGCGCCATCCAAGTCGGTTTATCAAAGCTGGTAAAGCTGTCGATAACGGAAATAATCCGGTCAATTTAATCCATCAAGAAGACGCGGTTGGAAACTTAATCGCCATTATAAACCGGACGTATCAACCTAATGAAAAAGTCCCAGCCCCAAAAATATACAATGGTGTGAGCAACTGTCATTGCAATAAAAAAACGTTTTATCAAGCGGCTGCGGCCACTAAGGGACTTGAGTTACCTACCTTTAGCGAAGTCCAAAATCAAGAGGCTAGACGAGTCAGTTCCGATAAATCGCGCAATAAACTGGGTTATAACTACCAACACGATGATTTGTTGGCATGGTTATCTAGCTAATACTAAGCGGTATAAATTTAGAGCGCCTTGAATTGGGCATAGACGACTTCATTAGGCTGTAAATTGAGTCGGTGAAGAGAAAGCTTAGAGATTTGCGCAAACAATCTTTGCTCACCGACCGATAAACTCACCAACGCCATATGCTCCTGCTCACAAATATTCAGGACCTTACCTTTTAGTTGATTTAACATGCTGGTATCAGCGTTAAAATGGCGTGAAATACTTACTTGATCGGCATCCAGTGTGATGCGTTTTTGTTGCACTATCACATCATCATTTTGTATCTGTGGTGTTTTATTAATGGCCTCAGCAACAACTTGTTTAAAATAGATATGCTGCTGAGGAGCATCAGACAGAGCCCATTGGCTTAAACGGTACTCTGGCAAACACCTTTGAAAACAAAGGGTTAAATTCGAGAACACAGGCTGCCCAGCTATTTGCCCTAGCTCGTTTATCAAATCAGCGGTGTTGCCGTGTTCCTCTGCATGGCCCTGTCGAATACACAACATATAATCCGTAGCAATTGCCAACTCCTTTAAAGAATGGCTAACCAGAACAAAACAAATATTAAAGCGTCGAGCAATTTCAGGCAATAGCGTCAAAAATGAAATTCGTGTTTGCCAATCAAGCGCAGAAAATGGCTCGTCCAACAAAACAATTGGTTTGCCAGACAACAAACTTCTGGCGATAGCGACGCGCTGTTGTTCGCCACCTGACAAAGCATCAACCGATTTGTGAATTATAGGCTTTAAATTAAACCACTGAATAACATCGTGAATACTAATATCACGACTGACTTTATGCTCGCTAACCGTTTGTTTTTCTGTGCGCCAATACGAGTGTTTAATAACAAATTCTAAATTTTGTAACACTGTTAAATGAGGAAACAATAAAGCTTTTTGACGGTTCAACACACAAGGATTCTGCTCTGCAATCGAATGATTGCAACCGATAGATACACCATAAACATCAGATAATCCGTGACTACCCAATTGGTAATTCGCTTGTTTTTCTAAACCAGCGAGAATACGCAACAGAGTTGATTTGCCGTGCCCTGAAGCGCCAAACACTCCAATCACCGAGCCTTTGCCGTGTAAGTCTAATTCGACTTCGAGTTTCAATTCATTTATTTGATGACTAACAGAAACTTGCAACATGTCACCCTGTCCTAATGTTCATTTAGCGAATATCCGCAAGCGGTCGATTAAATTTGTATAACAACAATAAACTCAAAAACGAACAAAGCAGCAATAGCGCCGCCAGGTTATGCGCTTGTTGATATTCCAATAACTCAACATGATTATAAAGCGCTATCGACAGCACCTGCGTTTCACCTGGTATATTCCCGCCTATCATTAGCACTAACCCAAATTCACCGAGCGTATGAGCAAAACCAAGGGTCGCTGCGCTTATGATGCTAGGTTTTAATAACGGCAATAATAAATAAGCAAAACGCTTCCAAGTGACTATGCCTAAACTGGCGGCTTGTTGTTCAAATGCTTCGCCCAATTGCGATAATCCACTCATTAATGGCTGCATTACAAAAGGTAAGGAATAAATCAAAGAACCTAACAATATACCGGTAAAACTGAACGTTAACTGCTCCCCGGTGACTTGCAACCAAGCATTACCTAACCAAGCATTTGGTGAAAAGGCCATTAAAAGATAAAAACCCAATACGGTAGGCGGCAGAACTAAAGGCAAAGTTATCAACGCTTCAATTACGGGTTTAAAACGGCCTTGATACTTATTAAGTAGCCAAGCTGCTGGCAGGCAAACCATTAATAAAATAACAACGGTTAACATCGCTAACTTTAGGGTCAACCAAAGTGCCTGCAAATCAATATCCCATGACATCAGCCAGCTCCTTGTATATTTGTGATTGGTTGATAGCCCAAGTTTGCCAATTTTTTCTGCACTTGCGGAGAGGCAATATACTCGACAATTTTACGTAACCTGTCATTCTCATTTACCGAGCGCTGCTTTTTTAGAATAACGACTTGTTGTTCAATCGGCATATAAAATTTAGGTTCAACCACTTGATAGTTTTGATATTTACGGGGTTGCATAGCTTGCTGAGCTTGTATCATTTGCGATTCTGAAAGAAATGCGACATTGGCATTCCCTGTATCAACAAACTGAAACGCCTGATTAATATTAGATGCTCGCAACAATCGCTTGGAAAAAGTAGTCATTAAACCTGTGGTCGCCAGAACCTCCATCGCGGCTTTCCCAAAAGGAGCCAGTTTTTCATTTGCGATTACCAACTTACCTTTATAGTTTTGTAATGAAGATACCGTTTGCATGTTTGGTTCTGTCGACCAAAACACCAGCTTACCGCGGGTATAAGTTTGTCTAAATTGAGTCAGCGCCATCTGCTCTAATTTTTTTGGCCGTGTTACATCCGCAGCAAAAAATATATCAAACGGCGCACCATGAGTTATTTGACTAAACAACGTACCTGTCGCACCAGATGATAGGACAAAGTCGCAATCTGACTGCGCTATCGCTTCCGCTTTAGATGAACAATCTAGATCACCTAACAACTGCTGCAAGGTATGATAAAAATTACTGGCTACCGCAACTTTAATGGTTTCAGCTGACACTTGAGTCACTGAACTCAGCATACCGCCACACAAAATCAGTAATTTTATTTTAAACCAACAACGCACCAGCAAACTGAGTCTCCTATTACTCATTTACTAATAAATGGGAAAGATTAAAATCGTAATGGCTTAGTTGTGGATTGTACGTTTTTGACATGGCTTTGAAATTAACTTGGTGCCAGTCCCCCTTTAACAAACGCAGCAGTGAAGGTGCATTTTTTTTATCCACTATAAAAAATGGACTTTCCAAGCTGTTGGCGTGTTGTGCTTTTTGATTATAAATATCAAAGGCAACTATCAGTGCCCAAGCTCCATGCATCTGATTACCACCCAGTGTAATATCAATTTGCTCGTTAATTACCGCCTGCACCCCTTTGATGGTTGCGTCTACACCGCCTATCGTTACGTTATTTACATCATCATCTAATAAATCACGCAGACACTGCGCCGCTGTTATCGCAATATCGTCATTGGCAGCCCAAACTATGTCGGCTTTGCCATGACGATGATATAACTCGGTACACATGCGATAAGCCTTGCCAGGATTCCAATCGGTAAACACACTTTGTTGATAATAAAGATCATTGTACTGAGCTAACGCTTTTTGCAAGCCATCGTTGCGCTCTAATGACGACTCCATTACTCGACCTCCCGCTAAAGCGACTAACTTCAAAGGCCTTTGCGCTGTCTTTTTCAAGGCAATAGCTCGCAATGCCTGCGCCAACATCTCACCAGAGGCGGTATCATCGGAAGTAATTTGTGCTTTCCAGAATTTGTAATTTGCTTGTGGCAACCCAACTTTCGCTCGCTCACTGCGAGGTATTTCATTAACGATAGAAATAAAAGGGATTTGTTTCTTTTCCAGCAAGTTTAACAACGGCTTGCTGGACGCTGCTCGAAAAGGCGATATAAGAAAGTCTGGCGGCGTGTCACTGTTAACAATTTTTGTGACTTCATCAAAATAACTGAAACGATTGTTATAATCCGCATAATAAACACTTAAGTTAATGCCAAGTTGTTTCGCCACTTCTGGCATCGGCGCAACAAGGTTATCCCAAAATGCATTTTCACCTTTCGTATGGCCGACATACGCGACATTCATTAGTCTTTTAGGCCCTTGTGCAAGTAAAGAGTTACTAACCAGCAATAACAAGATGCAAACAATCTTTAACAAAAAGTACCTCTTAAAACTATTCTTTTAAACGACCGATAAAACCTTATACCAATTATTGGCCTGATTTAACAAGCATTGCATTCGATGGCATAAAATAATCATACGTGTATTACCACTTCTTAAGTGCGTCTTTATCTTTTTGTTGTGCCTCAACCCAATGACAGCCTTGCTTAGTTGTTTCTTTTTTCCAAAACGGCGCATCGTTTTTTAAATAATCCATGATAAATTCAGTCGCTGCAAATGCCGATTCTCTATGAGGACTGGAAATCCCAACAAATACGATTTGATCGCAAATCTTCAGTGATCCGACGCGGTGTATAATTGTAACCCGATTGATTGGCCAACGCTCTTTTGCTTTTTGCTCTATCCCTTTTAGCGCTTTTTCGGTCATGCCAGGATAGTGTTCCAGTGTTAATCCGGTGACACCTTGCCCTTGATTAAAATCACGAACGCGTCCAATAAAAGTCACTACGGCACCGTCTTGCGCATTATTCTCAGTGAGCTTTTGATATTCGACCGCTAGATCAAAGTCAGCCTCTTGCACAACGACCATACTAACCTCCGGTCACCGGCGGAAAAAAAGCGACTTCGTCACCATCTTCTACACTGAAACTTTCGACAACCAAATCATGGTTTACCGCCATCAATACGTGTCCGTCCGCTAAGCTTTTTTGCCAAACTGAACCTTTGCTACTCAGTGCTGACTTAACTTCACTAACAGTTACACTCTCACTGGGAAATGAAAGAGTTAGCTCACCACAGCCAAGTTTTTCTTTTAATTGTGCAAAGAATTTAACTTGAATGTTCATTTTTCCAATGTCCGTTTTTACCGCCTACCTTTTCCAACACCTTAATACCGAAGATTTCCATACTTGGGTCCGATGCTTTACACATGTCAAACAGGGTTAACACCGCCACACTTACCGCGGTCAAAGCCTCCATTTCAACGCCAGTTTTGCCAGTCAGCTTGCACATAGCTTCAACTCGAATACACTGTTCAGCAGCTTGTATTTCAAAGTTCACATCCACTTTTGACAATGCTAATGGATGACACAGCGGAATAAGGTCTGCACACTTTTTTGCTGCCTGAATTCCTGCAATTTTAGCCGTTGTGATCACGTCCCCTTTTTTATTGGTATGCGAGATAACTTGTTCGATAGTTTCGCCGGACATTTTAATAAAACCTTCCGCCACCGCTATTCTGACAGTTTGCGTTTTATCGGTAACATCCACCATATTGGCTTGCCCGGACTGATCCACGTGAGTTAATACCGACATGGTTAGCCCCTTGTTTCACATTCAACAGCATCAACTTTTTTCAACTGACCGACAAAATTACAAGGTTTGTGAGTTGAATTAAGTTGCGATTCGATAATTGACCAGGCCGTTCTGCACGCGCCTGTGGAACCCGGCATACAAAAAATTACCGTACCATTAGCAAGACCTGCTAACGCACGAGATTGCATGGTCGATGTGCCAATTTCGTCATAAGATATATGACGGAATAACTCACCAAAGCCATCAACTGTTTTATCCAGCAAAGGCGTAATGGCCTCTGGCGTAGAATCTCTTTGGGTAAATCCAGTACCACCTGTGATCAATACAGCTTGAATATTACTCGATGCAATCCAGCCAGATACCACTGCGCGCATTTGATAAATATCGTCTTTCACAATCTTTTTTGCCGCTAACTGATGGCCCGCGTTGCTGAGAAGCTCGACCAAGGCTTTACCAGATGTATCGGTGTCTTCATTTCGGGTATCCGACACAGTTAATATCGCGACATTGAGGGGAACAAATGAAGCTGCTGGTTTTGTCATGTACGCTCCTATTTCCTAATTTTTTATTGTTTAACTTTTTATAAATCTTTGTTTTTCTATGTAGCCAACGGCTTGTTGCCACTGAGCTGGGTCGTTTACATTCGACAAACAATTGTTCGGTAAATCATCAGTTGATAGTTCATGTAACGCAATTTGCTGAATAAAACGCCTAATAGACAAGCTCTTTTTATCGCTAACTGAAGATGTTAACCGGTGTGTTAAATCATCACGTAACAATTCAGTGTTGGGTAAAAACAACGGCAAAATATGATCTTGGTAACATACTGCATTGTCAGTACCTGGTTCAGCTGAAAAGCTCGCATCAACTATGTTGCGTAATTGTGTCGACGTTAGAAGTGGCATATCGACAGGAATAATCAATAAGGGCAATTCGGTCTTACTCATAGCTGCATCTATGCCCGCCAAAGGCCCCTTGTTTTTAAATCGGTCTGTTACGACTTGCAAATCAACTTCATCAAAACTTGGTGATGCCAATGCCAGTTCAGAGTGAGCACTCACTAGCAACTCGGTAGCTCCGGTGTTGTTTAACAAGGTTACCGCTCGTTGCAACAATGTTTTGCCGTTCAGCTCCAATTGCGACTTATCTTGCCCCATTCGAGATGAGCGACCACCAGCAAGCACCAAACCAGCAAAAGGTTTTGCAAGTTTAAAACTATCGCCTATGACGAAACTATTCATCAAATTACGCCTTAACCACCAATACTGGCAAAGTGCTGATTTATGCCAGTAATGTTCTGCTGTAATTCGTGGCTGAGTTTTTTATTCGACATTGATGCAATGACATCTAGTTTTGTTTGTTCGATATCTCGCTCTTTAAGGCTACTGCGCAAATCGATACCTTGCTCGGTGAACAAACACAAATGAAGCTGACCATGCGACGATACACGCAAACGATTACAGGTCTGACAAAAGTCATTGCTGTAGGGCATGATAAGTCCAATCTTGCCTGCATATTCGGCATGGTAAAATTCTTGTGCAGGCCCTGCTAGTTTATCGCGGATCACCTGACTCCAACCTTGGTCCAGTAATTGTTGTTTCAGTATTGAGCCTGATACATGGTTTTGCTGAAAATATAGCTGATTTGAGCCGGTCTCCATTAATTCTATGAAACGAACTGTTATGGCGTTGTCTCGCAGCCAAGCTAGATAATCGTCAAACATCGACAAATTAAACTGTTTAAGCAACACAGCGTTTAACTTAATCTTATCAAAACCCAAGGCTTGCGCTTTAGTGATACCAGCTAAAATATTTTCGAGTTTGCTGCTGCCGGTAATGGTTTCAAACATTCTAGGGTCTAAACTGTCGGCGCTGACATTCAAATTGGTTAATCCAGCGTTTAACCATTGTTCAATTTTTTTTTCTAAATTAAACCCGTTCGTCGTCAACGCGACTTGCTCAATACCCGGAGTATTTGCACACAGTGCGATGATATCGGTGAGATCTTTACGAAGGGCTGGCTCGCCGCCAGTGATGCGAACTTTTTTGGTGCCGAGTTGCGCAAAAGCGCTGACCAAGGTCTGAATTTCAGACAGTGACATATAATCCCGCTCTCCCAAACAGTCATAGCCGTCGGGCAGGCAGTAGTTGCAACGGAAATTGCACGCGTCAGTAATGGACAGGCGCAAGTATTCAAACTTGCGACCGAAGTTATCTTGTAACATAACACCTTTCCAAATGCGGGAGGCCGACGACATTTCTCTCGTGACCCTGGCAATCTGCAACATTCATAACTACTCAACAAGACTAGGTATAGAGTATTGCGATTGCGGCGAACAAACCATGCTGTTAATGTTTAAGTTAACAATTTAGGCGTGCAAGCTCGGAGTTAATCATTGTGTTCTTGAGTATCCGAAATACAATCTATGGATGCAACTAAAGAATTGGAATAGTTAATACCAATTCACACAAACCAAGATTATCGTGAATTTTCTGTAGAGTTAGGTTTGTATTGTAGCCAACGCATGTAGTCCAAAAACGCCATTGGCTCTGCGAAATAATACCCCTGTGCGAATCTACAATTTATTGCCTGTAAGATTTCTCGGGATGCTTCAGATTCAACACCTTCGGCAACAACTTCAATTCCCAACTTAGAGGCTAAATCAATAATAGACTCTGCAACAGTTCGATTTAACAGCCCGTGTTCCAAATCAAAAAACGTTTTATCTAACTTTACTTGTGCTGGAGCCAAAAGCGTCAACTGATTCAGGTTAGAATAACCAGAGCCGAAATCATCGATGGCAATTTTAAACCCTTGTTGAATAAACTCCGCCGTCACACCTTTTACCAAAGATTGCTGATCAACCGTCGCGTCTTCTTTAATTTCAAAAATAACCGTTTCAGGTGGCACATTGTGCTCAACCGTCGCGGTTAACACATTTGCCAATAAACTATTGTCTAACAGATCTTTCACTGACAAGTTAATCGATATTGAATGCTCAAAACCAAGTTTTAACAATTTACTGTGCTGCTCAAACCCTCGACCGATAACCCATTCGGTCAACTGATTCATCACTCCGGTCTGTTCCGCGACCGCAATGATTTTTGCAGCGTCAACAAGACCACGTTCATTATGATTCCACCTCAGCAACAGCTCGCTGCCAATAACTTTGCCACTTTGCATTTCAACTTGTGGCTGATGAAAAAGTTGCAAGTCATCGTTAAGAATTGCTTTTTGTAACTCGCCGGCTAACTCGAAATTTTCTAAACTGGAGTTTTCATTTGATTCTTCAAAGCGCAGCGCTGGTAACTTATCTCGTTTTGCCAAATAGAGGGCTTGATTAGCGTAAAACAATAGATGCTGACTTTGTTGGCTGTCGAAACTCTCTGGCGGATAACTTACCAATCCCACGGTAGATGACGGCGATATTGCCGCGCCATTTATATACACCAATGTAGAGACCGCTTCTTGCATTACATTGACATTATATTCCAGAGTTTGTTCGGTTAAATCACCGAGAAAAACAACGGCAAAACGAGCGTCATTAATACGGATCACGTGATGTTCTTCACTGTGTAAATTAATACCAAACTTGTATACCGAAGACAAACCTTCGCTATACTCTTCGATATTACGAAATAACTCTCGATATAATTGATTGGCTTTTTCTACGCCCAGCCCAGCAAAGAAGGCGTCAGCTTGATCTATTTCAAACACCCCTAAAGTAAAATGCTTTTTATTGGCTGTGAGCTTTTCTAAAACGATATTTAATGCAACCTTATTTGGTAGCCCAGTGATTACATCGTGATGGGTTTTGTAATCTTTATCTAATTCATTAACCCTGAACCTATCCATTAAAGCTATCGCCATAATGCAAATCTCAGATAAAATCCCAAACATAGCCGCATTACGGGTTAAAAAGTTATATGCAATGCCACCATTAAACGCAGCGATGCCAACACCTACGCCGACAAACAAGGGTATCCAAGATGCCAAATAATATTTAACCCAAATAAGCTTCTCGCCAATAACTTTCGACATCAAAATAATGGCATATACATAAACTGACGCGACGCTCGCAAAATAAACCGGAGTTAGTGTACCTTCAGTTAAAAATAGCGCTGAAGCTGCAAATAAAAAGTTTAACCGCGACAGGAACACGCCAAGTTGTACAAACCAAGGTTTTACCTTTTGGAAACGTAAAAACGCGATGGCAAAACGAATAGCAAAAGCCAACCCACAGAAATGTGAAATCAACAAATGGTCATTCATCCAACTCGCTAATTCAAATGGTAAAATAAAATAAGTGAAACCATTGATCATCGACATGGTTAAACCGGCAAACGCAATGTAACCAATGTAATTTATGTAAGAAAGGTCACCGATGCCTCTAAACATAAAGAAGTTGTATATCACCATGATCAAAACAACGCCGACAAAACAGCCCAACAACATCAACTGCGCACTACTTCGTAACTCAGAAGAAGATACCGACTCGATGATAATGGGACTGGCACTTGCACCATTAGTCTTAACGTGTACGTACATCACTTGTTGCTTTTCAAACCCATTGAATAAACTAAATTGTGGCACGACATAGTCAACCGCCGTTGCTGATCTTTGTGTGTCACCAACAGTTTTCTGAGATAACAGAGTGGTGTTTTTTTTATTATCGATATGTCGTTCAAGTAAATGAAATTTAATCGAGTCGAGAGTTGGATTATCGACCGTAATGGTGATGGGCTCAGTCACAGCGCCAGAATTGTCCTTTAAAACAATTTGATACCAAACAGAAAAGTCGAGAGATAAAGGTTTGTGTAATTGACGAGTAGAATCAGCAAACATTTCTTTTGGCAATTTACTGACTTGCTCTAAAGTGAGCGGATTGGTGGAGTCATCTAAATAAAGAATATCAAACTGATCGTTATAACCGGCTGAATATGCAGGAGCAGACGCACCTAACATCAAACCGACGCAAAGCAAAATCAATCCTAAACTTTTACTTATACAGAAATGCAAGCGTAGCTCCCTTTGCAGCACGTCGGATTTGAGTAACTTATCTCTCTATTAAATACTGATTAAACGCATTTGCCAAGGCTGATGCTAATAATCGACTAGATTAATTGTGTTTATCCTGATCGATTCGACTGGCAATGGCACCGTCTTGGTTTTTGTATTTGGCATCAACTCTTGATGTGTAGGGTTTTGCCGCAGGTGCCGTCATAGTTTCAAAACTCAAGGCACCTATCTTCATTTGCGGTTTGAGTGCCAGTGGCAATTTACCTGAGTTGTAAAATTCAAGCACGATATTGCCGGACCAGCCAGGATCAATTCGGTGCGCCGTAACGTGTACCATTAACCCCAAACGAGCAAGCGAAGAGCGGCCATCCAGCCAGCCAACTAAGTCACTTGGTAAGGTAATTGACTCATAAGTCATTGCCAGCGCTAATTCCCCCGGATGCAAGAAGAAAGCTTCGTCTTCACCAATGATAATTTCGTCACTCATAATAGACTCTAGCGCTTTTTCCGTTTGCGCTTTTGGGCCACTTAAATCTATGTATGGGGCAGCATGATCTTGAAATACACGGAACTTATTACCTAAGGTTAAATCCACGGTAATACCTGATACTTGATCGTTATCAGGTCTTGGCTCAATCACGATTTTGCCTTGGTTTAAGTAATTGATTATATCGATATCGCAAAGACGCATGGTTTATCCTAACGCAATTATATTTTCAGTTTGTTTTGACAGCTGCATCATAAGTGAAAATGCCAACGGTTGATACTCATTATTTTCAGTTAAACCGTATAGTTGCCCTGAATCGCCAGCTTCTCGAATAGTTTGTTTTAGTGGTAACTGCGCCAGCAATGGAACATTGTGACGTTTCGCACATTCAACCCCACCAGAATCACCAAATAATGCATGGGATGTTCCGCAGCTTTCACACACAAACAAACTCATATTTTCCACCAAACCAACAATTGGCGTTGCCACTTTGTTAAACATATTGATGCCTTTGTCGGCATCCGCTAAAGCTACTGTTTGCGGTGTGGTAACGATGAGCGCACCGTCACATTTCACAGTATCAGACATGGTCAACTGAATATCACCTGTACCTGGTGGCATATCCACTAACAGGACATCCAATTCAGGCCAATTTGTCTCGTTAATGACTTGCATTAACGCTTTTGACGCCATAGGCCCGCGCCAAACAACAGCTTGCTCATCCGGTACTAAAAAACCAATGGAATTCAAAAAAACACCGTGTTGATTAAACGGTTCCATGCGTTTGCCATCTTTTGACTCAACTTGTTGACCTTGTAAACCAAACATTAACGGAACTGATGGGCCGTAAATATCGGCATCTAACACGCCAACCTTGTGACCAGTTTTTGCAAGCGCTGCAGCCAAATTAGCAGTTACTGTCGATTTACCCACCCCACCTTTGCCCGAGGCTATTGCGACAACCAATTTAATATTCGCTATCGCTTGTTTATGTTTCTGTGGTGGCTGATGAGATAAAGTAACTGGCTGATCAAACGCTCGAGTCGCTAGTGCAGCTTTAATTTCATCTTCGACAAATTCAGGGTTAAATGGCACTTTAACGTGAAATGAATTGCTGGATTGTTCTATTGAAAGTTGACCCGTTATGCCGTTCGGAAAATTAGGTGTTTGTAGGTCCGACAACAAGTCACGCAACAATTGTTTGTCATCCGTGTTGCTCTTACTTGAAAATATGTTAGAAAATTTCATATTCGTCTTATTCTTTGGTGCTTGGAGGGTGCAAATAATACGTAAATTATGTAACATCGCCCCCCTAAACTCTACTAGAGTCTGTTAATTTAGTTCAAAGGCTTTTTCAAATTTATGTCTACCGCAAATTCAAAACGTAAAATTTTAGTCACCAGTGCTTTACCGTACGCCAATGGCTCGTTGCACTTGGGTCACTTAATGGAATATATCCAAACTGATATTTGGTACCGTTTCCAAAAAGCACAAGGTAATGAGTGTTACTACGTTTGTGCGGATGACGCCCACGGCACGCCGATAATGTTGAAAGCACAAGAGCAAGGCATTAAACCAGAAGAAATGGTTGCTAAAGTGCGTGAAGAACGCATTGTTGATTTCGCTGACTTTTTTATTGAATTCGATAACTACCATTCAACTCACAGTGACGAAAACCAAGAGTTAGCCTCGCTTATTTACAACAAATTAAATGATGCTGGGTTTATTGCGAAAAGGTCAATCAGCCAGTTATTCGACCCTGAAAAACAAATGTTTTTGCCAGACCGTTTCGTAAAAGGGACTTGTCCGAAATGTAAAGCGGACGATCAAAACGGCGATAACTGCGATAAATGTGGTGCGACTTATACGCCAACCGACTTATTAAATCCTAAGTCAGTTATTTCTGGTGCAACTCCGGTATTGAGAGACTCAGAGCACTACTTCTTCGACTTGCCTAAGTTTGAACCAATGTTAAAAGAATGGTTGCACAGTGGCAGTATTCAAACAGAAATGGCTAATAAACTGGCTGAATGGTTTGAGCAAGGTTTACAGCAATGGGATATCAGCCGCGACGCGCCTTATTTCGGCTTTGAAATTCCAAACGCACCTGGTAAATACTTTTACGTTTGGTTAGACGCACCGATTGGTTACATGGCGAGTTTTAAAAACCTGTGTGACAAACAAGGCATCAACTTTGACGAGTTTTGGTCGGCTGACTCAGACGCTGAGCTTTACCACTTCATTGGTAAAGACATTATCTATTTCCACAGCCTGTTTTGGCCTGCCATGTTAGAAGGTGCAAATTTCCGTAAACCTACTAATGTGTTTGCTCATGGATTTGTCACCGTAAATGGCGAGAAGATGTCAAAATCTCGAGGCACCTTCATCAAAGCAAGAACCTATTTAGATCATTTAAACCCTGAATATTTGCGTTATTACTTCGCGTCTAAATTGAACAGTGGCATTACCGACTTAGATTTGAACTTAGATGACTTTGGTCAAAAAGTGAATTCTGACTTAATTGGTAAAGTGGTTAACATTGCCAGCCGTTGTGCGGGCTTCATCAAAAAACGTTTTGATAGTAAGTTGTCGAGCAATATTGACGCACCTGAGCTACTGGCTGATTTCCAAAATGCAAAAGCAAGCATTGCACAAAGCTTCGAGCAAAGAGAATTTGCTAAAGCGGTACGCGATATTATGGCCTTAGCGGATAAAGCCAATAAATATATTGATGATAAGGCTCCTTGGGTTTCTGCCAAAGATGAAAACCTACAGCAACAAACTCACGACGTTTGTTCCATGGGGATTCACCTCTTCCGCATTTTAATGACTTACTTAAAACCGGTGTTACCGGGTATGGCCAAAGAAGTCGAGGCGTTCTTAAATACGGAACTGACTTGGCATTCCATTGATGACACACTGGTTGATCATGACATCAATAAATTCAAAGCGTTAATGCAACGTGTTGATATGGAAAAAGTAGAAAAAATGGTGGAAGACTCGAAAGAAAGTCTAGCTGCCGCCGCACCAGCACCTACAGGGCCTCTTGCAGATGAGCCATTAGCTGATGAAATCGAATTTGGTGATTTTGCTAAAGTCGACTTGCGTATCGCTAAAATCATCAAAGCCGAGCACGTTGAAGGCGCAGAAAAACTGTTAAAGTTCCAGCTTGATATTGGCGGCGAAACTCGTCAAATCTTCTCAGGTATCAAAGCTGCGTATTCTCCTGAGGACTTAGAAGGCAAATTAACGGTTGTTGTTGCAAATCTAAAACCAAGAAAAATGCGTTTTGGTATGTCAGAAGGCATGATCTTAGCGGCAGGCCCTGGTGGCAAAGACCTATGGATATTAGAACCGCACGAAGGCGCACAGCCTGGAATGCGAGTTATGTAGCTGGAAGCAAAGAAAGACGTCATCCCGGCGCGTTTTTGGCCGGGATCTCTAGCTGAGCTTCGAGTTTCGAAAAGAAAAAGGCTTGAAAGCTGGAAAGCTGGAAAGCTGGAAAGCAAACCAATGAAAACGCGTCATCCCGACCGAGTGGTTCATTTTTGCAGGGATAGAGCGTCTAACTTATAAACTGACATATTCGAGTGGAGGGATCTTTTTTAAGAGCAAGATTCCTCGACTCGCTTAGGCTCCCTCGGAATGACAAAAGTGTATGTTCTCGCTCTTACTTAAAACTTAAAACTTATAGCTTATCGATTACGACTCTTGTTTCTCTTTGACAAAGTAAACAGACAATGCACCTAGGATCATACTTACACCGGCCAACATAATAATACTAATGGCGTTATTACCAAACACATTTCCTAATATCCAACCACTGACAATACCTGAAATGAT